>JAKAPE010000222.1 GCA_021811945.1 Pseudomonadota bacterium | reverse complement strand
TCTCGCACGGCGCGGGCCACACGCTCCATCGTGGAGTCGTATTTTGCCGAGGTTGGCAAGTCGAGAACCGAGCATAGGTCTTCGAGTGCTAGCATCCGGGTATCATTCATACCCCGACGAATATCGAAGCGCTCGACCAACAACGCCGGGGGCATGCCATCACGCATGGCAACGAGTGCGCTCGCAGGCGCATCGAGACCAGCCGCCGAGCCGACCGCGAGCGCAAGCCATTCGACGAGCGGTAGCGCTTCGTAGCCGGCACCGCCCGCCGGTTTGAGAATATGGGTGAAGGGCGTATGCGTGCTGGGAGTCAGCATTCCCTTCTCGTCCAAATTCATCGGCGCTTTGATCTGGATGCCGGAGAGGCGTGGTGTCTCGCTGCTTTCGAATAATCTTGCGAGATTCTGCTCAAAACCTTCGTTGATTTCACCGCGGCCCGGCCCAGCATACGTGCCGGTGAAGACGCCGTCCTTTGAGAACTGACTTAATGGCGTGAGCAGAGCATCGCGCGGCAGCGTCGCGAGTTCGCTTTCGCGCTCTACTATGGTGATGTTCGACACGTAGCGCTTGCCGGAACGTAGCGCCGCACGTTCATCCCTGTCTTTGAGCACCGACTCCAGCCAGCCTTCCGGCAATAGCGCCATGATGAAGGGCGGCAATTTGCCCGGAGTCGTCTGTCGGATCAGTGTAGGGCCTCGTCGCTCGACCGGGCTCCAGCGCCATTCGAAGCCATCATGCCGTAAGGTGCCCGATCGGTTCGCCATGCCAGGCGACTATGAGGTCAAGTGCGGCTTCGTTGCGGATCGTCATTGGGAGAGGTCGATGCAGGAGAAATCGCTCGGCTCGCTCACCTTCGCGATGCCATCCGTTTTCCCCGGCGAGTGCCCAAACGGCGTCGGCCGCGTTTCGCGGGTTGCCGTATTCCTCAATGAGGCGCGTGGCAATAGCGTCACGCATCGCGTCATCAATGGAGGCTGCGTGTTCGCTGCGCAGCCGGAAGGCTTCGAGAAATCGTTGGCGAGGTGATGACACGTCGACGCGAAATTCGCCGAGCCCATCATTCACAATGGCAGTGCTAAGGGACGGATGCTTGGGAGCTTGGTTCTGGATGATCTCCAGGCTTCGAATGCGGGTGCGTTGTTTGCGGGGACCACTCAAGAAGAGGCGGCCATCACGAGTAGGCCCCAGCGTGACGGCACTGGCGGCCGAGAGGTAGACCTTCGGATACAGATATTTGGCGATCCGCACGGCGTGCTTGAGGACGGTTGCGCCGATGTCTTCGCCGGCGTCGACGTAAATGCCGCGATAGAGCGGGACGAGTTTCCCCGTCCCGGCCCGATAGTGGCCTCGGGCCTTGTCCAGTGTTTCGCCGACAAGATGAAACGCCATTTTTTGACTTTCGCGTACCTGAAGTACGTGAAAGTAATAGGCCATCCCCGCGACTTCAAGGGAAAATTGGAACTTTAGCGTGCCTGAAGAACGAAACCGAATGAAAGGATAAGCCCTTGAAATGATTGGAGCGGGCGAAGGGATTCGAACCCTCGACCCCAACCTTGGCAAGGTTGTGCTCTACCCCTGAGCTACACCCGCATCCGTAGGGGTAAATGGCGGCACCGCCGCTGCGGTGCAAGCTATGCCAAAGAGCCGGCTCATTTGCAACCAGCTTGGCCGTCCGCGCGGCGCAGCACGTCAACGGCTAGAAAACACCCGGTATCAGGCGTGAGCGCATCCGGCGCTGGTATTCGGTATATCCGGGCAGGTCCTTGGCGAGAAGCTTTTCCTCGTCAACGAGCCGCCAAACCAAGACCGGGATCAAAGGCACGAGGACGAGAAGGCCCCAGCAGGAGCCCAGCGCAAGCGGCATGCCGATCAGATAGAGCGATGCCCCGGCGTACATCGGATGGCGTACCGCCGCGTACGGCCCGGTCGAGATGACGCGCTGGTCGCGGGTGACCTCAACGGTGGCGGAAGTAAATGTGTTCTCGCGAAACACGAGGAAGACGATGAAAAATCCCAACGCCACCAAAGCATCGCCCAGTATCACGACATAGAGCGGCATCGCCGACCATCCGAAGCGGCGATCGAAGGCCGGCACAACGAGCAGAGCGATGAACCCGACCGAGGCAAGGTATACAATGATTTTTTGCGCGCGCTCTTTTTCCGCCCACGGCCCGCCGCGCAGCCGGCGCTGGAGAAGCGCCGGGTCATGTCTGGGGAGATAGAGCATGATCGGGAACTGCGCCGCCCAAAACACCCCCAGAAAGACCCAGGCCTGCCAATACCGCAGCGTTCCCGCGGCGGGAAATATCGATAGATCCATCGCGAGGGCCATGAAAGCAAGCCCGAGCCACGCTTTTACATTCAGATCGTTCATGCTCTATACGGCGCAACGCATGCCGCCCGCCTCCCCCGCCGATCTCTTCGCCTATTTGGATAATCTCGGCATCGCCCACAACACCGCGACCCATCCGCCGGTGTTCACGGTCGAAGAAGCGCGCGCGCTGCGCGATAAAACGGCCGGTGGCTATACCAAGAACCTGTTCCTGCGCGACAAGAAGGGGGCACTGTACCTCATCGTGGCGCCGGAAGAGGCCGTCATCGAGCTGAGATCGCTGCATCGTCTTGTCGGCGCCTCGGGGCGGTTCTCCTTCGCTGCGCCTGGCCTTGTGCGCGAAGTTCTGGGCGTCAAGCCCGGCTCGGTCACGCCTTTCGCCGTCATCAACGACGAGGCCGGCCGGGTGACCGTTATTCTTGATGCGGCGATGATGATCAACGACGTGCTCAACTTCCATCCCCTGGTGAATACGGGCACGACGGCGATATCGCGCGAGGATTTGCTCAAGTTTCTCGCAGCGACCGGCCACCGGCCGCGGATCGCAGCCGTCTCGGGGGCGCCCGCCTGAGCCGATTGCATTTGCCGAGCGTCTCACCCATTTAATCGAACGAACAGGGCACATTTTCGACTCGCCCGAGCCAAAAGGGGCCCGAGGGGCCGAAGGGCAAGGCATCATGCTGCAGCAAGCTGGAACCGCGGCCGCCACAGCGGACGCTCTCGTCAAAGAGACGACTACCCAGACCTTCGTCAAGGACGTCATCGAGGAATCGAAGCGCCAGCCGGTGCTGGTCGACTTCTGGGCGGCGTGGTGCGGCCCCTGCCGGCAACTCACGCCAATCTTGGAGAAGGCGGTGCGGGCGGCCAAGGGCAAGGTCAAGCTCGCCAAGATGAACATCGACGAGCATCCGCAAATTCCTGGGCAGATGGGCATCCAGTCGATCCCGGCCGTAATCGCCTTCGTCAATGGCCAACCGGCCGACGGCTTTATGGGGGCGCTACCGGAAAGCCAGGTGGTCGCCTTCCTCGATCGGCTGACCAAGGGCCGCATCGGCGGCGAAGCTCAGGATCAGCTGAAGGCCGCCGAGGCGGCCCTCCTCAGCGGGGACTCTGCCGGCGCGGCGAACCTCTATGCGCAGCTTCTTGCCGAGGACAATACCAACGTGGATGCGCTCGCCGGCCTCGCACGCTGCTACGTCGGAACCGGAGCGCTTGATCAGGCGCGGCAGACGCTGGCCATGGTGCCGGAGTCCAAACGCAACGAACCGGCTGTCACCGCCGCGCGCTCCGCGCTCGAACTAGTGGAACAGGCCAAGTCTGTAGGCCCCATCGCCGAGCTGGAGAAGAAGGTCACCGCCAACCCGCTCGACCATCAGGCGCGCTTCGATCTCGCGGTTGCGCTCAACGGCAAAGGCCGCCGGATGGAAGCGCTCGAAGAGCTCATCGCCATCGTCAAGCAGGATCGCAAGTGGGACGACGACGGCGCCCGCAAGCAGCTCCTTCAGTTCTTCGCTGCGTGGGGGCCGACCGACGAAGCCACGATCGAGGGCCGCAAGCGGCTGTCGTCGATCTTGTTCGCGTAGTGTCCTGACCCTGACAGTTCGTTCCGTCATTCCCGGACGCGGGCTTTAGCCCGCGAGCCCGGAATCCATCATTCAGGGCAACGGTTATGGATTCCGGGCCCGCCGCTTCGCGGCGTCCCGGAATGACGCCAAACTGAATCAGATGTCGGCAACGGAATACTAGATTCGCGCGCTGAACCGCTCGTGAACAAGGCGGCGGTGAACGCGCGATGTTTCGCGAACAACACCTACGGCGCGGCGCATTGGCCATCCGGCCCATCCCCACGTATTCGCGGGAGAGGTAATTTTGCGATCGTTCTGGGAGGAATGATTTGATATGATCGAATCTCGGCGATCGAGACACGGCTACGATTGCAAAACGATGCACATGTACGGTCCGGCGAGACATGGTGAAATGCCGCCGGACAACAAGCGAGGAAGGGCGAGTTGGCGTGAGGGGCCTCTACTGCACCACAATGGTGGTGTTGTGCATACCCTCGCGTCGCACCAAATCGAACAGCACAGTGGCATTGGCGGGATACAGGCGCACGCAACCGTGAGAGACCGCTCTGCCGATCTGCGCTATGTCGTAGCTGCCGTGGATGGCGAGGCCGCCGTAGAAGAAGATCGAATGCGGCATCGGCGAGTGGTAGTATTTGCGCGAATACCAGCGCACCGCCATGCTTTGCGGATGGAACATACCCGCCGGCGTGGCGAGTCCGCGTCGGCCGGTCGAAACCGGCCACGTATAGCGGCTGTAGCCGTCGACGCTCACGTCCATCGTTTGGCGGGCGCGGTCGATGCGTACCAGAACCTGTGCATCGGCGCGGGCGGCGACGAGGAAGATCACCGCAACCGACAAGACCGCGAAAGCAAAATGGCGCATACCCAGCCCCCGGCATCCCTCCCCAAGTCGCCCCAAAAGAATTATCGAGCGGAGCGCAGCGGTCTGTAAAGGTCGAAGCGCTTTGAGGGTTAAGCGAAAGGGACAGTTCGGGCGGCAGGGGCGCATTGCGTTCGAAGGTGACGGATGCAGCGAGAACGTACCGCCAGCTGCATCGTCCTCGGGTTTCGTCAGATGTTTTGCATGACGGGCGCCGCCGCAGGAAAGAGATGATGCACGTTTGGGTTCGCCTGCCGTTGCTGCTGTTTTTTGCTATTGCCGCTCCGGTGCTGGCGCACGATGCCAAACCGCCCACCGTCAGGGCCGCAAGCACGGTGGACGACACGCCGCCGGGCACCCTCGACCCGGTGCCGCTGCCGCCGCTCGCCAATCCCAACTCGCCGAAAATCCCAGCCAAGGAGTTATTCGCCCGCAAACTGACGCCGCTGCGAGGGCCTGCACGCTCGATCGGCTCCTACGCCACAGGCTGCCTCGCCGGCGCGGTGGCACTGCCATTCAGCGGGCCTTCCTGGCAGGTCATGCGGCCATCGCGCGACCGCTATTGGGGAAATCCGCGCCTTATTCGATTCATAGAGCGGCTGGGAAAGAACGCTGGAAAAGCGGGCTGGAACGGACTCCTCGTCGGCGACATGTCGCAGCCGCGTGGCGGTCCGATGATCGATGGTCACTCCAGCCACCAGATCGGACTCGATGTCGACATCTGGTTCATGCCGATGCCCGACCACGTGCTGACGCCCGCCGAGCGCGAGTTCGATCCGGCCGTCAACGTGGTCGCACCCGATGGCCTCGGCGTCGTTCCCAAAGTGTGGACGCCGGCACACATGGCCGCCGTGCGGGCGGCGGCAAAGGATCCCGTGGTCACGCGTGTCTTCGTGAACGCGGCGATCAAGAAGGAAATGTGCAGAGAGGCCGGATCGGATCGCGGCTGGCTGTCCAAGGTGCGGCCATGGTGGGGACACGCCGAGCACTTTCACGTTCGCCTTGCCTGCCCGGCCGGCAGTCGCACATGCAAGTCACAATCGCCGCCGCCGGCGGGAGACAGATGCGGCCGCCCACTCCAACACTGGTTCTCGGCGGGAATTTTGCATCCGAAGCAGGAGCCGCCGAAGCGGAAGCACCTGCTCCCGCTCGCAGGCCTTCCCGCTGGCTGCCGCCGAGTGGTGATGGCGCCGTGATGCGGGCTACATGCCGGGCCGAGCGAACAGCGCGTGCTGCGCGGCGGCCGCAAGCAGCGTCAAAGCGGCGGCGAATACGACTGTAGCGGCGGCAAAGGGCCGCGATCTCTGCGCGCGCGATCCCACCAGCACCGGCAAGCCCTTCACCAGGATATAGGCGCCATAGCAGCCGGTAAGTTCGAGGAAGCGCAGGCCCGGCAGGAGGAGAAAGACGCCGGATAGCCACACCGGCGTGAAGGAATAGACCGCCAGGGCAAAGGCGCGCGTGAAATCGCGACGGCCGCCGAACCGCGGCGCCAGAATAGCGATCCAAAGTCCGACCAGGAGAACTATGGCAAAAGCGGCGGCATAACCGAAAGTCGCGCCAAACAAGCCGTCGATGATCGACTGGCGCACCGGACCGGCACGCGGCACAACAACGCCGATAAGACAGGCCCCGACGAAACCGGAGACAGCGGGAATCAGCGCGAAAAGGGCGACATAATGCGCCAACAAATAAGCTGGATCGGCGGCTTCCTCGTCGATCCGCCGCCAGGTGGCGACGGGATCAACGAGGATGGCGTAAGCGCGCGTGGCTTGGGCCCGCCGGGCATAGGCGCGCAAGGCATAGGCGCGCAAGGCATAGGCGCGCAAGGCATAGGCACACAAGGCTTGGGCGCGCAAAGCGGCGTTCATCACGGCATTCTCTTCGCTTGTGCGCGGATCATCGCGGCGCCCTTTTCCGCGATCATCATGGTTGGGGCATTGGTATTGCCGGAGGGGATCGTCGGCATGATCGACGCGTCAACAACTCGCAGGCGCTCCACTCCGAAAACGCGCAGCTCTTCGTCGACCACAGTGTGCGGATCGCTCGGCAGCCCCCTCTTCACGGTGCCGACGGGATGAAAAATCGTCGTGCCGATGTCGCCGGCGGCTTTCATTAAGGACTCCTCGTCGTCATCGCGCGCCGCGGCGCCGGGCAGATATTCGGCCGGATGAAACCGCGCCAGCGCCGGCTGGGCGACGATCCGGCGTGTCAGGCGGATGGCGGCGACGGCAATGCGGCGGTCTTGGTCGGTCGACAGGTAATTGGGCTTGATGACCGGCTTGTCGGCGGGATCGCGCGAGCGCAGCCGCACATAGCCTCGGCTGGTCGGACGCAGGTTGGCGACGCTTGCGGTAAACGCCGGGAATTCGTGCAACGGCTCCCCGAATCGGTCGAGGGAAAGCGGTTGAATGTGATATTGCAGGTTAGCCCGCTCCTGGTCCGGGTCTGAACGGGTGAACAGGCCGAGCTGTGAGGGCGCCATGGTCAGCGGGCCGCGCCGGAACAGCACATATTCGGCGAGCATCCCGGCGCGCCCGATGGCGGAGTGATAGCGCTCGTTCAGCGTGGCGATCCCATCGACCTTGTAGATCAGGCGCAATTGCAGATGGTCCTGCAGGTTGTCCCCGACGCCCGGCCGGTCGGCGACAACCGGAATGCCTTGCGCCTCGAGCTGTTGCGCCGGCCCGACGCCGGACAACAGCAGGATTTGCGCCGACCCGATGGCGCCGGCGCAGAGAATGATTTCGCCGCGACAGCGCGCCGTACGGCTGCACCCGCCTTGCCGCCAGCGTACGGCGGCGGCGCGCCGTCCCGTGAAATCGACGCCTTCAACGAGGCAGGCGGTCTCCAGCCGCAGATTATGCCGACCACGTGCCGGCTTGAGGAAGGCGCGCGCCGCCGACCAGCGCCGACCGCGCTTCTGGTTGACGTGGAAAGCGCCGCAACCTTCATTGTCGCCGGTGTTGAAGTCGGTCACGCATTTTATGCCGGCCTGTTCGGCTGCGGCACGAAACGCGTCAAGGATGTCCCAGCGCACGCGCGGCGCCTCGACGCGCAATTCTCCGCCCACCGCATGCGCGTCGCTCGCGCCAAGGAAGTGATTTTCGTGGCGCTTGAAATAGGGCAGAACGTCGTCCCAACCCCAGCCGGCGAGCCCGAGCTGGCGCCAATGATCGTAGTCACCCGACTGCCCGCGCATGTAAACCATCGCGTTGATGGCAGACGAGCCGCCGATCACCTTGAGATCGGA
>JAKAPE010000221.1 GCA_021811945.1 Pseudomonadota bacterium | reverse complement strand
CGGCGAGGGCGAGCACGACGGCGACGATCCAGAAGCGGATGACGATTTGCGGCTCGGTCCAGCCGAGTTGCTCGAAATGGTGGTGGATCGGCGCCATCTTGAACACGCGCTTGCCGGTGAGCTTGAACGACGTCACCTGCACGATGACCGAGACCGCCTCGAGCACGAATAGGCCGCCGATCACGGCGAGCACGATCTCGTGCTTGGTAGCTATCGCAACCGCGCCGATCAGGCCGCCGAGCGCAAGCGAACCGGTATCTCCCATGAAAATCGAGGCGGGCGGCGCATTGAACCAGAGAAATCCGAGGCTGGCGCCGAGCACGGCACCAAGGAGAACCGCAAGCTCGCCGGTGCCGGCGATATAATGGATTTGCAGATAATCGGCGAAGACGGCATTGCCGGAAAGATAGGCGATCAGGCAGAAGCTTGCCGCCGCGATCATCACCGGGACGATAGCGAGACCGTCGAGACCGTCGGTCAGATTCACCGCGTTGCCGGCGCCAATGATGATGAAGGTGGCGAACAAGACGTAAAACCAGCCGAAATTGATCACCAGCTCCTTGAAGAACGGAAAGGCCAGCGAGGTCGAGAACGGCGCCCGTCCCAGCTCGACCAAGGCGACGCATGCAGCCGCTGCAATGATCGCTTCGACAATGATCCGCGAGCGGCCGGCAAATCCGTCGTGCGCCTGCCGCTTGACTTTCAGATAGTCGTCATAGAAGCCGACGAGCCCGAAGCCGAGCGTTACCCAGAGCACCACCCAGACGTAGGGATTGGCGGGATTGGCCCACAACAGTGTCGAGACCACCATGCCGGAAAGGATCATCAGTCCTCCCATCGTCGGCGTGCCGGCCTTGTTGATGATGTGCGACTTCGGCCCGTCGGCGCGGATCGGCTGACCCTTGCCCTGCCGCAGCCGCAGATGATCGATGATGGAGGGGCCGAAGAGAAAGACGAACAGCAGCGCGGTGAGAACGGCGCCGCCGGTGCGGAACGTGATGTAGCGGAAAACGTTGAGGACGGAAACGCGGTCCGACAGATCGACCAGCCAATAGAGCATCGCTTCAGCCTTGTGCGGAAGCGGTTTCGAGCGCGCGGTCGCGCGCCGAAAGCCGTTGCAGCGCCTTGACAATGGGAGCCATGCGCGAGCCGAGCGAGCCTTTGACCATGACGGCGTCGCCGGCATGGACTGCGGACAGCACTTGCGCGGCGAGCGCGGCAGAGTCTTTTGCATAGCCGCCGCGGCGGCTGGGGGGAAGGGCCTGCCACAGCGCCCGCATCAGCGGTCCGCAGCAGAACACGAGGTCGACGGCGTTGGCCTCAATCGCCGCAATGAGGCCGCGGTGCAAGGCGCGACCGCGGGGTCCGAGCTCGAGCATATCTCCGAGCACAGCGATGCGACGTCCGCGCGCGCCAAGCGGGGCCAGGCCGAGCACGGCGAGCGCCGCCGCGACGGAAGCCGGGTTGGCATTGTAGCTCTCGTCGACGATCAGCGCCCGCCCGCCCGGAAGATCGATTTCGAAAGTAGTGCCGCGCCCTGTAGGCGGCCTGAATTCGGCAAGCGCCAGCGCCGCCAGCGCGAGGTCGGCGCCGACCAGCACGCACGCCGCCAGCGCCGCCAGCGAATTATGCACGAGATGCCGGCCCGGGGCGCCAATCTTGTACGTAAACTCGGTGCCGAAGATTTGCGCCACGACAGTAGAGCAGGCAGGATGCAGCGCGCATTTGATCAGCCGCGCATCGGCCTTTTCGTGCTGGCCGAACGACACGATGCGCTCGACGCCTGTCTCCTGCGCCCGGCGTTTCAAATGTCCGAATTGCGAGTTGTCGCGGTTGAGGACGACATCGCCGCCGGCTTCGAGACCGAGAAAAATTTCGGCCTTGGCGTCGGCAATCCCGGCCAGCGAGCCGAAAAACTCGAGATGAACCGGTGCCACGGCGGTGATGATCGCAACATGCGGGCGCGCGAGCCGCGCCAGCGGCCCGATCTCGCCGGCGTGGTTCATCCCCATTTCCAGTACCGCATAATGCGCGCTCGCGGGACAACGGGCGAGCGAGAGCGGCACGCCCCAATGGTTGTTGTAGGAGGCGACGGAGGCGTGCGTCTCGCCGTCCTTGGAAAGCGCCAGCCGCAACGCCTCTTTGGTTCCGGTCTTGCCGACCGAGCCGGTAACGCCGATCACCTTCGCCGGCGTGCGCGCCCGCGCAGCGGCGGCGAGAGCGCGCAATGCGTCGAGCACATCCGGCACGACCAAGAGCGGGACGTCCCGCGGCAATTCCCGGCACCGATCGACGGCGACGACGGCAAGACCGGCTCTGGCCGCGAGTGCCGACGCCACGAACTCGTGTCCGTCGCCGCGGTCGCCGCGAAGGGCAAAGAATGCCTCGCCGGGAGCGATCGTGCGGCTATCGATCGAGATCCCGGACACCGCAGGCGGCAGCGCGCCCCGGCGTTCGGCGCCCATCGCCGCCGCCATGTCGTCGACGGTCCACAGCGGGCGGGCGCTCATGCGGCAATCTCCTTAAGTGCCGCGGCGACGGCCTCGTGATCGCTGAACGGCACCGTCCGGTCGCCGATGATTTGGCCGGTTTCATGACCCTTGCCGGCGATCAGGAGGAGGTCGCCG
The DNA here is from genome assembly GCA_021811945.1 of Pseudomonadota bacterium. Lineage (GTDB taxonomy): Bacteria > Pseudomonadota > Alphaproteobacteria > Rhizobiales > Xanthobacteraceae > BOG-931. The sequence continues at coordinate 5,489 of JAKAPE010000221.1, read as the reverse complement.
GGACGCAACTCCGCGATGGCGCAACGGATCGCCTCGCGGCGGTCGCCAATCTCGACGGCGCCGGGCGCCCCGGCGAGAATCGCCGCGCGAATGTTTGCGGCGTCCTCGCTGCGCGGATTGTCATCCGTGACAATGACGTGGTCGGCCTTGGCGACGGCCACCGCGCCCATCAACGGCCGTTTGCCGTGGTCGCGGTCGCCGCCGGCGCCGAACACCACAACGAGCCGGCCGGCGGCGTAGGGCCGCAACGCTTCCAGCGCTTTGGCGAGCGCGTCGGGCTTGTGCGCATAGTCGATGAAAACCGGCGCCTCTCGGCTGACCCCGACGAGTTCGAGCCGGCCTTTGACGCCGGAAAGATGTTCGAGCGCCGGGAACACCAAAGCCGGGTCGCCGCCGGTCGCAATGGCAATCCCGGCAGCGACGACCGCGTTTTCGATCTGAAACTCGCCGACCAGCGGCAAGCGGACGGCGAAACTTCTTCCGCGGTGCTCAAAGCGCAGCCTCTGCCCGTAGCCGTCGATGGCGACATCGCTGAGACGGATGTCCGCTGCGGCACGCCCGACGCTGATGAGCGCAAGTCCCCGTGCGCGAGCCGCCGCCACGACCACATCCGCGTGCTCGTGGTCGACATCGACGACCGCCGCGCCGCCCGGCTCGACCAAAGTCTCGAACAGCCGCAGCTTGGCGGCGAGATAGGCGGTAAAGCTCGGGTGATAGTCGAGATGATCGCGGGTGATGTTGGTGAAAGCGCCGGCTGCGATGCGCAAGCCGTCGAGACGGTACTGATCGAGGCCGTGGGAAGACGCTTCGATCACGAGATGGGTGATCCCGCGGCTGCAGAGCGCATCGAGCGAACGGTGCAGTGCGACCGGGTCGGGCGTCGTCAGCGAGCCATAAACCTCGCAGTGCGCGCTGACGATGCCGAGCGTGCCGATCGAGGCGGCCCGATGTCCGAGCGCGGTCCAGATTTGCCGCGCGAAGGCGGCAACGGAGGTCTTGCCGCTCGTGCCGGTGACGGCGGCGACGATCTGCGGCCGGCGTGCATAGATTTTTGCCGCAATGAGCGCCAGCGCGCGCCGGGCATTGGCGACCTTTACGAACGCCACGCCCTCGGGCAGGATTTCCGGCCGCCGCTCGGCCAGCACGGCGACGGCGCCGGCAGCGAGGGCGGGCGCCACGAAGCGCTGGCCGTCGGTCTTGCTGCCAGCGATCGCGGCGAAAATGGCGCCCTTCGCCACCGTGCGGCTGTCGGCCGTTATGCCGCCCACGTCGAGAGCGGCATGGCGGCACTCAATTTCGGCGTCGGGCGGCAGGACATCGCGAAGTTTCATAATGGCATCGCGGCCGGGCTAGGGAGGCAGTCGACATGCACTCCCGCCTTACCTGCTTTCCTGCGCCGAGGCCAGTATGAGCCGGTCGGCCGACGGTAGATCCATGCGCGGCTCGATGCCGAGGAGCGGTGCGATACGCCTGACCACCCTCCCGCCGACCGGCACCGCGTTCCAGCCCGAGGTCCGGAAGCCATGGGTTTCCGGCAGCGGTTTCGGTTCGTCGAGCATGATCAACAAGAGATAGCGCGGCCGATCGGCGGGCAGCACGGCTATGAAGTCAGTCAGCACCTTCGTTTTGGAGTAGCGGCCTTTAATGACCTTGTCTGCGGTGCCCGTTTTGCCGCCGATATAATAGCCCGGGACATCGGCCTTTCGAGCTGTTCCTTTCTCCACATTGAGGCGCATCAGATAGCGCATCAGCAGGCTCGTCTCCGGCTTGATGACGCGCTTGGCGAGGGCGAGCGCCTGCGCGCGCGTGCGCTTGAGGAAGGTGGGCCGGATCAGGAGGCCGCCGTTCATCAGCGTCGCTACTCCCATCGCCGCTTGCAGCGGCGCCACCGACAAGCCGTGGCCGAAAGCGATGGTGATGGTGTTGAGTTCGCCCCAATGCTTGGGCACGATTGGTTCGGCGCTTTCCGGCAATTCGGTGCGCAGGCGGTCGAGCTGGCCCATTTTTTTCAAGAAGGCCTTGTGAGTGTCGATGCCCATCGCCATGGCGGCGCGCGCTGGGCCGATATTGGAGGAGTAGGTGAAGATTTCCGGCACGGTGAGTATGCGGTGCTGCGCTTCGAAATCGTGGATTTCGAACCTGCCGAAATGCAGCGGCATGCGCGCATCAAATGACGATTTGAGCGTGACCTTTCCCGAGTCGAGTGCCATCGCGACGGTAAAAGCTTTGAAAGTCGAGCCCATTTCGTAGACGCCGGTGGTCATACGATTGATTCGCGATGGATCGAGCGCCTCGCGCGGATCGTTTGGATCGTAATCCGGCAACGAGACGAGCGCGACGACCTCGCCGGTGCGCACATTGAGCACCAGACCGGCGGCGGCGAGCGCCTTGAATTTCGCCCGCGCAGCGGCGAGTTCGTCGCGCAGCGCCTGTTGCACGCGAATATCGACGGAAAGCTGCACCGGCTTTTGCAATCGGTCGGTGGCAAGCCCAGCCATGTGCAGCGCCGCGAGCCCCCGCATGTCGAGCCATTTCTCCATGCCGGCAATGCCCTGATTGTCGATGTTCACCTCGCCGATCAGGTGCGCGACGAGCGGGCCGTTCGGGTAGACGCGCTTATTTTCGTCGAGAAAGCCGATACCCGGCAGCCCGTCCCGGTAGATTTCGCGCTGCTGCTCCGGCGTGATGTCGCGCTTGAGCCAGACAAACCCGCGCTTGGAGGAGAGCCGTTCGCGCAATTCGGTGCGGTCGAGATCGGGCAGGACGGCGGTGAGATCGTCGACCGCTTCGTCGACGTCGATGAGGCGCCGCGGCTCGCCGTAGAGCGACGGCACGCGCACATCGATGCCCAGAACTTCACCGTTGCGGTCGAGAATGTCCGGACGTGCTGTGCCGATCGCGTCGCCGGAGACGACACGATGAACGGTGCGGCTGTCGTGCATGGCCGCGAACATGACCAGCCGGACTGCAATGACGGAGTATATGAGGGCGAAGGCGACGATCGCGAGCCCGACCCGCGCCCGCGCCTTGGTCGCACGATCGATGCCGTTGCCGTAGAGGAGGCTGCGGACGACCCGCCGCCGCCAAGGTTCGGCTGGCAGCAGCGATGCAGTTTGCTCGAGCGCTGTCATTGTCGACGGTCCGGGTGCCTCGCGGCGCTTGCAGCGGGTTCGGGCGTCGACCTCTGGTTTGCGGTAGGCGCTACGCTTCCCGTCACCGTGTCCGACACCTGCAAATTGTCGATCATGGCCGCTATCGGATCCTTGCTGTCGGACTGAGGCGGACGTACGGGCAGGTGATCGAGCGAATCGAATTGCGTGGGTGCGATTGGTTTGAGCCGCAGCAACCGCTTGGCCAAAGCCTCGATGCGGATTGGGTTGTCGAGTTCGCCCCACTCGGCGCGCAATGCCGCGATGGTGTCGCGCTCGTGCCGCACCTGATTGCGGATCTTGGCGAGACGCGCAGCTTGCACGGTGGAGTCGAACTTGATGCGGTAGACGTAAGCCGCCGCCAGCACCAGCGCGGCAATCACGATGAGATTGAGGACGCGCAGGATCATGCGTTTTTCCGCATGATCTCGGCGAGCGCGGGAAGCGCCGGCAGCAGAGCCGCAGCGATGGTGGAGCGTGGCGCGGCATCCGTGCGCTCGGCCGCGCGCAGCCGCGCCGAACGGGCGCGCGGGTTGGCGCCGGTCTCGGCCGAGTCCGCTGTTTCGGGCCGCCGCGTGAGCACCCGGAAGGTCGCTGGCGCAGCCGCGACTTGCGGCCGGTGACGCGACGGTGCTTGCGGTCGGCTGCGCTCGGCAAGAAAGTTCTTGACGATGCGATCCTCAAGGGAGTGGAACGCGACGACAACGAGACGTCCCGCCGGTTTCAGCACCCGCTCGGCCGCCAAGAGACCGCGCGCCAATTCGCCAAGCTCGTCATTGACGAAAATCCGCAGCGCCTGAAAGGTGCGGGTCGCTGGGTGGATCGCGCCGGGACGCATGCGCACGACCTGCGCGACGATGTCGGCAAGTGCCCGCGTCGTGACTATTGGGCGCCGGTCCCGCGCCGTGACGATCGCGCGCGCAATTCCGCGCGCCTTGGGGTCTTCCCCTAGGACGGCGAGGATGGCGGCGAGATCGCGCTCGCTGGCGCGCGCGACAACGTCAGCCGCGCTCGGACCGTTGCCGCCCATTCGCATGTCGAGCGGTCCTTCAAGCCGGAATGAAAACCCGCGCGCAGCCTCGTCGAGCTGCATGGAGGAAACGCCGAGATCGAAGACGATACCGTCGACGGTGAGAATGCCGTGGCGTTGAAGAATCGATTCCAGGTGTGAGAAACGCTCCTCGACCAGCGCAAGCGAACCCCGTGCCGTCTCGGCGAGCGCCGCGCCTTGCGCGATCGCGCTGCGGTCGCGGTCAACGGCGAGGACGCGCGTGCCCGCGGTCGCCAGGATCGCGCGCGAATAACCGCCGGCGCCAAAGGTAGCGTCCACGTAAAGCCCGCCGGGGTGCACCACAAGCCACGCCATCGCGCGGTGGGCGAGCACAGGAATGTGACGAGCCGGTCCGCCAGCGACAGCCGGGCTGCCGCTGCCCGTCATCATTCCTGCGCTCCTGGCGGTCTTGCTGCCGCCCCTGCCGCCATCGGGGTTCCCAGTTCTGCCTTGAAGGTGCGGACCTTCTCGGTGGCCTCCGCAAGTTCCGCGCGCAGGCGGCCAGGCTCCCAGATGCGAAATTTGTGGCCGAGACCTACGAAGGAGACCGCCTCGGTGATCCCCGCATGCGTCTTGAGCGCCTCGGTAAGGACCACGCGACCTTCGTTGTCGAACTTCAACGTCTCGCTGGTGCCGTAAAGCGCGAGCGAGAACTGCTCGCGCTGCTCGGAGTAGGGCAGGAAGCCGGCAACCAGCGCCTCGATCTCTTTGAGCAAGGCATTGCCGCCCGCGTCGAGCGCCGGCCGGTCGAGCGCGGGATAGCAGTAGAGGCCGTCGAAACCGTCGCGCGCCAGCACCGCCCGGAATAAAGCCGGCACTGAGACGCGGCCTTTGGCGTCCAAACGCAGCGTGTAATGGGAGACGAAGCGGTCCATCTCTCCCCTTGCCTTGCGGCTCGCCGCGCGGGCGCGCTCGCCGCAACCGGCAAACTCCCAACGAGACCAATTTCACCGCGCCTCGACCGTGACCCGACCTGACGGCCGCTAGCGAATTTGGGAAAATATGGGTTATCATGGGATGATATGGGCGTCAACCGATCGACCGTGGCAGGTCGTGGCAGGTCCGATACGGTCCTGCAGGAGCGCATCCCCTTCGAAGTTCGATTAATAAGGCTTAAGCTTAAGGAAACGTTGATATATCGTTGCTGCCCAAACTGCGCGACGACGTTTTTTCGTGCGTGCGGACCGCGAATTCTGCATCATGCAGCGACGCGCAAATCGGCTTGCCGGCAACGTCATTTGTTTTAGAATTCCTTCATGTCGAAAGTCGCGTTTCCAGCCGAATCTTGC
>JAKAPE010000008.1 GCA_021811945.1 Pseudomonadota bacterium | reverse complement strand
CTTGTATACTTCCATGCAGCCGTTTTATACCGGAAACGCCGCGATCCCAGCCGCCTAAAGGCGTGGGGTTTCCTGATCCCCTATCGGGGACTCTAAAATCTTGCAGAAGAAGCCTTGCAAAGAAGTTTTGCAGAGAAACCTCACAAGATCTGCACTGGAGTCGCTTTCCGACGGCAGCGTCGGACGGATGTGGAACCCCGTGGGCTGCCTCGGCTTAGTTATGTAGGGCTCAATCGCGTCGCGGGAGGCGGCATGCGCCGGGATTGTCGAATGGCGATGGCGGCAGCCGCGCTGTTGGCGTTGGTGGTGGCCATCGGCACAGCGCGCGCGGACAATTCTGACAATCGCGCCGTCCCCGCAAGCTCCTCAAGCCGCGGAAATTCCCCGTCGCCGGGCACGCATCGCGTGACTCCGGAGGTGACGATCCTCAACAAGCAAGCGGTCGAGGGCATACTCGGCCGCGAGGTGCGCAGCGCCGCCAACGAGAACATGGGCCGTATCGTCGACGTGCTCGTCGACACAAGCGGCCGGGTGCGCGCTGCGATCATCGACTTCGGCGGCTTTCTTGGTGTGGGCAGCCGCAGAATCGCAGTGGACTGGAAAGCGCTGCATTTCCCCCCGCCTGGGAAGCCCGGCGCGCGGATTACACTCGCATTGACCCGCGAGCAGGTGAGCGCGGCGCCACAATACCAGCAAGGTAAACCGGTAGTCGTCCTTGGCGCCCTAGGCAAGCTAGAGCCGCTGCGCGAATAGACCCCTGGTGTGGCGGTTCAGAAATCCGCATCATTCTTGCCGCGAGCTCGTCATGCGGATTTCTGAACCAAAAGCCACACTAGATCAATAAGTTGCTCGTGTCCTTCGATTCCGAAGCTCGCAAACGAGCGAGCCGCAAAATGATGCGAGCTTCGGAATCGAGATACTAGTGCTGGAGATGTATCCTGTCCGTGGAACCATCACGCCGCGGCGGCGGCAGGCCGGACCAGCGGCACAGGATCGCAGCCGTGGCAGCGCGCCCGTTGGTCGAACAGCCCGCCGGCGGCGAACCGCCGCTGCGGCCGTCGCCGCGCAGCCTGCGCGGCCTTGATTGGTTCATCTTTTTCGTCGCCGATGTGCAGACCGGCTTCGGCCCCTTCGTTTCGGTCTATCTCACGGCGCAAAAATGGACGCAGGTCGATATCGGCCTTGTCCTGTCAGCCGCCGGCTTCGTCTCTCTCATCGGCCAGATGCCGGGCGGCGCATTGGTCGATGCCGCCCGCTCCGAACGCGTGGTCGGCGGCATCGCCATCGCCGCCATCTGCTTCAGCGCGCTCGGCTACGCGGCCATGCCGGTGTTTCCGATGGTGCTGTCGGCGGCAGTGCTGCATGCGCTGGCGAGCGACGTACTCGGCCCGGCGATCGCCGCGATCAGCCTGGGCCTGGTCGGACACGCTTTGATCAGTGAGCGGTTGGGACGCAACGCCCGCTTCGCGTCCATCGGCAACGCGCTGGCGGCGGCGGCGATGGGCGCCACCGGATATCTCTTTTCCACCCGCGCCGTTTTCATCGTTACCGTGGTGCTGCTGCTCCCGGCGCTGTGGACGCTGCGCCTGATTGCGGACAACGAGATCGATCCAGAGCGCGCCCATGGCGCTACGCCGCGGCGGCGCCCCGGCAAACCGCCCACCAGCAAGCCCGGCGATCTGATGCGCAACAGACCGCTCCTCATCTTCGCCGGCTGCCTGCTGCTGTTTCACCTCGCCAACGCCGCCATGCTGCCGCTGATGGGCAGCGCGCTCACCATGCGCTCCGGCCGCTGGGCCGAGATTCTGATTGCCGCCTCCATTGTCGTGCCGCAGCTCGTCGTCGCCGCGTTGTCGCCATGGATCGGCCGGCGCGCGCAGATCTGGGGCCGCCGGCCGTTGCTGCTCGTGGGCTTCGCCGCCCTGCCCCTGCGCGGCGTTCTCTTTGCCTCACTGACCAATCCGCAGCTCGTCGTCGCCGTTCAGCTCCTCGACGGCGTGACCGCGGCGGTTCTGAGCGTCATGGTGCCTCTCATCGTTGCCGACCTCACGCGCGGCACGGGCCATTTCAATCTCGGACAGGGAATCATCGGCACCTTTATCGGGATCGGCGCCTCGCTCAGCACCACGTTCGCCGGTTACATCAGCGACCATTTCGGCAATCCGTCCGCCTTCGCGGGATTGGCCGCAATCGCCTTCGCCGGCTTCGCGCTGGCATGGTTCTCGATGCCCGAAACGCGCGAGGCGGCCCAGGCCGAATAGAACGCACGCGCTCACAGCGCTGGCGCGTCATGGGCGACGAGGCGCAGATGGGGCGCGATGCCTTCCATGAGGCTGCGGTAGACGGAAAGGTAATCGAGCGCCATCCGCCGCGCCGTGAAGCGCGCCTCGAAACGTAGGCGAATCTTTTCCCGCGACAAATGCGCAAGGCGATCGACGGCGCCGATGGCGCCGTTTTCGTCTTCGACCACAAAGCCGGTGAGGCCGTCATCGACCACTTCCGACACCGAGCCGCGATTGAAGGCGATCACGGGGGTGCCGCAAGCCATGGCTTCGATCATCACCAGCCCGAACGGCTCCGGCCAATCGATGGGAACGAGCAGCGCGATGGCGCCGCTGAGGAAGTCGGATTTGTCCTTATCGGTGATTTCGCCGATGTATTCGACATTTTCCGAGCATACCAAAGGACGGATTTGCTCTTCAAAATATTCGCGATCGACCTTGTCGACCTTGGCGGCGATCCTGAGCGGGCTGCCACAATGCGCCGCGATGCGGATGGCGCGATCCACACCTTTTTCCGGGGCGATGCGGCCGAGGAAGGCGAAGTAGGATGGCTTGATCACTGTTGGCGTAAGCAAGCGCTCGGGCAACCCATGATGGACGGTGCGTACCCAATGCGCCTGGGGCAGCGGGCGGCGCTGGGAATTGGAGATCGAGACCACCGGCACTGCTGAAAAAGCGTCGAACACCGGCTGATGCTCGGGCAGATCGAGCCGCCCGTGCAAGGTCGTCACGAACGGCGTTGTCTGCCGCAAAAACAGCGAGAACGGATAATAGTCGAGATGGAAGTGCATAAAGTCGAATTGGGGCGCACGCTGATACACCTGTTCCAGCATCAGCATGTGCAGTGCATTGGGATCGCGCACCGCGCCGTCAAGCCGCAAGGCGCGCGGCCATATCGCCTCGAGCCGCGCCGAAGTCGTCGAATCGCCGCTGGCAAAAAGCGTCACGTCGTGTCCCAACGCGATCAGTTCTTCTGTGAGCCACGACACTACCCGCTCGGTTCCCCCGTAAAACTTCGGCGGAATAGCCTCGGTCAGCGGCGCGATCTGGGCAATATGCATCGATTCGACCTTTCCTTACGCGTTCGTATCGGTGGGAGTTCCCGACAGAACCAAGAACCGGGAAAGGCGGAAATGTTTTCAAGCGGACTCGAACTTATTTTTTGCGACGGCAGGAACATTTGCGCTTCTGGGGCGTCAACTTTTTTGTGCGAGGCGCAAAAGCACGCAGGCTGTGTCGATGGACGGCGAAAAGCGGTCAGAAGGGCTGCCGCTGCGCTGTCGCTTGCGCATGACGGCGGTCACACATTAATGAAATGTGACCGACCGGCCGGAGAGGTTGTCGGTTCTCGGTGTTGTAGAGGTTGTCGGTTCTCGGTGCTGTAACGCTGCGAGGAGCAAGAGGAGGATCGACAATATTCGTCAAGTGGTGGTCCCCATGCGCACGGTCGATCTTTGTGATTACGCCAGCCGCCCGCTCGCCTTTGTGCTTCGTTACGTTCGGCAACATCCGGTATCCCACCTGGTCATCCTTGCCACTGTGTTGGGGGCCGTTGCCTCCTCGGTGGGCACCCAATACGGCGTGAAATATCTGGTCGATGCGCTGACCCGCAGCGCAGGTGCGGCGGTGTGGACGGCGTTCATTTTGCTCGGCTCGCTGATCGCCGCGGACAATCTGTTGTGGCGGGTTGCCATGTGGATCGCCAATTCCGCCTTCGTCGCGGTGACCGGCGATCTGCGGCGCGACCTGTTCCGTCACCTCACCGGCCATTCGCCGGCCTACTTCGCCGACCGCCTTCCCGGCACGCTGACGAGCCGCGTGACGGCCACCTCGAACGCGGTGTTCACCGCCGAGAGCATGTTCGTCTGGAACGTGATGCCGCCGTGTGCGGCGACGGTCGCAGCGATCGCGCTCGTGTCCACGGTCAGCCTGTCGATGGCTGGGGCGCTCGCCACAGTCGCCGGCATCCTGGTCGTATTGATGTTCCATCTCGCCGCCGCCGGCCGGCCGCTGCATCACGATTTTGCCAACAAGGCTGCAGCGGTGGACGGCGAAATGGTCGATGTGGTGACGAACATGCCGCTGGTGCGGGCGTTCGGCGGCTTGCTGCGCGAGCACCGCCGTTTCGACTCGACGGTCGATCGCGAGATGGACGCTAGGCGGCGCAGCCTCTACTACCTGGAAAAGCTGCGCATTTTTCATGCGACAGTGACCATCGTCCTGGTGCTCGGTCTGCTCGCCTGGGCGATCCTGTTGTGGCTGCAAGGTATGGCCACCACGGGCGACGTGGTGCTCGCCTGCACGCTGGGAATTTCGGTGCTGCATGCCACTCGGGATCTTGCGGTGGCGCTGGTCGACATCACCCAGCATATCGCGCGCCTGTCGGAGGCTCTGGCGACGCTGCTGGTGCCCCACGAATTGCGTGACCATCCCGACGCGGTACCGCTGGTCAGGCGCGGTGCCAGCGTCAAGTTCGAGCACGTGCGCTTCCGTTATGGGGAGGGGCAACAAATCTTCGAGGAGTTCAATCTCGCTTTCGTTCCGGGCGAGCGCGTCGGCCTGGTCGGTCACTCGGGCGCCGGCAAATCGACGCTGTTCGCTCTGCTTCAGCGTTTCTACGACGTGCAGCACGGCCGGATTCTCATCGACGGGCAGGACATCTCGCGAGTGACCCAGGAGAGCCTGCGCGAAGCCATCGCCGTGGTGCCGCAGGATATCTCTTTGTTCCACCGCTCGGTGATGGAGAACGTCCGCTACGGCAAACCAGATGCTTCCGACGACGAGGTGTTGCGGGCGGCAATCGCGGCGCGCTGCGACTTCATCGAGGATCTGCCGGCCGGCGTCGATACCATCGTCGGCGAGCGCGGGGTGAAATTGTCTGGCGGCCAGCGCCAGCGCATCGCCATCGCCCGCGCCTTTCTCAAGGACGCGCCGTTGCTGTTGCTCGACGAGGCGACCTCCGCGCTCGACAGCGAGTCTGAGGAATTGATCCGCGAGGCCCTCGCTCGGCTGATGCGCGGCCGCACCGTCATCGCCATCGCGCACCGGCTGTCGACCGTGCGCAATTTCGACCGCATTGTCGTCTTGCAATTCGGCAAAGTCATTCAGGACGGCCCGCCCGACCTTCTGGTGCGGCACGACGGTCTTTACCGCCAGCTCGTCCAGCGCGAGATGGATCGATTGGCGAGACAGGCGGCATGACTGCTTTCCCGACTCTTTCGCCTCTCCCGCCAAGTATCTTGTCTGCCAAGTATCTCATCTGCATGTCCGGGGGTTAGCAGCCGCCTTGCATGAGGGCCCGGACTGCGGCAGTGTCGGTGGTGCTCCTCGAATCCGCAAGAATGACCGTGAACGACCATCGCGCCTCGTTCGCCAATGCTTTCCCTGCGGCCGACCCCGACGAGGTCGGTCTGTCGCCGGCCGGTCTTGCCAGACTGACGGCGGTTATGCAGCGCGAGATCGATGCCGGCCGCCTGCCGGGCGTGGCCATGATGGTCTCGCGCGGCGGCAAAGTCGCCTACCGGCACGATGGCGGCAGCTTGCGGCCGGGCGGGCCGGCGCTTCCCCGCGACGCCATCTTCCGCATCTATTCGATGACCAAGCCTATCGTCTCCGTGGCGCTGATGATGCTGGTGGAAGACGGGCGGATTTTCCTCAGCGATCCGATCGGAAAATTCATCCCCGAATTCGCCGAGCCGAAGGTCGGCGTCGAGAAAAACGGCGGGCTGGAGTTGGTCCCCGCCGAACGCGCGATCACCGTCCAAGACCTGATGCGCCACACCTCGGGACTGACCTATGCGTTCACGGGCAACTCGGCCGTGCAACGAAGATATGCCGCAGCCGGACTTTTCACCGGCGATCCCGGTAACGCCGAAAAGTTTCTCACGCGCGATCTCGACGGCAGTGAATTCGTGGCCGAACTCGCCAAGCTGCCGCTGATCAACCAGCCTGGCGCGTCCTGGGACTACAGCCACTCCACCGACGTCATCGGCCGCGTCATTGAGATCGTCAGTGGGCAGAGCTTGGGCGCCGTTTTGCACGAGAAAATCCTCAAGCCGCTCGGCATGAGCGACACGGCTTTCTTCGTGCCGGCGGAAAAAACGGCGCGCCTTGCCCAGCCGTTCCCGCGCGATCCCGAAAAAGGCCAGCCGGTCGCGCTCATTGAGATGCCGGAACCGCCGCGATTCGAATCCGGCGGCGGCGGCCTGTTTTCCACCCTGGACGACTACGCGCGTTTCGCCCACATGCTCTATTGCGGCGGCCGCGCCGGAAACGTTCGCATCGTTGCCCGCAAGACGCTCGAATTCATGACTTCGGACCACCTCGGACCGGACGTTCGCATCGGCACGCCTTCGCTGTTGCAGCCGGGGCATGGCTTCGGCCTGGGCTTCGCGGTGCGACGCGAGGCCGGCATGGCGTCGACCCCGGGTTCGCCGGGGGAATTTTTCTGGGGCGGCGTCGCCGGCACGTATTTTTGGATCGCGCCCAAGGAGGAATTGATTGCCCTGATGATGGTGCAGGCGCCGCGGCAGCGCGATTATTGCCGGCAGCTTTTCCGCACCCTCGTTTATGCGGCGCTGGCTTAATCAACGAATTAAGCTGCGCAGGTCCGGAAGACTTCCGGCTTGTTTCTCGCGCGAGCCCGAAGTGCTCCCGCTCATGCGATCGGCTCGGCTTTGTCGGCCTTTGCCGTAACGGCCAAGATCGCGGCGGCGAGGAAGTTGGCGCCGGCGCTTGCCAGAATCGACAGCGCGTAGCTGTGGCTCGCATCGAAGGCGAAGCCGGCGGCGCTTGGACCGATCAGCGTGCCGAAGGCGACGCTGGTGTAGAGGATACCGATCATGCCGGCGGCATTGCGTGCGCCGAAATAATCGACGAGCACGGCGGGGGAAAGCGCGACGAAGCCGCCGTAGAAAACGCCAAAGACCAAAGCGAAGGCGGCCAGCGACCACAGCGTCGTCGAGACCATCCAGATGACGAACGCCAGTCCCATCCCGACAAACATTGCCATGTAGGAAAACGGGCGGCCGAGCCGGTCGGCGAGGTCGCCGAGAAGAAAGCGTCCCGCGGTGCTGCCGACGCCTATGGCGCCGAGCAGGAGCACCGCCGAGGCCTGCGAGACGCCGTGGTCGAGCGCATAGGGTACGAGGTGAACGAATGGAACAAACAAGCCGAACGAACAGACGAACGAAGCGGCGTAAAGCCCGGCGAAGCGCCGCGATCTGACCGCCTTTGCGAGCGATGCTCCGGAAGCCGACGGCACGGCGATTTCGGCGGACAGCGCCTCGCCGTCGGGACCGAGCCGCCGGCCGCGCGGATCGTCTTCGATCAGCAGCGCCATCCCGGCACCGAGAACGACGGCCAAAATCCCGAGAAGCAGGTAGGTCTCGCGCCACCCCGCTGTCTCGATCAGGTAGGAGGCGATGGGAGGCATGGCGAGCGTGCCGACGCCGATGCCGCTGACGGCAAGCCCGGAGGCGAAGCCGCGCCGGCGCACGAACCAGCGCTGCACCGCGCCGACAGCCGGAACGTAGGAACAGCCAACACCGAGGCCGACGCCGAGCCCATAGGCCGCGTAAACTTCGTCAAGGCTCCGCGCCGCGCTGGCGACGGCAAGACCTGCCCCCGTAAGGATCATGCCGAGAACCGCGAGGCGCCGCGAGCCCCAGCGGTCCGCAAACGGGCCGCTGACCATGCCGAGCCCGAAGTACAAGAAGCCGGCCAACGAAAAGACCAGGGACACTGACCCGCGCGAAGCGGCGAAATCATGCTGCAACGGGATGAGAAAGGCGCTGAACGAATAGGCGCAGCCGAAACCGACGAAAGTGACGGCGAAGGTGCCGGCAACGACGAACCAGCCGTAAAATATGCGCGGCGACGGAAGCACCGAGTGACTCGCCATGACCGTCTCCAAAATTGCTCCGCGCCGATCGGCGATGTCACTCCCCCTGCCGCGCCCGAAATAGTCATCGGGCTGATCGCGCGCGAGGGCTGGACGCTACGGCGCAGACCGTAGCGCCGGAAGGGCGTTCTCCCAATATATTGCACGCATGAGTATCGCAAATTTGGTCTTGGCCGAGCTTGGCGCCCTCATTGGCGATCCCGCGCGCGCCAATATTCTGGCCGCCCTCGTCGACGGGCGCGCGTTCACGGCGACCGAGCTTTCCATGATCGCCGGCGTCGCGCCGCAGACGACGAGCGGCCATCTTGCCAAGCTTACGCAAGCGAACCTGCTCGCCGTCGCCAAGCAAGGCAGGCACCGGTATTACCGGCTTGCGTCGCCGCAGATTGCAAGCATGCTGGAAAACATGGTCTCGCTTGCAATCGGCCAGCTTCCGCCACGCCATTGGCGTCCGTCCCGCCTCGACGAAGCGATGCGCAGAGCGCGGAGCTGTTATGATCATATTGCCGGCCGCCTCGGCATCGCCATCGCCGACGCGCTTATTGCGCGGGGCGACATCGTGCTCGGCGAAGACGGCGGCGAAATCACTGCGGCCGGAAGACGGTTCTTCATGGAGTTCGGCGCCGAGCTTGAAACGCGCGGATCGCGGCGACCGCTCTGTCGGCCCTGCCTCGACTGGAGCGAGCGACGCTGGCATCTCGCCGGCGCGGTCGGTGCCGTCTTGTATCGGCGGTGTCTCGATCTCAAATGGGTCGAACGCAGCCGCGATACGCGCGCGCTGACGATCACCGCGTCAGGGCTAGGCGGCCTTGCGGAAGTCTTTGACGTGCGCCTAGCCGAGCATTGCGTGGCTCAATCATCGTAGGTCTCGTGCACGGCGACCGCACCGCGCCGCCAATAGTCAGTGAGAAGGAACACGTCGGCGGTTTCTGGCAGATCGTTGGCCTGGCCCCGCGGCTGAGCACGATGGAGCGAGCCGTCGATCGCGACCGCCGCGATTTTTCCGAACAAATCCAGCCGTCAAGGCTGAAACCGCTTCGCGGCGCCGAATGGTGGCCGCCCACGACGCGGGGCGCGGTGGTGTCTTGATCTGCGCTTGGCTTTTTTCTCGATTCGCGCGGACCCCAATTCCTTCTCTCCGCTGAGCCGGCGCAGGACTGCTTCGGCCGCGCGTTCGCCCGAAACCCAGGCGCCGCCCACCGTGCCCCAAAGGGTTTCATGCACGGCTTCCCCGGCGAACCAGACGGCATCGCGAACCGGCTCCATCAGGATGCGTCGCGCGCCCTGCCCGCCGGGTGCCGCGGCCGAGAATGCGCCGAGCGTCCATCTGTCGTGGTTCCAGCGCGTGGCATGGGAACGCTTGATCGCTTTCTTCACGTCTGCGCCGTAGAGGCCGGCCAGCCAGTTTGCGGCGAAATCGACCATCGCCGCCTCGCCCTGTGCGGAAAGATCGCGGCCGAATTGGCCGGCGACTTCGATCAGGGAGAGCGACGTGCCAGAAACGTTGGCGAGGATTGCGGCGGTATGCGTACTGGTCGCTTTCTCGAAGACCAGATCGTCGCTGTCGAGGCCGAGCGCGTTGCCGCCGAACTCGAACGCGACATGGTCGTAGCTGCCAAGCGCCAGCTTGCCGAAGGCATCGCGCTGTCGCGCGCTCAAGTCGGGGATGAATTTGATGCTGTCCGCCGCGACCATGTTGGTCGACACGGTGACGATGGCGGTGCGGGCGGCGATCGTGCCTTTCGGTGTTTCCACCGCGACGCCGCGACGCGTGTCGACAGTGATGACGGGCGTCGACAGGTGTACCGCGATGCCCTCGGCAAGCGCGGCAAGGAGGGTGCCAAATCCCTGGCGGCAAAAGGTGTCAGTGTCGCGCTTGGCGGAATTGGCGAAATCGACCGCCGACACCTGCGTCAGATCCTTGGCGCAGCCGAAGGGGCCGAGAATGAATTCGACCGTCGGCCGCCAGTTATCGAGATTGTCCGGCAGCACCTGCTCGCAGACCACGTCGGCCGTGCGCGCGGCATCGGCGATGGCGCGACTAGCGCTCACCTGCAAGGTCAGAAAATCCTCGAGCTCGCCTTGGCGCGCATAGCGCCGGCCGACGCGCACCTTCTGGCTTGGCGGCGCCGGATAGACTTCGATTCGTTGCGGTCGCGCGAGCCCGGCGATCGGATACGTGCCGGGCCTGTGGATCCGGTGCGCGCCACGGTCATAAGGCACGGTGAAGGTGCGCGTGTCGGTGATGCAGCGGCCGCCGACGTGGTCGGCGGCTTCGAGGAGCGCGAATGTTCGCCCCGCGGTGGCGATCCGACGGGCGGCAGCGATCCCCGCCGCGCCGGCGCCGACGATCACGACATCGACGCCACCGGACGCCGACGCACGCGCGCCGGTTGCCGGACCTGCCGCGAAAGCAGCGGAAGCGGCAAGGAAGGCGCGGCGGCTCAGTCGCGGCATGGTTTCCAGATGCTTGCGGGTTGCGCCAGATTGCCCGAACGGCGCGGCGCGCGCAAACGCAATGGTTGTGATCGGCAACAGCACGCCGCACACGTCAACCAAATTGCAACAGCCTTCGACTAAAATGAACGCGAAGCTGGATGAGGAAGAGACACGGAGGAACCGCGCAACTCTCCAAGGAGGCCGCATGAGCTGGATGCTCGATGGCGTCGGGCGGGGGATCGTCCGTTATCTGGATGAGCCGGTGGCCGGCTACGAGCCGTTCACGCCGAGCGACCCAGAGGCGTTGCGCCGCTCGCTTTTGCCCGGCGACGTGCTCTTGGTGGAGGGCAACGCTCGCGTATCCGGCGTCATCAAATATCTCACGCAGTCGACATGGTCGCACGCGGCGCTCTACGTCGGGCCGATGACGGATCGCGCCGCCGCCGAAGGCGAACCGCACGTGCTTGTGGAAGCCAACGCCGGCGAAGGCGTGGTTTCCGCACCGCTGTCGAAATACACCCGCTTCCACACGCGCATCTGCCGGCCGGTCGGGCTGACCGAAGCCGACCGCGGTGCCGTCTGCGCCTACGCTATCGATCGTCTCGGCTTCGCCTACGACCTCAAGAATATCATCGACCTCATGCGCTATTTCCTGCCGCTTCCGGTGCCGCAGCGCTGGCGCCGGCGCATGATCGCGCTCGGCTCCGGCGATCCGACACGGCTTATCTGCTCGGCGCTGATCGCGGACGCGTTCGCGGCCGTGCACTATCCGATCCTGCTGAAGATCAAGCTCATCAACAGCCGCCAGGCGCGTGAGCAGATCCTGGAAATTCGCCATTCCTCGCTCTACTGCCCGCGCGATTTCGACATCTCGCCCTACTTCGACGTCGTCAAGCCAACAATCGCGAGCGGCTTCGACTACAAGACGCTGCACTGGGCGGATCTGCCCTGGCGCCCGCCGCCAGCTTGCGCGCCCATCGTAGTGCCGCAGTCGCCTGAGCAAGCCCAAGCTGCGCCCACGGCGGCGGCCTTGGCGGCGGGCGACGAGGCAGACGCGGTATCCGCATGAACGGCACCCCCTTGTCGAAGGGGGCGACTGGCTTTACTCTTGATGTTGTCCGGTCATGCGGGGGAAGACGGCGAGACCGGATGAGACGAGTTGTGGCTGTATGAAAAAGGAAACGAAGGAAAGGCAACCACCATGACCTGGACAACCCCGATCCTTGTTGAAATCTGCGTCGGCCTTGAGATCAACGGGTATTTGCCGGCCGAGTTCTGATCTGCGGCTCGCGAGCTGTCGTCAAACCCCATAAATGCCCAGGCTGACCGCTATCGTACTCGGCGCCGCGGCAGGTGGTGGCTTCCCACAGTGGAATTGTCGATGCCCGGTCTGCCGGCTCGCGTGGGCTGGAGACGAACGCGTGAAGGCGCGCACGCAGACGAGCCTCGCCGTCTCTGCCGACGGCGAGGAGTGGGTCTTGCTCAACGCGTCGCCTGACCTGCGCGCACAGGTGCAGGCCACGCCGGCTTTGTGGCCGCGCGGCAGCCCGCGCGGCAGCCCGATCGCAGCCGTCATTCTCACCGGCGCTGAAGTCGATCAGACAGCCGGGCTGCTGACATTGCGCGAGGGCCAGGAATTTGCCGTGCTGGCGACCGCGCAGACGCACGCCGCGCTTGCGGCCAATCCGATTTTCAGCGTGCTCGCCGCCGATGTCGTGGCGCGCAAGGTCGTTGGCTGCGGCGAGCCGTTTGCTCTGCCCGGCGGCGTCAGCGCGGAGCTGTTTGCGGTTCCAGGAAAGGTTGCGCTCTATCTCGAGGGCGGCAATCCTGCGCTCGACGCCGAAACCGAGGCCAATGTCGGTGTCGAACTGGCCTGCGCAGACGCGCGGCTCGTCTACGTGCCCGGCGCAGCCGCCGTCACGGCGGCCTTGCGCAAGCGCTTGGCCCGCGCCGACGTCCTCTTCTTCGACGGCACGCTGTTCCGCGATGACGAAATGATCACGGCCGGAACCGGCCTGAAGACCGGCCGGCGCATGGGCCACATGCCGCTCGACGGCGAGAGCGGAACGCTGGCCGCTCTCGCTGGCCTTCCCGGCCGTCGCATCCTGATACACATCAACAACACCAATCCGATTCTGGTTGAAGGCTCGCCGGAGCGACGCAAGGTAGAGGAAGCCGGATTCGAGATCGCCGAGGACGGAATGGAGATCGCGCTGTGAGATCTCGCCGACACGATTCCGGTCGGGGCGGGTGAAAGATGGACGTCCTCTCCCCGGATGAGCTCGAAGCTCGGCTGCGCGACATCGGCGCGCGGCGTTATCACCGGCTGCATCCGTTTCACAAGCTCCTGCATGGCGGCGCGTGCAGCAAGGGCCAAGTGCAAGCCTGGGCGCTCAACCGCTACTATTATCAGGCGATGATCCCGGTGAAGGACGCGAGCCTGATTGCCCGCTGCGATGATTCAGACACGCGCCGCCAATGGCGCAGCCGCCTGCTCGATCACGATGGCGCGCGCGAGGGCGAAGGCGGCATCGCGCGCTGGCTCAAGCTCACCGACGGTCTCGGCCTCGACCGCGACTATGTCATGTCGCTGCAGGGGCTGCTGCCGGCGACGCGCTTTGCGGTCGATGCCTATGTGCATTTCGTGCGCGAAAAGACCCTGCTGGAGGGCATCGCTTCGTCGCTGACGGAACTGTTCTCGCCGGCTATCATCAGCGAGCGCATAAAGGGCATGCTCAAGAACTACGATTTCGTTACGGCGGATACGCTCGCCTATTTCGCCCAGCGGCCGCCGCAGGCCGAACGCGATGCCCGCTTTGCGCTCGACTACGTCAAGCGCCACGCGCGCACGGCGGAAACACAAAGCCGTGTGCTCGCCGCCCTCGCCTTCAAATGCGACGTGCTGTGGGCGATGCTGGACGCGCTCTATCACGCTTACGTGGCGCCCAAGCACGTGCCGCCCGGCAGCTTCGTGCCGCAGGAGTAGCCCGCTCGTGAACGAGACCAAGTCCGTGATTGCTGACGATGCGCGCCCGCGCTTGCCGCGCGGCGTGCGCCTCATGCGCAACGAGGCACAAGGCGGATGGGTGGTGCTCGCCCCCGAGCGGGTCTTCAAGGCCGACGCCATCGCCGCGGAAATCATCAAACGCTGTACGGGCGAGACGACCTTTGCCGCTATCGTCGACGATCTGGCCGGCGCATTTTCCGCGCCGCGCGACCGCATCGTCGCCGACGCGACGGCGCTGCTGCGCGGCCTGGCCGACAAGAGACTGTTGGAACTGTGACCGTGGCACCGTGTTGTGGCGGGTGCCCGCGACTCGTATTTCGCGGGTGGTTATGAATTAAGGCGTGGATGCCGGAACGAGCCCGGTCACGACGAGACAGGCGCCTGATGGCGGGGAATGGTGCGGTGGCCCATAGCCCGCTCGGCCTTCTGGCCGAGCTGACGCACCGTTGTCCGCTGGGCTGTCCTTATTGCTCCAATCCGCTCGCGCTCGATGCGCGGGAAAGCGAGCTCGATACGCAGACCTGGGCCCGGGTCTTTGCCGAGGCTGCGGCGCTCGGCGTGTTGCATGTGCATCTCTCCGGCGGCGAGCCTGGCGCGCGGCGCGACCTCGTCGCAATCACGCAAGCGGCGCATGCCGCCGGGCTCTATACCAATCTCATTACGTCGGCCGTCGGGGTCACGGCGCGAAGGATGCAATTGCTTGCCGAAGCCGGCCTCGATCATGTGCAGATTTCGATCCAGGACAGCGACGCCGCGAGCGCCGACCACATCGCCGGCTACGACGGCGCCTTCCTGCGCAAGCGCACGCTCGCCGCCGCCGTCGTATCGCTGAAAATCCCACTCACGGTCAACGCCGTGGTTCATCGCGCCAATATCGACCGCATCGCGGACATGGTGGCGCTGGCGCTCAATCTCGGCGCCAGTCGGATCGAGATAGCGCACGCGCAATATTACGGCTGGGCGCTGAAAAACCGCACCGCCTTGATGCCGAGCGCCGGGCAGGTCAGGCGCGCCGCCGCGGCGGTGGAAGAGCTGCGTCGGCGCCATCGCGGCGAGATCGTCATCGATGCCGTGGTGCCCGATTACTATGCGCGGCTGCCAAAGCCCTGCGTCGGCGGCTGGGGACGACGCTCGCTCAACGTGACGCCGGCCGGCAAGGTGTTGCCGTGCCACGCCGCGGAATCCATACCCGGTCTCGAATTCTGGTCGGTGCGCGAGCGCGCGCTTGCCGATATCTGGGCCAATTCGCCGGCTTTCAACGCCTTCCGCGGCACCGCCTGGATGCAGGAGCCATGCCGTAGCTGCGCGCGGCGCGAGATCGATTTCGGCGGCTGCCGCTGCCAGGCTTTCGCCATCACCGGCGATGCACGCGCAACCGACCCGGTCTGCCATCTCGCGCCGCGGCACGATGCGGTTGCCGCGCTCGCTGCCGCGCAGAACGATACGCCCTACGCCTACCGCGGGATAAAAGCGGGATAACTCGCTCGCCTCGCGCCGGCGCGCCTTTGCGGCTTCGCGTTCGCTCGGCAACCGTCTATGATCGGCGTGGGAGAATGAGCATGGTAGCACTCTCCATCAATGGCAGAAGCTATAAGGTCGACGTCGAGCCAGACACGCCCTTATTGTGGGTGCTGCGCGACACGATCGGGCTCACCGGCACCAAATTCGGCTGCGGCATCGGCGAATGCGGCGCCTGCACGGTGCATATTGACGGCGTCACCACGCGTTCGTGCCTTGTGCCGGTTGGCGCGCTTGGCGGCAAGTCCATCATGACGGTCGAATCGCTGGCGCAGGACGGCGTGCTGCACCCGGTGCAGAAGGCGTGGCTCGATTTCGACGTGCCGCAATGCGGCTATTGCCAGAGCGGGATGATGATGGCGGTGGTGGCGCTGCTCAAGGAGAAGCCGAAGCCGACCGACGCCGACATCGATGCGGCGATCACCAATATCTGCCGCTGTGGCTCCTATCAGCGCGTGCGCGCCGCCATCCACGCCGCGGCCGAAGCGTGACGCGTCAGTAGCGGCTGTCCACGCCGCAACGACTCGGCGGAAAGAATTTTGGCCGCAGGCGCTCCTGCCCGCTCCGTCCAAAGCGGTTGGCGGTCAAGGCAAAACAGGCCGCTCCGCGGCGAGAGCGATTTGTTTTGGAAATCCGAGTGCGTGATTGCATAACCTTCCCGAGAAGAAGCATCTCGGAACAGTTCAACCTAAATCCGGCAGTTGGAGGACCTCATTGCGCGGAAGCCTTTGGCTTTGTAAGTAAATAAGCCACCTTAGACTTAGAGGTCTCCCCCGAGCGGCACATCGACTATTCGCCGAGTGAGCTCGCCTGCCGGGCGCCGCCGCGCTCGGCGCCCGGCAGTGTGAGCGTGAACACCGCACCGCCGCCCGGCCGGTTCGCCGCCGCAAGGGAGCCGCCACACTCCCGAGCGATGCCATAGCTAATCCAGAGCCCGAGCCCGGTTCCCTCGCCTACCGATTTGGTCGTGAAGAACGGCTCAAAAACCTTGTCGATCACGCCGTCCGCCAGGCCGACGCCGTTATCGGCGATGGCGATGACGACCTCGTCGCCGACCCGTCGCGCCGTGACGTCGAGAGCCGGTTCCGGCACGTCGCGCATGGCGTCGATTGCGTTGTCGACCAGGTTGACGACGACTTGGTGCAGCTGTCCCTCGTTGCCGGCGATCATGATGCCCGTCTCAATCTCGATGCGGACGGCGACCTTGACGGTCTTGGCGCGCGCCGCCCAGCGCACCGCGGTCCGCAGCACGCGCTCGACATCGACAGGCGATGCCTCGCCCGCTTTGCTGAATGAAAGACGCCGCAGATTTTTGACGATGTCCGACACGCGCATTGCGCCTTCGAGCGTGCCTTCGATCAGCGGCCTCAAATCCTCGAGAATGGCGTCGATCTTCAAGGAAGCACGCAGCGCCGCCGCCTTCTCCGCGGAGGTGCCGCCGTGCAGCGAATTGAGATACTCGGTCAACCGCCCGCGGTAGCGCTCCAGGGCGTGAATGTTGCCGTAGACGAAACTGATCGGATTGTTCAGCTCATGGGCGACGCCCGCCACCAGGCGGCCGAGGCTGGCCATCTTCTCCTGCTCGATGAGATGGCGCTGCGCGCGCTGCAGCTCGCTGTGCGCCTTGTGCAGCGCTCCGTAGGCGCGGCGCAATTCGCCCACCGGCCGGCCGGTCAGCACCACGCCGGCCGGCCGCGCGCTCTGATCGTAACGCGCCGAGCAATTGACCGCGAACAAGTCCGACAAGCCATCCGCGGTTCTGAAGCGCAGCTCGCAGTCGACCACCTCGGCGGGAAATCGCGACTTGAGAATGGCCTCGACTTTGGCGCAATCGGCCTCGACGATATCGACCAGCGTTCGACCCACGATCTCGGCTGCCGGCAGACCCAGCAGGCGCACCATGGCCGAATTGACCTGCTGGATGGTCCCGGCCGGATCGCAGACAATCAGAACATCCGACACCGACTCGATGACGCTCGAAATGAATGCCTGCGCCTCTTCGAGTGCCGCATTCTTTTCTTCGAGGTCCGCTTCATAGCGCAGGACATCCGCATAGACCTCGTCCATCTTGTGGATGACCTCGATCCACGCGCTCTCGTGCTCGCCGTCAAATTCGGCAGGCGTTCGGCCGGCGAACTGGGCGGCCAAGCTTACGGGGCGTTCAATCGATGGACGGCCTCTCGTCATCGCGAGCGTTCTTTCTGATGTCGTAGCGGCACAGCTTGCTGCGCAAACCGACGCGGGACAGTCCAAGCTCGTCGGCCATCCGGCTGATATTGCCGCCGTGTCGACCGAGCGCCTCGGCGATCAACACCCGCTCGAGCGCCTCCACCTTGTCCTTAAGCGTGGTGTTTGCGTGCGTCTGGGGAGCGAGCGTGACGGGTTGCCCGTTGCCGCGCAGCCGCGGCGACAAATGCTCGCGGTCCAGTCGATCCCCGTCAACCAGCACGACCATGCGCTGAATTTCATTCTGCAGCTCGCGCACATTGCCCGGCCAGTCGTAGTCCTGCATCTCGGCGAGTGCAGGGGCCGAGATGCCGGTGATCGAGCGGTGAAAGGAGCGGTTGATGTCGGCCAGCAGCCGTTCTGCGATCAACGGAATGTCCATCGGCCGCTCGCGCAGCGGCGGCATGTGAATGGGGAAGGCGGCGAGGCGATAATAGAGGTCGCGGCGGAAGCGGCCGGCACTCACTTCGGCTTCAAGATCGCGATTGGTCGCGGCCACCACCCGCACGTCGATCTTGCGCACGCGCTGCGCGCCGAGCGGCCGTATTTCGTTCTCCTGAAGGACGCGCAGCAGCTTCACCTGAAACGCCGGCGAGGTCTCGCCGATCTCGTCGAGAAAGATGGTGCCGCCATGGGCCACCTCAAACAGGCCGATGCGGTCGAGATAAGCGCCGGTGAAAGCGCCTTTCTTGCAGCCAAACAACTCGCTTTCGAGCAGCTCGTCGGGGAGGGCGCCGCAGTTTTCCACCACGAACGGCTTGCCGTGGCGCGCCGAGCCGTAGTGGATCGCGCGCGCAAGCAACTCCTTGCCGGTGCCGGACTCCCCGGTAATCAGCACGGAAATATCGTACTCGGCCGCGCGCCTGCCGAGCTCGATCACGTCGGCAAGCGGACTGCCCGGCGCATGCACGATGCGGTCGAAATCGTAAATCCGACGCGCCGCGCCGCGCTTCTCCGACACCACTTGGCGCACGCGCTCGGGCGCGAGCTTCATGTCGACGCCAACGGCCTCCGTCTCCTTTTGCAGCCGGAATAGCTGCACCGCCTCGCGCACGATCTCGATCAACTTCTGCGGATGCCAGGGTTTGGTGATGTATTGATAGATGCCTGCTTCGTTGATGCCCGCGATGATGTCCTCGGAATCGGAATAGCCCGAGATGATCATGCGCACCGGATCGGGCCACTTCTCGCGCACGCGCTTGAGAAACTCGACGCCGGTCTCGCCCGGCATGCGCTGGTCGCAGAGAATGGCGTGAACGATGTCGCCTTCGAGGAATCTGGTCGCCTCGGCAGCGTCGCGGGCGCACAGCACCTCGAATTCCTCGGCCAAAACACGCCTGAGCGATTCCAGCGAGCGGATTTCATCATCAACGACCAGCACGGTTGCCGAGGTTGTCACATCGGCCTCCTTGACTTCTGCCTGGTGGCGGCGCGCTGGCGCTGCGAGCGATGTCGGGCGAGCGTCAGAGGGGTACGCGATTTCGGGATCTTGTGAATGAAATTGTAGCGCGCGACGTGATAGCTCGGGTCGAAGCCGTAGAAGTTCAGTCGCATGCGGGCGAGCTCTTCGGCGCGGTAGGCCGCGAGCGGCTTCGCCGCCTCGTCCGCCTCGCGGCGCCGGCGCTTTTCGGCAAGGCGGCCTTCCAGACCCGGATCGAGCGCCAGCGTCCGGGCGACCAAGGCGATCGACCTAACGTCCGCGCGAGCGGCGGGCGGCAGGACGCGATCGACCAGCCCGAGCCGGCGCGCCTCGGCGATTCCCATCGGCAGCCGCGCCTGCGTCAACGCGCGCGCGTTCTCGGAGCCGACGCGGCGGGGCAGCAGATAGGTCCAGTATTCGGAGCCGTAGAGATTGCCCATGTCCTTGTAGTGCGGATTGAGCACCACGCTCTCGCAGGCCCATACTTCGTCGGTGGCCAGCGCGAGGAACACGCCGCCGGCTCCGGCGCTGCCGCGCAGCGCCGCGACGACGAGCCGGTCGGTGGTGGTGATGATGTCGCGCGTGAAATCGTCGATGGCGTTGATGTTGCGCCAGGATTCATCGGCCGGACTTTCGGCGGCCTCGATGACGCCGAGATGAATGCCATTGGACCAGTAATCCGGCCCGCCCATGAGCACCACAACGCGCGTCGGCCGCGTGAGCGCCTGCGCATAGGCCGCGCGCAGCGCCTGGCATTGCGCGGTGCTCATCGCCCCATTGTAAAACGCGAAATGCAGGAAGCCGACCGGCCCTTCCTCCTCGTAGGAGATCGGTGCATAACCTTTGCCATCGGGCAGCACGGCGCTTTCAACCGCAAACACGAGTGTCGCCGGCAGCTTCAGCGCTTTTTCGCGTTCCTCGCGCACATGGCCGATCCAGACGGCGCCGTCCGCGGTCGCGCGTGCGACCGCGCCGCCACAGCGCGCGATGACAGCGCCGGGAACGCCCGCCAGCCGGTCGGCGCGATGCGCGTCGTACAAACGAACGACGCGGCCGAACATCTCGTCCCGCAGGCCGGGCGTGCCGTCGGCACTGCGAATCTTGCGCAGCACAACCTCGGTCGCGTCGCTCGTCCAGTCGATAGCGCGGTCGCTTTGGCGGCACGGTCCGCGCGCTCGGCCGCGGACGTTCGCATCGGACGCATCGGGCCGCGGCGGGACGAAAGCCCCGGATTGAATGCGGCCGATCGCGGTCATCGCCGCCGCCATCGCCGCGTCGGCCACCTCGCGGCGATAGAGACTCGACTTGGTCGCCGCGCGCATGGAAAACGTCGCCGATGCCCAGACCGGTCCCGCGTCCATCTCGGCTTCGGCCTGCAGCACGGTGACGCCCCACTCGCCTTCGCCGCTGATCACCGCCCAATCCAGCGCCGATTGCCCACGGTCGCCGACGATGCCCGGATGCACGACGAGGCAGGGCCGCCCGCGCCAGACGTCCTCCGGGATGGCTCGCTTGAGAAAGGCGGCCAGTACGATGTCGGGATCGAACAGCGCGACCGCTTCGCGCGTCAGCGCGTCGTTGACGTCGAATTCGACCGAGACCTCGTGTCGGCGTTCGATCAGCTCGACGTGCAGCCTTTGCGCCAGGCTGTTGAAGCTGTGAACGAGCAGCAGAATACGCATCGCGCGCCTCAACAAATCCGCGGCAGTTGCTCGCCCGAGAGCCAGTCGACGATGCGTCCGCCGCCAAACGAGGTGGTCATCTGCACAAAACGGTGATCGTCGGCGATGACCTCGCCGATGATCGCGGCATTGCATCCGAGCGCATCGGCGCGCATGGCCGCAAGCACCGCGTCGGCGGCATCCGGCGCCACGATCGCAACGAGCTTGCCTTCGTTCGCGACATGCAGCGGGTCGAGACCGAGCAGCTCGCAGGCGGCCGCCACCCCCGGTTTGACCGGCACAGCTTCTTCACTGATGAGAAAGCCGACGCGGGACTGCTGCGCCAATTCGTTGAGCGCCGCTGCCAGCCCGCCGCGGGTCGGGTCGCGCATCACCCGAAGCGCCGACCCGCCGGCCGCCACCATCTCCGCCACGAGACCGTGCAGAGCCGCCGAATCCGAAACGATGTCGGCGTCGAAGGTCAGGTTTTGCCGCTTCGACATCACCGCGATGCCGTGATCGCCAATCGTGCCCGACAGGATGACGCGATCGCCGGGCCGCGCCTTCTCGGCCGAGAGATCGAGCCCGTCGGGTACGACGCCAACGCCCGTGGTGGAAATGAAGACGCCGTCAGCCTTGCCGCGCTCCACGACCTTGGTATCGCCGGTGATGACGGGCACGCCCGCGGCGCGCGCCGCGTCCCCCATGCTGTCGGCGATGCGCTTGAGATCGGCGAGCGCGAAACCCTCTTCGATAATGAAGCTCGCCGAAAGATAGCAGGGCCGCGCGCCGGCCATGGCGACGTCGTTGATGGTGCCGTGGACGGCAAGCGATCCGATGTCGCCGCCCGGAAAGAACAGCGGCGAGATCACATAGCCGTCGGTCGTCATCACCATGCGGCCGGCAGCCACGTCGAATGCGGCCTGGTCGTTGCCGCGCCTGAGCCAGTCGTTGTCGAGAGCGTCGTGAAAAACATCGGCGATGAGCTGCGCCATCGCGCGGCCGCCCGAACCATGCGAAAGGTCGACGCGGCCGTCCTTGATGTCGAGCCGACGGCGATAGGCCTTCGGACTCATGACGCCCTCCGGGTCCGGTCGCGAAAACGGCCGTAGGTCCAGTGCGCGGCACAGGCGCCTTCCGCCGAGACCATGCACGAACCCATCGGAGTCTCCGGCGTGCACACTGTGCCGAACAGTTTGCAGTCGATCGGCTTCTTCACGCCGCGCAGGATGGCGCCGCACTCGCAGGCGGAATTGTCACGCGCCGCAACGTATTCGACGCCGAACCGGCGCTCCGCGTCGTATTGCGCGTACGCCTCCTTCAGGCGCAGCCCGCTGTAAGGCACGAGGCCGAGGCCGCGCCACTCGAAGCTCTTGCGCAGTTCGAAGATCTCGGCCACCTCCGCCTTCGCTTTCGCATTGCCTTGCGGTTTTACGGCGCGCACGTACTGGTTCTCGACCTCGTGCCGGCCCTCGTTGACCTGACGTATCAACATCAGGATCGCCAGCATCACGTCGAGCGGCTCGAAGCCCGCAACCACGACCGGCTTTTCGAACTCCTCGGCAAAGAACGCGTAGGGCTCGGTCCCGATCACCGTGCTGACATGGGCTGGACCGATGAAGCCATCGATGCGCACGCGCCCCAGCTCCCGGACGTCGGGACTCTCGAGGATGTTCTGGATCGCCGCCGGCGTGAGCACGTGGTTGCAGAACACCGAGAAATTCTCGAGCCTCTTCTCGGCTGCGAGCCGGATCGCAAGAGCGGTCGGCGGGGTCGTGGTTTCGAAGCCGATGGCGAAGAACACGATCTCGCGCTGCGGCTCGGCTTGGGCTATGCGCACCGCGTCGAGCGTCGAATACACCATGCGAATGTCGGCGCCGGCGGCCTTGGCGCGCAACAGCGAGGTGCCGTGCGAGCCCGGCACCCGCATCACGTCGCCGTAGGTGCACAGCGTCACCTCGGGCCGCTCGGCCAGGCGGATCGCCGCATCGATGCGCCCGACCGGAAGGACGCAGACTGGACAGCCCGGCCCATGGATCATGCGCACATTGGCCGGCAGGAGGTCTTCAAGACCGTAGCGCGAGATCGCGTGGGTATGACCGCCGCAGAACTCCATGAAATGATAGCTGCCGGCGGCATCGGCGGCGTTCGCGATGCGTGCCGCCAGCGCGCGCGCCAGCCGGCCATCGCGGTATTCGTCGACATATTTCATGAGACCGGCTCCGCGACCACGCCGGCTTCGGCGAGCAGCGCCAGCGTGCGGCGCGCTTCCTCGGGATCGATCCTGGCGAGCGCATAGCCGACGTGGATGACGACGTAATCCCCGACGGCGACGTCATCGACGAGCGCGATCGATACCGCCTTGCTGACGCCATCGAGAGTGACCCGCGCCATGCCGTCGGGCAAAAGCTCCGTCACTTCCGCGGGAATGGCGAGACACATCAGTTGGCCTCCTGGGAAGAGCGGCCGCCAACGAGAGCGCTGGCGGCGACCCAGACCTGGCCGAGGCTTATGCCGCCGTCATTGGGCGGCAGCGCGCGGGCCAAGAGCGGTGCGAGACCGCGCGCGCGCAATGCGGCCACCAGCGCCTCGGTCAGCACGCGGTTGAGAAAACAGCCGCCGCCGAGCGCGACGGTCGAAATGCCGGTCGTCCGCGCGGCCCGTTCCGCCCAGTCCGCGAGCGCGGCGGCAAAGGTGCCGTGAAACAATTCCGCGCCGGCGACGCGATCGACTCCGGGCATCGCCAGGCTTTCCAACAGCGGCGTCAGATCGAGCACACCGTCCTTGACCGACCATCCGTCGGCCAGCACGGCAGGCGATGCGACCAGCGCCTCGAGCTGCATCGCCGCCTGCCCTTCATAGTGCTGGACATCGCAGATGCCCAACAGACCCGCCGCCGCGTCGAACAGGCGGCCGGCGCTCGTCGTGGCGGGGTAGAGATCGCGGGCGAGCATCGCTGCGAGGCGCGGCGCCTGCGGCCGCCCGCGATAACGCGACGGAATCTCGTCGTTGCGTTGCAGCGCATGCAGCGCCGCGGCCGCCATGCGCCACGGCTCGCGCGCGGCAGCGTCACCGCCCGGCAATGCGAGCGGCTGGAGGTGACCGAGCCGGCGAAATTGTGCGCCGTCCGCCAGGAGCAATTCGCCGCCCCAGCTTCCGCCATCGCTGCCGCGGCCGAACCCGTCGAGCACCAGCCCCAGGATCGGCCCGTCGATGCGATGCTCGGCCGCAATCGCGGCGACGTGAGCGTGGTGGTGCTGGACCGCAACCGTCGGCCGCCCGAATGCCTCCGCAAAGCGCGTCGAAGCAAAATCGGGATGCAGGTCGTGGGCGATCCCGACAGGATCGACATCGAGTATCGAGAGCAGATGGGCAATCGTCTCTTCGAAGAAACGAACGGCTTCGGCATTGTCGAGGTCGCCGACATGTTGCGAGACGAAAGCTTCGCGGCCGCGCGTCACCGTCACCGTGTTCTTGAGCAGCGCGCCGACCGCCAGCAGGGAAGGCACTTCGCGCGGAAGCACGATGGGACACGGCACATGACCGCGCGCGCGCCGCAGGAAAGCGGGCGCACCGTCAACCATGAATGTCACGGAATCATCGGCGCGCACGACGATCGGACGATCATGCGTGACGATGAGATCGGCGATCCCGCCGAGCCGGCGCTCTGCATCCCGGTCGTCGATCACCAGCGGCTCGCCTCCGGGATTGGCGCTGGTCGCCACCAAAACGAGATCGGTTGTCGCCGTGCGTTGGTCCCAATCCGCCGGCGCTCCCGCCGCCTCGTGAAACAGGAGGTGATGAAGCGGCGTATACGGCAACATCACGCCCAGATGCGCAAGACCGGGCGCTACCGACGGCGCGAGAACGCGACGGCTGCGCAAGAGCGCGATCGGACGTTCGCGCGATGCCAGCAGCGCCCGTACCGCGCCGCTCGCTTCGGCCACGGCCTCGGCCGAGGCCGGCGAGGCGACCATGACGGCAAAGGGCTTGGCATCGCGCTGCTTGCGGCGGCGCAGGGTCGCGACTGCCGCCTCGTTGCGCGCATCGCAGACCAGGTGGAAACCGCCGAGACCCTTCAGCGCAACAATTCCGCCGACACGGATGCGCTCGACGATTTGATCGATCGAATGGCTGAGCCGCGGCCCGCAGCGCGGACAGGCGATCGGCTCGGCGTGGAAGCGGCGGTTGTCGGGATCGGCATAGTCGCGCGCGCAGGCCTCGCACACGGCAAAAGCCCGCATCGACGTATTGGCCCGGTCGTACGGCAGCCTGCCCGTGATGGTGTAGCGCGGCCCGCAATGGGTGCAATTGACGAAGGGATAGCGGTAGAAGCGGCTTGCGGGATCAAACAGATCGGCGAGACAGGCGTCGCAGGTTGCGTTGTCGGCGGCAACGCGGGTTTTAATGACGCCGCCGCGGCTGCGCGCGATCCGAAAAACGCGCTCTCCCGTCGTCAGCGCCGACGCGGTCTCGATGGCGTCGATACGCGCGAGCGGCGGCGCCTCGTCGCCAAGCGCCGCGAGGAACCGCGGCAGCGCCATACCCTCGACCTCGATCAGCACCCCTTCGGCATCGTTGGTCACGAATCCGCCGAGCTCATAGCGCTGGGCAAGACCGTACACGAACGGCCGAAACCCCACACCCTGCACCGAGCCGCGCACGCGCACGCGCAGACGCTGCACGGCGGAGCCGGTGCCCTCCAGGAGCCGCAACATCGGCTCACTCCGCCGCCCTGTTGGCGACGCGCGCAGCTTCGGCGCGCCGCGCAATCCATGAATAGAATGCCGGCATTCCTTCGCCGGTACGTGCCGATACGGTCAGCATTTCGATGCGCGGATTGATGCGGCGTGCATACTCGACGCAGCGTTCCAGATCGAAATCGAGATGCGGAATCAGATCGACCTTGTTGATGAGCATGAGGTCGGCGGCGGCGAACATGTCGGGATATTTGAGCGGCTTGTCCTCACCCTCGGTCACCGAGAGCACGACGACTTTGTGCGCCTCGCCGAGGTCGAAGGCGGCGGGACACACCAGGTTGCCGACGTTCTCGATGAACAGGAGGCCGCCGAGATCGAGCGGCAGCGCATCGAGCGCATGGCCGACCATGTGGGCATCGAGGTGACAACCCTTGCCGGTATTGATCTGGATGGCCGGCGCTCCCGCCGCACGGATGCGCTCGGCGTCGTTTGCCGTCTGTTGGTCGCCCTCTATGACCGCGATCGGGCAGTCCGCCTTGAGATCGGCGATGGCGCGCACCAGCAAGGTCGTCTTTCCCGATCCCGGACTCGATACGAAGTTGAGCGCGAACACGCCTGCCGCGGCCAGCCGCGCACGGTTGGCAGCCGCGTATTCGTTGTTCTTGCCGAGAATGTTGCGTTCGATCTCGATGATGCGCCGCGCGTTCATGCCCGGCACGTGCACGCCGGCAAGGCCGCCGCCGTCGTGGCTCGCCCCCTGTTCGTGGGCATGCTCATGCGGCGGATGATCGTGATGATGGTGGCCGTACCCGCGCGGATGGGCGCCGTCATGCGCGTGCGCATGCGCATGATCACGATCATGATCGCTGGCGCCTTCCTTTGCTTCCATGCATCCGCAAACCGTACACATCAGACCACCTCCAGATCCTTGACGCGCAGCGCGTCGCCGCCCGTGACCTGCAACTTGTATCCGCCGCAGGCCGGACACGGGTCGAACCGCCGCGCGATGGCGACCGGTTTCGAGCAATTCATGCACCAGGCCTCGCCCGGGACCTCGATCACCTCGAAGCGCGCGGATTCCGCGATGGTGCCGCGGCTCACGGCATCGAAGCAGAAACGCATGGCCTCAGGCTCGACATGGCTCAACGCGCCGATCTCCAGCCGCACCGCGCGCACGCGCGCGAAGCGCTGGCGCGTCGCCTCCTCGGCAATGATGTCGAGGACGCCCTCGCACAGCGCCATCTCATGCACGGCCGGCCTCCGCCAAATCGACGCGAACGGCGACGCACGGATCGAAGGCCGCGACGAGCCGCTCGACGCGCAGGCGCGCAGCCGCGCCGATGCCGACGCAGGCGCCATTGAGCGCGCGCGCCAGCGAGCCTTGCGGATGAAAATTCCATTCGGTCGGAGCCAGGATTTCCAGCCGTTCGACCCCGCCGTCGTCGGCGATCTCCGCCAGGTGATAAAGCCGGCCGCGCGCGCATTGCACGGCCGCAAGTCCGCTTTGCTTGCCCATCGAGTAGGCGTGCACGACGTCGGCATTTGCGTCGTCGTTCCCGTCGATCAAGGCGGCGCGCAGCCGCGCCGGCGTCTCGCAAACCTCGACGAGCCGGGCCACCAGCCGTGCGAGCAGTCCGGCGCCGTGGCGCTCGACGAGCGCCGAAAGCAACGGGTGACGCGCATTGCGTGCCAGCGCCCCGGTCTCGGGGATCTGCCCCGCCAGAGCCGGTCTGGCGGAAAACGCCGCTCCGTGCTCGCGCAGATTCGCGCCGATGACCCGGTCGGCCTCGACTTCGAGCGGATCGAGATCGAGCGTGCCGAAGCTCGCCTCCTCGCTTTCGGCGAGCGGACGCAAACGCCTGGCGACGACGGAATCGCTTGAAAGCCAGCAGTCGAAGCTTTGCGCATCGGCCAGGACACCCGGGGCGAGTCCCAGCGTCGCAAGCGCCTGTGCAAGCTCGTCGGTCGCGGCACCCGCGGCTCCTGCGTTCGGCAACGGCGCCTCGTAGCTGCGCGCCGCCCGCCCGATTCGACGCAACGCCGGCGCCAGCGATGCGAACTCTTCTGCCGCCAACATCGTCAGCGTACCGCGCAGCAGTTCGACCAGGCGTTCGGCGATGACCGCCGCGATGCGCGCGCGCGCGCTATTCGGGTCCGGACGTTCCGCCCGCGCCGCCTCGATCGCCGTCACCGCCGCCACCCTGTGCGCGGTCGCACAGAGCGAAAACAGGCGACCGATCACGGCAACGGCGTCGCCCGCCGATCGCCCGGCGGCAAGCCGACCCAATCCGAACGCGCGCGCCGACCTGATATCGACCTTCGCGACTCGGCCGGCCTGTACCGCCACATTCACGTCGATCGACTCGGAAAGCGGCGCGAAGCTCATGGTCGCGGGCCTCGCAATTTGCCGTGCAGAATACGACGCCGGCTGATCGAGGCCGGTGCGCCGGCCGCACCGTCGGAACCGGGCGCCGTCTCGCGCGGCGGATCGAGCAAGGCCACCAGTGCCGCATGCGCCGCCGCCCGCGCCGTCTCCGCATCATGAAAATCAAACATCGGCGAAAACAGCGAGCTGGTTTCGATGCGGCCGAAGCCATCGAGATCGCCGATGATGAAATCGTAGGCTCCGCTCGGCAGCACATGGCGCACGGTTGCGCCGACCGGCGGGGCACCGTCACCTTGCCGACCGAGCGGCACGCTGACGACGTTCATGAACCACGGCGTGACGAGAATGCCGAGCGCCCGGCCGTCGTGGGCGCCAAAGCCGATGGGCTCGACCGCAAGCGCTTCGTTGTACACCGACAATTCGCGCATGGTGCGCTGTCCGATGTCGCGATAGATCGCCGCCAGCCGCTCGCCCACCGCGCGCGCCGCCTGATCATCGTCGCGCCGGATTTCAGCGCCCATCGTCCAGCCTCATGAATTTGCTCGGCGGCGCGTCGCAGTTCGGGCAGGTCCAACCCTCCGGCAGTTCCGAAAAGGGAGTGCCCGGAGCAACCTGCCAGACCGGATCGCCATTCTGCGGATCGTAGACGAACCAGCAGATGCCGCATTCCATGCGCGCGCCTGGCTCGACGCGGCGTTCGCCGAAATTCTCGAAGATGCTCATTGAAGATACGCCGCGATGATCTCGGACAAACGCGCGGCCGAATCGCGAAAGTCCTCCGCCGCCGCGCGCGCCGCCGCCGGTAAGTCGCCGATTTCGAGGGTATCCAGGATTACCGCGTCCATACTGTTGGTGAACTGCACGGACCAGACATGGCGGACGCCGGTCGCCAAAACGCGGCAATTGCCGTAGCCGCGCGAGAACAGCCGGACCGGTCCGCTGCCGAGCGTCGCCTGCAAGAAGGCCATGTCTGCCGGGCTCATCGGAAACAGGGTGAAGTTGACGATGTGGGAGTCGCCGCCCGGCCGATGGGTGGCGATGCGCTCGCGGATCTCGGCGAGCACCGGCATCACATTCATGACGCCATCCGGCGGAGCGCCAAAGAAGAGGTCGGAGCTGGTCAATTCAATCGCCGCGGACGACACCACGTTCGGAATGGCTCCGACCTCAAGATAATCGCGGAACGCGGCGTTGCCGCCCTCGACGTGCACGCGCCAAAGCCCTGCGAGAACCGATTCCTGAATCTGCGCCACGCCGCCGTCGGGCAGCGCGACGATACCGGCAACCTCGCCCTCGCCGAGAACATCGCCGATCAGTTGCCGCTCGTCTTCGGACAGCCCGTCGAGCGGAAAGCCGCGGCCAGGAGCGTCCGCGCGTTGCGCCGCGAGCGCGGCCTCGAGCCGAGGAAACAGCGCCGTGGCGCCCGGATATTGTGCAGCCAGTGCCGCGCCGTCGAGGCTTGCGAGCGCAGCCACTCCACCCGCAGCCGTTCGGCCGCGGCGCGGATCCCCGTCATTGTGCGCAACGGGCAATACCGTCATCTCGACATCGTCTGCCTCAGGTGCACTCCAGAACCCGACCCTCACGCGCTCCTCCCTGGCACTGACGCAGCATCAGCCTCCTCGGCTTCAAGCAGGCGCTCGATGCGGCGAATGTAGTTCGACCAATCCTGCATCTTGGGAATGACGCCAAGATTTTGCCCATCGCGCACCAGGGCGAGGCTCGGCAGCACCTTCACGCCGAAGCGCGGCATCAGGGCCGCTTCCGCCGCCCGCGCGATCAAGGCGCCGCGAAGGCGCCCCGCGAAAGCCGACAGCAGCTCCGGCAAAATCACGGCGACGTCATTGGCTTCCGGCCATCGCGCCGGATCGCCGGCAAAGAACAGGACTGCCGTCTCCGGCTGCCTCGGAGCGCGCGCCAGGAAACGTTCGACCGTTCCGGCATCAAGCTCAGGCAGACAGTAGCGATCCAACAATTGTGCGATGGGACCGCTCAGCACGTTTCCTCCCTTGCGTTCTTGCCAGATCATGGCCAGCAAGGCGCATGCCAACCGTTTTGCGTTGCCGCGTGGAATCCAACTTATTCCAAGACTGGCAGTTTCTGACCAGCGCCGGATCCAGAATATGCTGACCCGGAAAGTCGCTTGCCGCTTTGATGTAAATCAAACTTCCATGTCGGCGGTTCGCAGGAAGTCCGGAAGCTGCGGTTCGCGATCGATCAGATCGGCGAAAAGATGCTCGAACCTGTCACCGTGGAGCGCTGCCGCCAACCCGTCGAGCGCATCATCGATCCGGCGCGCCTCGACCGCATCGAGCGCGCGCACCGCCGTGTTGAGAAAGACGAGCACCGGCGTCCCGACCGGCGGATTGTCGAGCAACAAGACGGACACCGGGCGGCGCTCGCCGCGCCGCTCGCACAATGCGGTTGCGCCGTCCGTCGCGACGATCGTCATGGGGAGGCCGATACACATCGCGTTTGGCGGTGAGTGGCCGCTAAAGGACGTACGGCAGCAGCAGCACAAAGCCGGCCACAGCTATGGTAGCACCGGCCGTGCGCAACAACTGCGGTGCCGGCCGCAGCCCGTATACCGCGAGCAGTCCTATGCCGTGCAGCATGACGGTCGCGGTCACAAAGCCGAGACCATAGGCCAAGGGCGCCGCCATCGCCGGCATCTCGGCGCCATGAGCATGACCATGAAACAGTGCAAACGCCGCAACGCCCATCATCGCGATCGCAGCCGGGACGCGAACCGATGCTGCAATCAACAGCCCGACGACGATGATTGAAGTGGCAATCGCCGGCTCTACTGCCGGCAGGCCCACGCCGGCTGCGCCGAGAACGGCGCCGATCGACATCACGCCGACAAAAGCGGCCGGCACGAGCCAGCGGGCGCGCCCGCCAAGCAGACCCGCCCACATGCCGACGGCGAGCATGGTGAGTATGTGATCGATTCCGGTAAACGGATGCGCCAACCCGGCGGCAGCGCCGCCGCTGAAGAGATGCGGGTCGGGATGAGCAAACGCCGCACTCGGCAGTGCCAGTGCAGCCGCGGCGAGTGCCAGGGCACGAAAGTCAATCTTCATGGAACTCTCCCTCGATTTAGAGCGAATTCCGCTGAAATTGATGCACAACGGTGCGGTACGCTCGGCATGTTCCCCTCCTCCTTGTGGGGAGGGGTTAGGGGTGGGGGTGTGGTTTCTGACACCGTTTCAGCACGTGCCCTGCACACCCCCACAAGGGGGGAGGGAGCATGCCGAGTTCGCCAGTCGGGTCGATGCAACGTCATCGGAAT
Source organism: Pseudomonadota bacterium (assembly GCA_021811945.1). GTDB lineage: Bacteria > Pseudomonadota > Alphaproteobacteria > Rhizobiales > Xanthobacteraceae > BOG-931. Next base: position 4,945 of record JAKAPE010000008.1, on the reverse strand, counting down.
CGGCCCTAGATTCCCGTCGCGGCGGGACGCCGCTCGTAAGCGTCATGATCGGTGCTGTGGCCAAGCAGCCCCTCGCCAACGGCAAGCGGCGCAGCCCGCGGCGCCGGCGCGATGCCCCATTGCCTCAACGCGGCGCACGCGGCAGCGAGCGTGGGCTCGATCTGCGCCCGCACGGGCGGCGTCAGCGGGCCGCCCCAATCCTCGAGATCGAGCGGCTGGCAGCCGATGAGTAGCAACGATTTCGGACCGCTGCCGAGGAGTTGCGCCGCGCTCAGCACTTCCTGGAAGCCGGTTTGGTGCAGGCTCATTTTTCTGATGCCGGCGAATTTGGGGACCTCATCGTCATGCACCAGCATGAGCGATCCCGGATCGAGGCCGTAGTCGACGGCGTCGAACACGACGAGGGCGTCGGCCGCCGCGACATGCGGAACGAGATAGAGCCCCTGCGTCCCCCCATCCATAACGGTGACGTTTTCCGGGCAGGCGAAGCGACGGTGGAATTCCTCCACCGCACGCACCCCGAACCCCTCGTCCGCCCACAGGATATTGCCGATGCCGAGCACCAGAACCCGCCGCGATCGGGGCGCGCAGCACATCACTCAATCCCGTTGATCATCGCGGAAAATGCGCTCGCCGGAGATCATGGTGGAGACGATCGTCTGGCGCGACGCGATGTCTTCGCGGATCGACGAGTAGATATGGATAATGGCAAAGACGACGATGACCCAGAGTCCGAGGTGGTGCCAGGTGCGAACATCCTGGCTGTCCGGCCAGATCGCGAATACCCACCCGAACAGTTTGTGCTGCCAGCTGTCCGATCCCTCGCCTTGGGAATAGAGCGCGAACCCCGTGACGATCATGAACACGGTGATCAGCGTATACATCACGAACATAACGAGCTGAGCCAGCGGATTGTGCCCGACATATTTCTTGGGCCGCTTGACGACGAAGGCGTACCAGAGAATCTCCTGCCACACTTCGCTCCACCAGCTTTTCCGCCACACCGGCACGTAGAAAATCTGCGCCGCATGAGGTTTGCCGACGAAGGCCCAGTAGATGCGCAACAGGAAGCCGACCGTCAGAATGTAACCGGCCGCAAAATGCGCGAAGCGGATGTAGCCGAACAGGAAGTTGGCACTCGCTTCTCCCGGCATCGTCGGGATGCCGCGGCCGATGAAGTAGCCCGTCACGCCGAGTACCAGTATCGCCAAGGCATTGATCCAGTGCCAAAACCGCACCGGCGCCTCATAGACATAGACAACGCCGCAGGCCGCTTCGCTGTCCGTTCCAACCGCATCGGCGGCAATGAGTGACGCAGCCTCCGGCATGATCGCCTCCCTCACCGCACCTTGACCGCGGCCATCTCCCGCCCGTCCGGCGATATCACGTGCGTCGAGCAGGCGAGGCAGGGATCGAAGCTGTGGATAGTCCGCAGGATCTCGAGCGGCTTCTCGGGATCGGCCATCGGCGTATCCAAGAGCGCGGCTTCGAAGGCGCCGATGTTGCCGGCGGGATCGCGCGGGGAGCCATTCCAGGTCGTTGGCACGACGATTTGATAGCTGTCGATCTTGGTGTCTTTGATCTTGATCCAATGACCGAGCGCGCCCCGCGGCGCCTCACAGAATCCCGCACCTTTCGCCTCGTTCGGCCAGGTGGAAGGCTCCCATTTCGCGACGTTGGCGGTGCTGAGGTTGCCGTTTTTGATGTTGGCGATCAGCTTGTTGTAAAAGTGCTTCATCCTGTGGGCGGCCCACTGGCACTCCAGGCCGCGCGCAGCGGTGCGCCCGAGCGTCGAGAAGAGTGCGGTCACCGGCACGTTGAGCTTCTTCAGCACGGCGTCGACGGGTTCCTTAATATCCTCCCGGCCGAGCGCGTAGCCGACGACCCAGCGCGCGAGCGGACCGACTTCCATCGCTTGGCCCTTGAAGCGCGGCGCCTTGAGCCAGGAGTATTTCGCTCCCTCGTCGATCGCCTTGATGTCGGTCTTGGTGCCCTTTGTATTGGGCCCCAGCGCAAAGTTCGGCTCTGTGATGCCGTTGAACGGGTGCAGCCCCTTTTGGTCATCCGGATAGTGGTACCAGGAATGGCTGACGAACTCCTGGATCTGGCCGGGGTCTTTGAGATCGACCTCCTGCACCTCTTTCAGGTTGCCGCCGACGATCGCGCCGCGCGGCAGCAGCAGGCTCTTGTTGGTGTAGTCGTTGGCGATATCGGGAAAGTCGCCGTAGGCAAGCACGTTCATGCTCGACAGGCCGCCGCCCCAGTTCGCCCAGTCCTTGTAGAACGAGGCGACTGCCAGGAGATCCGGAATATAGACCTGATCGATGAACGCGATCGTGTCGTCTATGATCTTGCCGACCAGATTGAGCCGCTCCATGTTGATCGCGCCGACCGCGCCGCTGCCATCGACGTTGATCGCCGACGGCACGCCGCCGACGATCCAGTCCGGGTGCGGATTCTTGCCGCCGAACACGGTTTGGATCTTGACGATGTCCTTCTGGAAATCGAGCGCCTCGAGATAGTGTGCGACCGCCATCAGGTTGGCCTCCGGCGGCAGCTTGTAGGCGGGGTGGCCCCAGTAGCCGTTCTTGAACGGCCCGAGCTGACCCGACTCGACGAATTTTTTCAGCCGCGTCTGCAGGTCCCTGAAGTAACCAGGCGACGACAACGGCCAGGACGACACCGCTTGAGCGAGCCGCGACGTCTTCTTGGCGTCCGCCGAAAGCGCCGACACCACATCGACCCAGTCCAGCGCGTGCAAATGGTAGAAATGCACGAGATGATCCTGGGCATACAAAGTGGCGTGCATCAGATTGCGGATGATGTTGGCGTTGTCCGGAATCGCGATGCCGAGCGCATCCTCTACGGTGCGCACCGAGGTGATGGCGTGCACCCCGGTGCACACGCCGCAAATGCGCTGGGTGAAGGCCCAGGCGTCGCGCGGATCGCGACCGCGCAAGATGATCTCGAGACCGCGAAACATGGTGCCGGTTGAGACCGCATTGCGAATGACGTTCTTGTCATCGACATTCACCTCGAGGCGCAGATGGCCCTCGATGCGCGTCACCGGATCGACGACGACGCGGCGGCCGCTGTTGTCGAGCTTGAAGCCGTTGGGCGTGGTCACGACGGTCATGTTCGTTTCTCCCAGGGCTAGCCGGTTTGCTTATCGTTGGACGAGCCGTTGCCGTTGCGACCGCGCGCGACGCGCTTGGCGGCGGTGACCGCCGCATGCGCCACAACCGCGGCGCCCACCACTCCGGCCGCCGCCATGCCGACCGTGTCGGCGTTCTTCTCGATACCGAATTGCTTGATATTCGTGAGGCGACTGTAAAACGGACCTTTGTCCCAGAAATTGTCCTCCGCGCAGCCGATGCATGGGTGGCCGGACTGGATCGGGTACGACACGCCGTTGTTCCAACGCACCGTCGAGCAGGCGTTATAGGTGGTCGGACCCCTGCAGCCCATCTTGTAGAGGCAATAGCCCTTGCGCGCACCCTCGTCGTCCCACGCCTCCACGAACTGGCCCGCATCAAAGTGCGCCCGGCGATAGCATTTGTCGTGGATGCGTTGGGAATAAAACATCTTCGGCCGGCCCTGGCGGTCGAGCTCGGGCAGATGGCCGAAGGTTATGACGTAGGTAACGACGGCCGTCATCACTTCGGCGATCGGCGGACAGCCCGGCACCTTGATGATCGGCTTGTCCTTGATCACGCCATCGATGGGCGTCGCACGCGTCGGGTTGGGTCTGGCTGCTTGCACGCAACCCCAGGAGGCGCAGGTACCCCAGGCGATAATCGCTGCGGCGTCGGCCGCCATCCATTTGAGCTTTTCGACGAACGGCTGGCCGCCCACGATGCAATACATACCGTCCTCGTTGAGCGGCGGATTGCCTTCGACGGCGAGGATGTAGCGGCCTTTGTACTTGGCCTTGGTCTCCGCCAAAATCGCCTCGGCCTGATGGCCGGCCGCCGCCATGATCGTGTCGTCATAATCGAGCGAGATCATCGACAGCACGACGTCCTTCACCAGCGGATGCGCCGAGCGGATAAAGCTCTCCGAGCAGCAGGTGCATTCGAGGCCGTGCAGCCAGATGACGGGAACGCGCGGCTTGGTTTCGAGAGCGTGCGCGATAGTAGAGGCGCCCATCGAGCCGAGGCCGAGGCTCGTCGCCGTCAAGCTGCAGAATTTGACGAAGCTGCGCCGCGTGACGCCCTGTCGGCGGATCACGTCATAAAATGTTTCGATGTCGGCGCCCATGGCCCCTCCTCTTGCGTGTTCCCATTTCCGCAGCGCTTCATCTCGGCGCATCGCGATCGGTAATTAAAAGGTTAGACAGCAAGAGGCGCGCCATTATGCACGCGACGACGCCATCGGGCCTAAGTAACTGAGATTCAAGCCAGCGGAACGCGAACTGGCGACTGAGCGCTGGCAACTGTGCGACCATTTACTGGTAAGTTGTCGAAGAGAACTGGAAATATGATTTCCACTTTCAATGCGCCGTGCAGACCATGCACGGATCGAACGACCGCACCACATGCTGAACGGCGACGCCGACCGGCGTACCGACCAGGGCTTGCTCGATCGGCCCCGGCACGCCAGCCGCATCGCGCGGCGAGAAGTTCCACGTGGTCGGCGCGATGATTTGGTAACGGCGGATACGGTCGCCGCAAATCTCGATCCAATGTCCGAGGCTACCGCGCGCAGCCTCGACCAGTCCCGCTGCCGCGCCGTCGACGGGGCGCGCCCGATGGCAGAAGGGCTCGCGCAACCGCACGGCGCGCGCCCAGACGTCCATGGCTTGCGTCAGCCGCGCGGTCTCGATCAGTCGCGCGACCACGCGGGTCTTTACGTTGGGACCGCTACGGGCGAGCAGATCGCGCACCAGAGGCTGGCCATCGATCGCCTGGCGCGCCAGCGCACCGACCTCGGCTGGCCTAGATCG
>JAKAPE010000007.1 GCA_021811945.1 Pseudomonadota bacterium | reverse complement strand
CTTCGCCCACAGCCTCGCGACTGCTGACGCACGGCTCGGGGCCGATGTGGACCGCTACTCCTTCATCGCAGGGGACTTGCACCCCCTACTCCTTGCCGGTCTCCCGGCGCACATTCAGTAAGATTAGACGACGCGGCCGGGGAACTGACCGGTCTTGCGGAAGCGCCAGAGGTAGCTAGGCACCACCGCGGCGATCGAGGCGGGCACGATGCCGAGCGCTTCGAGCGTGCAGCCCTCGGCCTTGGCGGCGTGCGAGACGATATTGTCGCGCTTGAGCAGTTCGACCTGGTCGGGCGTAAGCGGAGGCTTCGGCAGCAATTGCAGGAACGCCGCCTGCAGCTTCATCACAGCGAACGGCACCGGAACCAGCAGCCGGCGCCGACCGACGGTCGAGAGGATGAATTCCATCAATTCACGAAATGAGCGCACGTCAGGCCCCCCGAGCTCGTAGGTCTGGCCTTGCTTGAGCGCCCCATCGACGCCGCGCGCGATCGCTTCGGCCACGTCGCCGACAAACACCGGCTGAAAGCGCATGTGGCCGCCGCCGGGAAGCGGCAGCGCCGGCGCAATGCGGGCCAAGGCGGCGAACCGGTTGAAAAAATCGTCTTCCGGCCCGAACAGGATTGAGGGTCGTACAATGATGGCGGCACCCTGTGCCGCCCGCACCAGCCGCTCGCCGTCCGCTTTGGATCGCGCATAACGCGAGGCTGAGTGCTGGTCGGCGCCGATGGCCGAAACGTGAATAAGGCGCGCATCGACGGCGCCGGCGGCTTGCGCCACCGCGGCTGCTCCGGCCCCCTGCACGGCATCGAAGCGCTGACGGCCCCTCTCGAACAGAATCCCGACGAGATTGATGACGACGTCCGCTCCGCGCACCGCCGCCTCGACGGATTGCGGATAGCGCAAATTTGCCTGCACAGGTTCTATCTGCCCGACCCGCCCGAGCGGCTGCAAATGGCCGGCAAGCTCGGGCCGGCGCACCGCGACTCGGATCAGGTAACCGCGATTCGCCAGTGCGCGCACCACATGGCGGCCGAGAAATCCGGAACCGCCGAACACGGTGACGAGCGTCTCAAACCTGGATTTCGCGGTCATTGGAGGTCGCCATTATCGGAGGCGGAAATACAAGATCGAACTCGCCGTGTATAGAGGGGGACGCAGCCGTGCGCCGGAGTTTTTCTCCTGCGGGAGATGATCGCGCTGAGAGGGGTCGGCGGCATGAGAGAAAACCCGGGCTTCCGAACCTCAACCTTGCTCGCAGGAGCGAGAGGCTGGTCGCTCCTTTCGCCGCACAAACGCCGGCGCACCCCCGCATCCGGCCAGCCAAGCGCGGCGAACCCGCGTTTGATTGACAACGACTTGGCTGCTCCGTACCTATCGCGACATTGCCCAGGTGGCGGAATTGGTAGACGCACTAGTTTCAGGTACTAGCGCTCAAAAGGCGTGGAGGTTCGAGTCCTCTCCTGGGCACCAAATGCAAGTCACAGAGCGGGCCGCCTGCAAGCTGCGCTCGTTCGCATGGCTTGCCAAATCGCCTGCGACCCCCGATAGCTTCATTCGCTTTCGCCCCGGCCCGTGAGCCGCTGATGGCCAAGGGCAAGGGCGAAGCGCGTCGAGGAGGAAAGCCAATGCGACGAACCACGCCTCCGTTCCGCGCCGATCACGTCGGCAGCCTGTTGCGGCCCGCCGCGCTGAAAGCGGCGCGCCAGCGCCATGCCGAGGGCGCGATCGCGCTGACCGATCTGAAGGCCGTGGAAGACCGCGAGATCGACAAAGTTATCGGAAAGCAGGAAGAGGTCGGCTTGCAGTCCGTCACCGACGGCGAATTCCGCCGTTCCTGGTGGCATCTCGACTTCCTGTGGGGCCTCGACGGTGTCGAGCGCCACGTGATGGATACCGGCATCGCCTTTGCTGCCGTCACCACGCGCAATCAGGGCGTGCGCGTCACCGGCAAGCTCGGCTTTTCCGGCCATCCGATGCTCGATCATTTCCGCTTCCTCAAGGCACATACCCGACGCTCGCCGAAAATGACCATTCCGGCGCCGTCGGCAATCTACGGGCGCCCGGTACCGACGCCGATCGACAAATCGGTTTATCCCAAGCTCGACGTGTTCTTCGAGGACCTGGGACAGGCGTACCAAAAGGCCGTGCGCGCCTTCTACGACGCAGGCTGCCGCTATCTGCAGCTCGACGAGGTCTTCATTGCCATGCTGTGCGATGACAAATACCGGCTGCAGATGCGCGAGCGCGGCGACGATCCCGACTATCTCGGCACGCTTTACGGCGATCTCATCAACACCGCGATCTCGGACATCCCGCCCGACATGACGGTGACCATGCATCTGTGCCGCGGCAACTACAAATCGACCTTCATGGGGGCCGGCGGCTACGAAGCGATGGCGCAAATCCTCTTCGACCGCATCAAGGTGCACGGCTATTTCATGGAATACGACAGCGCCCGCGCCGGCGGCTTCGAGCCGCTGCGGCATCTGCCTAAGGACCGCATTGCCGTGCTCGGCCTGGTGACGACGAAGACGGGCGCGCTCGAAACCAAGGATGCGATCAAACGCCGCCTCGACGAGGCCGCCGCATTCGCCGATCTCGACCGGCTCTGCCTGTCGCCGCAATGCGGCTTCGCCTCGACCGAGGAGGGCAACGTCCTCGCGGAGGAGGAACAGTGGGCCAAGCTGAGGATGCTTGTGGAAATTGCCGACGAAGTGTGGGGTTGATATTTCCTCCCCCGCAACGCGGGGGAGGAAATTTGGATAGTGAGGAACAGAATGTCAGGCATTGTGGACGGCAAGGTCGCCATCGTTACCGGAGCGGGGCGGGGCATCGGGCGCGGCATCGCGCTCCTCATGGCGCAGGAAGGGGCACGCGTCGTCGTCTGCGACATCGGGGCGAGCCTTGAAGGCGCCGGCGTCGATGCCTCGCCGGCGCATGATGTCGTCGCCGAGATCAAGAAGGCCGGCGGCGAAGGGATCGCTTCGACGCTGTCGATCAGCGAGCCGGCCAATGCCGAGAAGATCGTGCAGTCGGCGCTCGACGCCTTCGGTCGCGTCGACATCCTGGTCAACAATGCCGGCATCCTGCGCGACCGCATCTTTCACCGCATGAGCTGGTCCGACTGGTCGGACGTGATCAACGTGCACCTCAACGGCTCGTTCAACATGAGCCGCGCCTGCGCGCCGCATTTCCGCGCGCAGAATTCCGGCAGCTACGTGCACATGACCTCGACCTCCGGCCTCGTCGGCAATTTCGGCCAGGCCAATTACATGGCGGCCAAGATGGGCATTGTCGGGCTCTCGCGCGGCATCGCCCTTGACATGGCGCGCTTCTCCGTGCGCTCGAACTGCGTAGCGCCGTTCGCGTGGACGCGCATGATCGATTCGATCCCGGCCGAAACCGAGGCGGAAAAGATGCGCATCGCCCGCCTGCGCGAGATGACCCCGGAAAAAATCGCCCCGCTCGCCGTCTATCTCGGCTCCGACCGCGCCGACGGCGTCAGCGGCCAGATCTTTTCCGTGCGCAACAACGAAATTTATCTGTTCAACCAGAACCGCCCGATCCGCACCTTGCACCGCTCCGAGGGTTGGACGCCGGAAAAGCTCGATGCCCAGCTCAAGGGCGTCTTCGCCCCTTCCTTCACGCCACTCGAACGCTCGACCGACGTGTTCTCCTGGGACCCGGTGTGATAGCTGTTCGGCGGCACATCGTTGACCGCGGCCAGATCCGCCTGCCGCTGATCTGGCCGATGTTCGTTCCCTCGAAGTACGGCGCCCGGTTTGCCTATGGCCACGTGACCGAGGGCGGCCGGCACATGATCGTATCGGGCGGCTTGGGTACCAGCATCATCCCCGCGCGTCTCGGCATGCCGCCGGAAATCGTTCAGATCACGCTCGGCGCGTAGCAGCCATGTGGCTTCCCGACCCGCTCTTTGCCGGTCAATAAAACACTGCGCCCAGCGACCACCGAGCGACCAGGGGCGACGCGCCAATCCCTCGGAAACCGAATCAGTTCTCGGAAGTCTCGAACCCGAATCCGCCTACCTCGTTTGCGCTGAACAGCGAGTTGTGGTGTGTCGGCGGCAGCACGACCACTACGGTGCCGACCTTGACGTGATTGTAGAGGTCGATCGCGTTCTCGTTCGTCATGCGGATGCAGCCCGAGGAGACGGCTTGGCCGATATATTGCGGCTGGTTGGTGCCGTGGATGCGGTAGCTTGTGTCCCTGCCGTTCGAATAGAGGTACATCGCGCGCGCCCCCATCGGATTATGCGGGCCACCGGTGACATAGGCCGGCAACGGCCCAAGCCGTGCCTGCTCGCCCGCGGTGGGTATCCACGCCGGCCATTCCGCCATGCGGCCGACCTTGGCAATGCCGCTCCACGCCTGCGCCTCCTCGCCGACCGCAATGCCGTAGCGGATCGCCCTGCCTCCCGGCAGCACATAGTAGAGGAACTTGTTGTCGCTATCGATGAGGATGGTGCCGGGCGCTTCCTTGCGGTGATAGGCGACAATCTGTCGGTGGTCGGCTTCGGGTACGCTGGCCTGATTGTACGGCAGATTGGACATCAAAGCCTTGTCGCGCCCTGTCCAACCGACTTCGCTGGCAGGTTCGATCGTTCCCTCCACGCAGCCGCCGAGCGCCACTGCGAGCGCACCGGCAACAGCAACGAAAACGAGTGCACGCATTGCTATACCTTGGCTACTGTTGTTTCGCCGCCTCGCCTTCCCACCCGATCCCACCGACAACTCGCTGCCTCTCCCATAGCGAAATCGCCCCGATCATACCAGCGTCCGCGAACTCGACAGGCACTGTAAACCTCAGATGTGGCAGGAATGTCGCACTTGTCCGCTAAGTATCTGTCGCAGATGTTAAACTACGGTTCATCACGCAAATTCCCGCCGCGACGACTGGCAGAGCGATCGGATCTCGGCCCGCATAAACCGATCAAATCAGTCAACTTTAGAGGTTTCGACCCTGAAACGTAATGATTTTACGTTGATCCTCACGCCGCTGGTTCCCGCGGAAACGCCGCGAAAGCGGGAACCCAGGAAACGGCGTCAATTCATTCCGCTTTGGTGGCTCGCAGTGATTCTCGGCAGCGGACGGCTGAGCCAAACCTCGAAGGCGGCCAATGCGCAACGACCCCTCCAATCGCCGCATCGATGGTCATGGCACTGGTATCCTGAAAGCCCAGCAGCCACGGCGCCGCGATCAGCCACAAGCCTGCGATCAAATTGACCCATTCCTCCCAGAAGGCGAATGCGGCCAGCGCAGCCACCGACAGCACCGCAATGACGATGCCGGTAATCGACGCGGTCTGCCACGGCGCCCCGGTGGCGAGGCCAAACAGCCAGGGCGAGAAGAACAGGATCATGCCCAGGACGAGATTTGCTACGTCGCAGAGCTTCGCATTCGACCACTCATCCATGTGGTACCCTCTACGAAGCGGTCGCCGCACGACCGAGCTCATTGCAAGGTTGCCGCTTGCGCCGACCGCGCACCGGCGCTTCGGGAAAACCCCGGCTCGCCCGTTCGGTTCCACGCCGCACTCGGCGTCGCTCTTGGGTTACCGCAGCACGCGCAGCGCCCTTGTGCACCCTTGCGCGGACCGCAGAACAACACGACAAGTTCGCGGGCGGCGGCCGCAGGCCGTTGGCTCTTGACGGCAGGAATCCATGAGCGGTCAATCCGAGAGCGCCGGGGGCGATTTCACCGAGGCTGAGATGGAGAGCGGCCGTCGGATGTTTGCCTGCGACTGGACCTTCCTCAAGGCGGCGGCATCGCCGGCCTCACTTCCGCCCATGGCGGGATTGGAAATCGCTTTTGCCGGCCGCTCCAATGTCGGCAAATCAAGCCTGATCAACGCGCTCACCGGCCGCCGCGCTTTGGCGCGCACTTCGAGCACACCCGGCCGCACCCGGGAACTGATCTTCTTCCGCAGCCCGCATCGGCTGGTTCTGGTCGATCTGCCGGGCTACGGCTATGCGGCGGCGGCAAAGAGCAAGGCTGCGGCCTGGACCGGGTTTGCCTACGCCTATTTGCGCGCGCGCGCGACGCTCGCGCGCATCTACCTGCTCGTCGATGCGCGCCGCGGGCTCACCGCAGCCGACGATCCGGTCCTCGGCACCCTCGGCCGAGCCGGCGTCAGCCACGAGATCGTGCTCACGAAATGCGACGAGGTAAACGAGCGGGAACTGGCGCTCCGCCGGGACGCTACGATGGCCGCGATACGCGGCCGGCCGGCGGCGTTTCCCGGCCTCATTGTCACTTCTGCGCGCACAGGGGCCGGCATTCCCACTTTGCGCGCGGCCATCGCCCGGCTTTTGCTCGAGCGTGGCGAGCTGTTGCGGCCGCTTGGCAGGCAATAACGGAACAACTGAACATCGCAATCGGCTCGAAAGACGACTACATTTCGGCCCGGCTTTATCCGGGCCGAAGCGTTTTGCCGCTCGATCGATGCTGGAGCGCTCAGCCGACCTGGTGGGTCGCCGCGCCGGTTCGTGCCGGCGGGGTTGAACGCATGAATCCGATCATGGCGCCGCTGAGTGTGCTTCCGGTGAGGACGATCGCCGCCCCCGCGGTGAGTAAAGCGACAAGCGTCAACATCAAGCCGTTGATGCCGGCCACCGCTAAGATGCCGAGCACGATCACTGCCAGCCCCGCTATTCCCTGGATGACGGAGGAGCCAGCTGTAACTTGAGCGGCCACGACCCGCAGCATTGAGCTGTACGTCTGGAATCGGCTGGCCATCGACCGCGAGGTCAGGAGCTGCCACACGGCGGAGGCGCTCACGATAAGCGCGCCGCCGAAGGCGATGGCGGCGATCGCGTCGAGCATAAGGGCATGAACGCCCATAAGCGCCAGCACGCCCAGGACGATGCCGGCGACGCCAACCAGGAATAGCGCCGACAGCCCGCCACCGCTGGCGGCAGCAGTGGCCTCTTCCTCGGCGGTGATTTCGATCTGGGCGAACTCAGTCAACATTGCGCCGCCCTGTATCAGGAGCGCGGCGCCGAACACGATCGTGGCAATCGACAGAAGGACCTGCGATTGCACCCCGGACAAAGCAATGATCGCCAATACGATCGTGGCTATGCCTCCAAGCGCATCGACGAAGCCGCCATAGGCGGCGGATTCGCCGGAAAGGCTTGTTTCTCTCGAATAGGTCACGGACATGGGAGCCTCCATTGGCAAATTTGTTGCCTCGGCCGCCGCTGCGCGTTGCCGGTTTCCCCGTCGCTCTGTTCGCTGCAACATCGCTGCAAGGCCAGGCGCCTCGCCGCCCCACGCGCGGCGACGCTTCTCGGATACTAACGTTCCCGGCAGGCTCGGTGTTCCGTCCAAGAGCAATGCGTTAATGCTCGGCTCAAACCTCGGCTCAAACCGAGACATTAACCCTTCATCTTCGGTCTTTCGCCCGGCGGCGCAGCCCGCTAAAAGGCACCGTCCCTCGCCCGCGTCCAGCCCGCCCGAGCGGCCCGCATGAGCATTTCCGCCCACGACATCGCCCGCGTCCTCTCCGAGGCCCTGCCCTTTATGCAGCGCTACGACGAAGCGACCGTCGTCATCAAATATGGCGGCCACGCCATGCACGACGACCATCTGGCGCGCGCCTTCGCCCGCGACATCGTGCTGCTGGAGCAGACGGCAATCAATCCGGTCGTGGTGCATGGCGGCGGCCCGCAGATCGAGGCAATGCTCAAGAAGGTCGGCGCGCCGTCGCACTACACGGCCGGGCTGCGCATCACCGACAAGCCAACGCTGGAAATCGTCGAGATGGTGCTCGCCGGTTCGATCAACAAGCAGATGGTCGGTCACATCAACGAAGCCGGCGGCAAGGCGATCGGACTCTGCGGCAAGGACGGCAACATGGTCGTCGCGCGCAAGCTCACGCGTACCGTGGTGGATCCCGATTCGCAGATTGAGAAAATGATCGATCTCGGCTTCGTCGGCGAGCCGGAAAAGGTCGATGTCACGGTGCTGACGCAGATCCTCGGCCGCGAGCTCATTCCGGTCTTGGCGCCGGTCGCCGCGGCGGTAAACGGTGGAACCTTCAATGTCAACGCCGACACCTTTGCCGGCGCCATCGCCGGCGCGCTCAAGGCCAAGCGGCTCATCCTGCTCACCGACGTGCCGGGCGTGCTCGACGACTCGAAAAACCTCATCAAGCAGCTGTCCGCCGACGAGGCGCGCCGTCTCATTGCCGACGGCACCATTTCCGGCGGCATGATTCCCAAGGTTGAGACCTCGATCGACGCGCTCGAACGCGGAGTCGAAGGCGTCGTAATCCTCGACGGCAAAGTGCCGCACGCGGTCCTGCTGGAACTCTTCACCGAACTCGGCGCGGGCACGCTCATTCACAACTAGACCCCAGCGGGCGGCGCACACGCACAATCGAGAGTTGGGGTTCCGGTCGCGGAACTGATTCTTTGCGCTCGCAGCGCGTCATGTCTCAGTTTGTTGAATCGCGATGTCATCTTTTGCTTGGACGCTCGGTGCTGTCGACCGCAGCGTGGTTCTCCGGCCGGCTTGAAGTCAAACGGGGACACCAGCCATCGCTCATCGTCGGCAATTTCGGCAATTAATGTAATATCTGCGGGAAGCGTCACAAACTTGGCCAACTTTGCGCCGAGCCTCTGGCCCAATCCACGATGTCCAAAGAGACGATGCCGATATCCCTTTACTTGGGACGAGAAAGGACCATGCGCGGGTTCCACCGGGGTTCCTTTGATCCGCAGACGCTCGTCGTTCTGGAAGCCGCCTTCGACGAGGCATGGCTGACGCTCAAGGCGATCGGCAACAGGACCGTGCGGCCCGACGAACTTGCACGCTCGCTGCTGCGGCTGGCCATGGAAGGTGAACGTGACCCCGTGCGGCTGCACGACGGCGCGCTCAAGGGACTGCTCCCGGCGGCAGCGTGGCGCGAGGCGGGATGAGGCGCGGGCTCGGTCCTCTCATTTGTGCCGGATGTATCCGTAGATGTCGGCATAGTGCTCGCAAGCCGAGCCCGAATCCGGCGAAGCGATCGTTTCAGCCCTGCGGCGCAACGGATCACTCGATACTTCAACCGTTCGCCGTGGGCATCGGTAACCTTCCTTGTGTCAGCGCGGTCCACGCCTCGATTGCATTATTGACCTTGCATCGGGTATGGCAACGGCGCGGTGCGGAAGGCTGAGCTGACCGTTGCGCGGCGGGGTCAGCGGGGCGCTGGTGAAGGGCTCTGGCAGTAGCGCTGGATCGAGAGGACGATGGCGGTCATCGGTCGTTCGCTGCCGCGTCTTGAGGACCGGCCGCTGGTAATCGGCGATGGTGCGTTCGCCGCCGATATTTCGTTTCCCCATCAAATTCACATGCGCGTCGTGCGCTCCGCTTATGCGCACGCCCGTCTCGTATCGATCGATGCGGGTGCGGCGCGCGCGCAGAACGGCGTGGTCGCGGTGTGGACGGCGGCGGATGTCGTTGACATCCCGCCGATCGATTTTCGCCTCACGCGGATCGAAGGCTTGGAGCCTTACCGCCAGCCGATCCTCGCCAAGGATCTGGTGCGTTATGTCGGCGAGCCGATCGCAGCGGTGTTCGCCACCGACCCCTACCTTGCCGAGGATGCTGCCGATCTCGTCGAAGTGACGGTCGAGGAATTGCCGGTGCTCACCGCAGCCGAAGCGCCGCCGGCCGCCTTCGATACCGGGCATTCGACCGCCGTTGCCACCGTGCGCAAGGGTTTTGGCGACGTAGAGAAGGCGTTTGCCGGCGCGCATGCGATTATCGCGCTGGAGCTGGCCATCGGCCGCCACAGCGGCGTGCCGCTGGAGACGCGCGGCGCCGTTGCCCGCTTCGACGCCATGCGCGATGTTCTCGAAGTATACGGCGCCGCCAAGGTGCCGCATTGGAACCGCGATGCGCTGGCGCGAATGCTCGGCCGCGCCCCCTCCTCCGTGCAGCTCTACGAAGGCCATGTCGGCGGCGGCTTCGGCATCCGTGGCGAGCTCTATCCGGAGGACGTCCTCGTCTGCCTCGGTGCGCTGCGCCTGAAGCGCCCGGTCAAATGGATCGAGGATCGTCGGGAACATTTGCTGGCGGCGAACCATTCACGCGAGCAGCTTTTTCGTTTGCGTGCCGCAGCCGATGAAAGCGGCCGGCTCATCGCCATAGACGGCGAGTTCTTGCACGATCAGGGCGCCTATGTGCGCACCCATGCGGCGACTGTGCCCGATCTCGCCGCCGCCATGCTGCCCGGACCCTATCGCCTCGATGCCTATCGCATGCTCGGCCATATCCGTCTCACCAACAAGACGCCCGGCGGGACTTATCGCGCGCCCGGACGTTTCGAGAGCACGTTCGTCCGCGAACGGCTCCTCGACGCCGTCGCCGCGCGCCTCGGCATCGACCGAATTGAAATCCGCCGCCGCAATCTGATCGCCAAGAGCGAGATGCCGTTCGTCCGCGGGCTCGACACGCTCGGCACCGAATTGATCTACGATTCAGGCGACTATGCCGGTCTGCTCGACAAGGCGCTCGCCGCGGTCGGCTGGCAGGCGCTCAACGAAAACCTCCGCCGCCGCCGCGCCGAAGGCGAAGCGGTCGGCGCCGGCGTCGCGCTGTTCGTGGAAAAAAGCGGGCTCGGGCCCTTCGACGGCGTGCGGGTGACGATCGACACCGGCGGCGCCGTCGAAGTGGTGACCGGCTCCGCTTCCGTCGGCCAGGGCATGGAGACCGTCATCGCGCAGATCTGCGCCGATACGCTCGGCGTCGACTATCGATCCGTGCGTGTCGTCCACGGACAGACGGACCGCATCGCATTTGGCCTAGGCGCCTTCGCCTCACGCGTGACGGTGATGACGGGGGAAGCGACCCGCATCGCCGCGACAAAACTGCGCGCCAAGGCGATCGCGGCCGCGGCGCAACTCTTGCAATGCGCGCCCGAGACGCTGGACGTGATCGATGGTGCGGTTTTGCGCAAGGCGGCCGCGGGCGGACCTTCGGTGCGGCTCGGCGACGTGGCGCGGGCGTTGGCGCCGGCATCAAAGCTTCTCGGCGGTGCCGAACCGGGCCTGTTTGCCGAAGGCTGGTTTACGGCGAGCCACATGACTTATCCCTATGGCGTCCACATCGCCGTGGTGCGCGTCGACCGCGATACCGGGGCCGCCGCGGTCGAGCGCTACTTCGTCGCCTACGACATCGGCAGAGCGGTCAATCCGATGCTGGTCAAGGGACAGATCGCCGGCGGCGTGGCGCAAGGCCTCGGCGGCGCGCTGTTCGAAGAATTCCTCTACGATGCCGGCGGCGAACCGCTCTGCGTCAGCTTCGCCGATTATCTCATGCCGACCGCGCGCGAAGTGCCGCCGATCGCCGTGCTGATCAGCGAAGACGCGCCAAGTCCGCTCAACCCGCTGGGACTAAAAGGCGCCGGCGAAGGCGGCGCCAATGCGGTTGGCGCCGCCATCGCCGCGGCTATCGACGATGCTTTGGGAATGCCCGGCGCGGTGACGCGGCTCCCGGTGACGCCGCAGCGATTGCGAGCGTTGTTGCGCGCGACGCAAGACCGGGTTGGGCCGTGGGAATAGCGCGGCGCCGCTTGCATTGCCTGCTCGATTCCCCGTAATACGCGCGGGTCGCGGCGTTCTTCGCCGGCGGCCCGCGTCAGCTCTCCAAGGCGCCGTCATCTGAGCAATGCCGAAAAAACCGCCGAAGAAAACGGCGCTTCCCTGCGCGCCCCAAATGGGCGGCCGCGCGATCATCACCATCATCGGGTCGGATCGCGTCGGCATCATCGCCGGGATTGCGGGCGTCCTGGCTGAGGCCAATGTCAACATCCTCGACATCAGCCAGTCGGTGATCCGCGAATTCTTCACCATGATCATGATGGTCGACCTTGCCGGCTCCGCGATCTCCTTCCACGAGCTCAGCGGGCGGCTCGCCGGCAAGGGAGCGGAGCTCGCGGTTCGGGTCGAGATTCAGCGAGAAGAAATCTTCAAGGCGATGCATCGCGTCTAACAGACTCTCGGACGCTTGGCTTGCCATGGCGCCGGACCCGACAGGATGCAGCGGAGGACTGATCAAAGAATGCGCCAGCTCACTTTCTCCGGCGAGGAGATACTCGAAACCATCAACATGGTGCGGACGGAGCAGCTCGATATCCGCACCGTCACCGTCGGCATCAGCCTGTTGGACTGCGTCAGCGACAGTTGCGACCGCCTGTGCCGAAACGTCTATGCCAAGGTGGAAAGAACGGCGCGCGACCTGAGGCGCGTGAGCGCGGAGATCTCGCAGGAATTCGGGCTGCCGATCATCAACAATCGCATCGCGGTGACGCCGATCTCGCTGATTGCCGGCCGATCCGATCGGCAGGACTTGCTGCGCATCGCCGCAACGCTCGATCGCGCGGCGCACGCGGTGAACGTGGATTTCATCGGCGGTTTTTCGGCGCAGGTCGAGAAGGGCATGACGGCGGCCGACGCCAGTCTCCTTGCCGCCATTCCCGAGGCGCTCGCAGCGACCAGGCGGGTGTGCGCCTCGGTCAATGTGGGCTCGACGCGCGCCGGACTGAACATGGACGCAATCGCAGAGATGGGGCGGATCATCAAGCGCACCGGCGAGCTGACCGGCGCCGAAAGCTCGATCGGCTGCGCCAAGCTGGTCGTGTTCTGCAATGCGGTCGAGGACAATCCGTTCATGGCCGGAGCATTTCACGGGCCGAGCGAAGCCGAATGCGCCGTCAATGTCGGGGTAAGCGGTCCCGGCGTCGTGCTCCGTGCGATCAAGGCGGCCGGCGACGTCGATTTCGGCACCCTGGCTTCGATCGTCCGGCGGACCGCGTTTAAGATCACGCGCGCCGGCGAGCTGGTGGGGCGAACCGCTGCGGCGCGTCTAGGGCTGCCGTTCGGCATTGTCGATCTGTCGCTCGCTCCTACGCCGGCCGAGGGCGACAGCGTCGCCCGGATTCTGGAGGAAATCGGACTGGACAGCGTCGGCGCGCACGGCTCGACGGCGGCGCTCGCCCTCCTCAACGACGCCGTAAAAAAGGGCGGCGCCATGGCCTCGAGCCACGTCGGCGGACTTTCCGGCGCCTTTATTCCGCTTTCGGAAGACGCCGGTATGATCGAAGCGGCGGAAAAGGGATTTGTCACCATCGACAAGCTCGAGGCCATGACCGCCGTCTGTTCGGTCGGCCTCGATATGATTGCGGTTCCCGGCGATACGCCGGCGGAGACCATTGCCGCCATTATCGCCGACGAGGCCGCGATCGGCATGATCAACAAAAAGACGACGGCAGTCAGACTGATCCCAGCCGTCGGAAAAGGTATCGGCGACTGGGTCGATTTCGGCGGCCTGCTCGGCCGCGCTCCGGTGATCCCGGTCAACAGGCGTTCCAGCGGCCGGCTGATCGCGCGCGGCGGCCGGATACCGTCGCCGTTGCAGGCGCTGATCAACTGAAGGTGCATCCGACCCGATACGGGTCTTCGCAACTACGCGCCTCGTTAGCTTTGCCCTTATTTCGTTTCGTCCGATCCGAGGCTAGATTCGCGCCGGACAACCCCAGCGAGGACATCGTTTCATGATCGAGGAGCGATTCGTTGCGCCTCCTAGCGCCTTCACCCGCAGCGTGCCGATCCGGTTTTCCCATTGCGACGCCGCCGGCATCGTTTATTTCCCGCATTATTTCGACATGTTCAACGGGCTGATCGAGGACTGGTACACGGAAGAGCTCGACTTCGGTTATGCCGAACTGGTGATGGGCGGCCGTCACGGTTTCCCGTTTGTTCACATCGATTGCGACTTCAAAATTCCGAGCCGGATGGGCGAAATCATCGATCTGACCTTGCTGGTCGAACGCATCGGCCGCTCCTCGCTTTCCGTCGCTATCGTCTGCCATCGCCACGGGCTCGAGCGGCTTCGCGCGCACATGGTCACCGCCATGATGTCGCTTGAGACGCGCAAGCCGGTATCGCTGCCGCCGGATCTGCGCGCGGCGATGGAGGCGTATCAGGGAAGGACCGCATAGCCGCGCGACCGCAGCCGTATGCAGCTCTCTTGGTCCGCGGCCCGTAGACGGGGCAACTATGAAATGGACTTTTCATCTCCGCTCCCCATCGACGCGGCGCTGCCGGAGCTGACCGCAGCGCTGCGCGCGCACAACGCTGCTGTGCTGGTGGCGCCGCCGGGCGCCGGCAAGACGACACGCGTGCCCCTCGTTCTCGCCGGCGAGGATTGGGCGGCTGACCGCCGCATCCTGGTGCTCGAGCCGCGCCGGCTCGCTGCGCGCGCGTCGGCGGAGCGGATGGCGAAGACGCTGGGCGAGCGCGTCGGCGAGACGGTGGGTTTGCGGGTGCGCTTCGGCTCGAAGATCTCGGCGCGCACCGGAATCGAAGTTGTCACCGAAGGCATTTTTACGCGGCTCATTCTCGACGACCCCATGCTGGAAGGCGTCGCCGCGGTGCTGTTCGACGAATTTCATGAGCGCTCCCTCGACGCCGATCTTGGACTTGCGTTCGGCCGTGACGCGCAGCAGGGTTTGCGCGAGGATCTGCGGCTTCTGGTGATGTCCGCGACGATCGACGGGGCGCGGGTGGCGAAGCTTCTCGGCGATGCGCCGGTCATCGCCGCGCCAGGCCGCGCCTACCCGGTCGAGACGCGCTACCTCGGCCGCGATGCGCGGCCGATCGAGCCGCAAATGGCCGACGCCGTTTTGCGCGCGGTACGGGTCGATGCCGGCTCGGTGTTGGCGTTTCTTCCCGGAGCGGCCGAAATCCGCCGCACGCAGGCGCTGCTTGCCGGTCGTCTCGATGCCGCGGTCGAGGTCGTCCCGCTCTACGGCGCGCTGGCCGGAGGCGAGCAGGACCGCGCCATCGCCCCTGCCCCGCCCGGCAGGCGCAAAATTGTGCTTGCCACCTCGATTGCCGAGACCTCGATCACCATCGAGGGTGTACGCATCGTCGTCGACAGCGGCCTTGCCCGCGTGCCGCGCTATGAGCCCGATGTCGGCCTGACGCGGCTTGAGACCGTACGCGCCTCGCGCGCAGCGGCCGACCAGCGCCGCGGCCGCGCCGGGCGCACCGAACCGGGCATCTGCTATCGGCTGTGGGACGAGCCGCAGACCGCCGCACTCGAGGCCTTTTCACGACCTGAAATTCTCGCCGCGGACCTTTCCGGGCTCGCCCTCGATCTCGCTGCCTGGGGCGCCGTGACGGAAAATCTCGCTTTCCTTGATCCGCCGCCGCGGGCCGCCCTGGCCGAAGCCAAAAGGCTGCTGGCCGAGCTCGGTGCCATCGCCGCCGACGGCCGCATCACCGAAGAAGGCAAAAGACTGCGGCGCCTGCCGCTGCCGCCGCGGCTTGCACGCATGGTGACCGGCGCCGCTGCCGTCGGCGCCGCGCTCGCGGCGGCGGAAATTGCGGTGGTGATCGGCGAACGTGGTCTCGGCGGTGACGATGTCGACTTGCGCGAACGGCTCGCAGCGTTGCGCTGCGACCGTTCGCTCCGCGCTCGCGACGCCCGCGCCATGGCGCAGCGCTGGGCAGAGATGGCAGCCGTCCCCTCCCCACAAGGTGGAGGGAAAATGAGCGTCGGCGCTGTGCTCGCGCCGGCCTATCCCGAGCGCATTGCCAAGAACCGCGGCGGCGCAGCGGGCGCGTTCCTTTTGGCCAATGGCCGAGGGGCGCAGGTCGATGCCGCTTCCCCGCTCGCGCGCGAGCCGTTCCTCGCCGTCGCCGAGCTCGCCGGCGCCGCAGCCCGCGGCCGCATCCTACTCGCCGCGCCGATTGCGCCCGAAGAGATCGAAGCGCACTTTGCCGATCGTCTTGTGACGGGCGAAGAGACAGCTTTCGATCCGGTCAGCGCGAGCCTGCGCGCGCGCCGGCTGCGGCGGTTCGGCGCGCTCACGTTCGCCGAGCAGCCCATGCCGGTGCAGCCGAGCAAGACCACCGCGCGCCTTTTGGCCGAGGGAGTGGCGCGGCTCGGTATCGAGCGGCTGCCGTGGACGCCGGCGCTGCGGCAATGGCGCGATCGTGTCTTGTTCTTGCGCCGCGCCGAAAGCCAGAACGGCGACAATCCGTGGCCGGATTTTTCTGCCGCGGCGCTTACCGCCGAGATCGATTGGCTTAGCCAGGCATTTGCCGGCAAGACTTCGCTGGCCGAGCTTTCGACCGACGAATTTGCCGCCGCGTTCAAGGCGCGCCTGCCGTTTGCTCTGCACCGCCGTCTCGACGCCGAGGCGCCGACGCATTTCGCAGCGCCGACCGGCTCGCGCGTGCCGATCGACTATGCGGCCGAGGGCGGGCCGAAGTTCTCCATTCGCGTGCAGGAACTGTTCGGTCTCGACCGCCATCCCACCGTCGCCGGCGACAAGAAAGTACCGCTGCTGATTGAACTCTTGTCGCCGGCGCAGCGGGCGGTGCAAATGACGCGCGACCTGCCGGGCTTCTGGCACGGCAGCTACGCCGCTGTGCGCGCGGAAATGCGCGGCCGCTACCCAAAACATCCGTGGCCCGATAATCCGCTCGCCGCCGCACCGACCACGCGAACAAAGCGCGTCGCGAAGTAGCGAAGATATTATTCGCCACCATTCGCTATTCCCTATTTGCTATTTGCTCCCGCTGTTCGCTCCTATATTGAAGTCGACTCCCTTCGAGGCCCCAATGTTCCCAAAACCGAAAGCTCAGCTCAATCCCAACACCTACGCCTACGAATCCGGGCCGATGGTGAAACCCACGGGCTTTCGCGAATATGATGCGCGCTGGCTGTTCGGGACCGAGATCAACCTGATGGGGGTCGAGGCTTTGGGGCTCGGCCTCGGCACGCTGATCGGGGAGCTTGGCCGCGAGCGGCGGCTCGTCACCGGCCACGATTTCCGCTCCTATTCGGCGTCGATCAAGATGGCGCTCGTCAACGGTCTCATGGCCTCGGGCTGCCAGGTCACGGATATCGGACTGGCTCTCACCCCGATGGCCTATTTCGCCCAGTTCGACCTTGACGTGCCGGGCGTCGCCATGGTCACCGCCTCGCACAACGACAACGGCTGGACCGGCGTGAAGATGGGCATCGACCGCCCGCTCACCTTCGGTCCCGACGAGATGGCGCGACTGAAGGAGATCGTGCTCGACGGCCGCTTCAAGATGAAAGAAGGCGGCGCCTACGCCTTCGTCGAGAATTTTCCCGCCCGCTACATCGCCGATCTCACCGAGCGGCCGAAGCTCAAGCGCCGCCTCAAGGTGGTGTGCGCCTGCGGCAACGGCACCGCCGGCGCCTTCGCGCCGCAGGTTTTGGAAAAAATCGGCTGCGAGGTAGTACCGCTCGATTGCGAGCTGGACCACACCTTTCCGAACTACAATCCCAACACCGAAGATTTGAGGATGCTGCACGCCATGCGCGACGCGGTGCTCGCAAGCGGCGCCGATGTGTCGCTCGGCTTTGACGGCGACGGCGACCGCTGCGGCGTGGTCGACAATACCGGCGAGGAGATCTTTGCCGACAAGGTCGGCGTCATGCTGGCGCGCGATATCTCGGCGCAGCATAAGGGCGCGCTGTTCGTCGCCGACGTCAAATCGACCGGACTGTTCGCGACCGATCCGGTGCTGATCGGAAACGGCGCCAGGACCGATTACTGGAAGACCGGCCACTCCTACATGAAGCGCCGCGTCAACGAGATCGGCGCCGTCGCCGGCTTCGAGAAATCCGGCCATTTCTTTTTCAACAAACCGCTCGGCCGCGGCTATGACGACGGCCTGGTCTTCGCGCTCGCCGTCTGCGACATGCTCGACCGCAATCCGCAAAAGACCATGGCCGACCTGAAGAACGCGCTGCCGAAGACGTGGTCGTCGCCGACGATGTCGCCGCATTGTGCCGATGAAGCAAAATACGGCGTGGTCGATGCGGTGGTGAAACACTTCGGAGCCGAGAAGGCGAAAGGCGGAAAGGTCGCCGGGCAGCCGATCCGCGACCTCGTTACCGTCAACGGCGTGCGCCTGACGGTTGCGGACGGCACTTGGGGCCTCGTGCGCGCCTCCTCCAACAAGCCGGAACTCGTCGTCGTCGTCGAAAGCCCGGTGTCCGAGAGGCGCATGCGCGAGATGTTCGCGGCGCTCGACGCCGTGCTGCGCACGCATCAGGAAGTGGGAGAGTACAATCAGACCATTTAGCGTCGACTTCGGTCGGCCCGTCGCGGCGACACCGACATCTTGCCATCAATCGTCCGTCTGCTGCCGCTTGCCATCCGTCGTGCGATCCGAGACTTCCTCAAAGACGTCGATTTCGAGCGCCACCGGCAACATCGCGCGCCAAGCGGAAAGGTAGGCCTGAAAGCGCACGTCGCCCGCAATCGATTGGCGGTTTATCTCGAAGGATTCCGGCGTTTCGTATTCGATCACCTGGATGAACTTCCCCGGATCGTCGGCATTGCGCAACAGCTTCAGCTCGGCGTTGCCGAACATCTGATAGAACGGCGCCGCAGCCCGCATCA
The DNA here is from genome assembly GCA_021811945.1 of Pseudomonadota bacterium. Taxonomy (GTDB): domain Bacteria; phylum Pseudomonadota; class Alphaproteobacteria; order Rhizobiales; family Xanthobacteraceae; genus BOG-931. The sequence goes on along the minus strand of JAKAPE010000007.1, from coordinate 17,381 downwards.
GCGACAGAAGCTGCTGCGCATCCGCTCCCGGAAACGTGAAACGCAAATGCAGCGTGCGCCGCACCTTTCGCTCGCTATCCTCGCTCAATCGGGTGCGCTCTCTTTCGTCGATGGGCAACCGACCGGCGGTGCGCCGCCCGCTTGCTGTTCAGCTCGGCAGCGGAATGTCGCTCTTGCAAAACCGATGGTGTCAACTGAATCTAGCAATGACGCCTACCGCAAACATCGAAAAACGACGAACATGAACCACTATCATGTCGGAAGCGAGGTGTCATTGGAACTGGCAAGGGTCCGAGTGGGACCGCAACGCCGGAACAATGGTAGGCCGGGTTACGGTGACCAGGCAGATCAAAGTGCCGCGCCGGGTATGCGCAAGGCTTGGGTTGGGTCGTGCGCCGGCAGTTCGGATTGCTTAATGCCCAGAGCAATAGGTCTCCCGACCGGTCACGGCTGTTGCAAACGAGCCGCTCTTCGGCGCGAAGCGGCCTCGCTGATCTTGCGCTCGGGCGCGCCGCCACGGCCGCTATTCGAAGGGAGTCCGCCATGACCCCGGCTGACCTCGAACTGTCGCGGTTCCGGGCCGCATACGCCCCCGCCGACGAAGAGCTGGCGGCGGATCTCATCGCCGATGCCGACCGTGACGAGGCAGCGGAGCGCCGCATCGACGCCCGCGCGCGAGCCTTGATCGAGGCGATCCGCGCCAGGACCGGAGGTCTCGGCGGGGTCGAGGATTTTCTCCACGCCTATTCGCTCTCCACCAAGGAGGGTCTCGCCCTCATGGTGCTGGCGGAAGCCTTGCTCCGCGTGCCCGACGCTTTGACGGCTGATCGCCTGATCGAGGACAAGCTCGCCGCCGGCCGCTGGCTCGATGGCGACGTGAAATCGACGGCGCTGCTCGTTTCCGCCTCGGCGTGGACGCTCGGCATCGCCGCGCGCATCATCCATCCGGCGGAGACGCCGGAAACGATCCTCGACAGCATCGCGCGGCGTCTCGGCTTGCCGGCTCTGCGCGCGGCGACCCGCCAGGCGATGCGGCTCATCGGCTCGCATTTCGTGCTCGGCGAGACCATCGAGGAGGCGATCGCGCGGGCCCGTGGCCATCATGGCGAGTTCCGCTATTCGTTTGACATGCTTGGCGAGGGTGCGCGCACGGCGGCGGATGCGGAAAGATATTTCAGCGCCTATGTCACCGCGATCCGGGCGATCGCGGAGAGCGCGAGCGATATGGCGCCGCCCGCGCGTCCCGGAATTTCGGTCAAGCTCTCGGCGCTGCATCCGCGCTATGAAGCAATTTCGCGCGAGCGGGTTGCGGCGGAACTCGTGCCGCGCCTCATCGAGCTGGCACGCCTTGCCAAGATGCACGCGTTGGGCTTGAGCGTCGATGCTGAAGAGGCCGACCGGCTCGAATTGTCGCTGGACGTGATTGCCGCGGCGCTCGCCGATGCGTCGCTGCGCGGCTTTGAGGGTTTTGGCCTTGCCGTGCAGGCTTATCAGAAGCGTGCCTTGGCGGTGATCGACTGGGCCGCCGAAGCGGCGGACGCGTTCGGCAGCCGGTTGGCCGTGCGCCTGGTCAAGGGCGCCTATTGGGACACCGAAATCAAACGCGCCCAGGAACGCGGACTTGCCGACTATCCGGTATTTACGCGCAAGGCCATGACCGATCTCTGCTTCATGGCATGTGCGAAGAAGCTGCTCGCCGTGCGCGATCGGCTTTATCCGCAATTCGCCACGCACAATGCACTCACCGTCGCCAGCGTGATCGAGGATGCCGGCGGCGTCGAAGGCTTTGAGTTTCAGCGCCTCTACGGCATGGGCGAAGCCCTCTACACCGCGCTTCTCGCCGAAGAGCCGCGAGCCGCATGCCGTGTCTACGCGCCCGTCGGCAGCTATCGCGATCTCCTCGCTTATCTGGTGCGGCGGCTCCTGGAGAACGGCGCCAACTCCTCTTTCGTCTCCGTGGCCGCCGACAAGACCGTACCGATCGAGGAAATCGTGCGCCGGCCGCAAAGCCGGATTGCGGGTCCGCACCAGGCCCGCAATGCCAAGATTCCGCTGCCGCCCGACCTTTACCGACCGGAGCGGCAAAACTCGGCCGGCATCGAGTTCGGCGCGCGCGCGAGCCTTGAAGCACTGCTTGCCGAGGTACGCGCGGGCGCCGCAGTCGCGGCCGAGGTCGCGCCGCTCGTTGACGGCGTTGCTTTGCCCGGCGTCGAACGACCGGTGATCTCGCCGATCGACGGCCGGATGATCGGCACGGTACGCGAAGGCGACGCGGCGATTGCGGGCGTGGCAATGGCGGCGGCGGCAGCCGGCTTTGCTGCATGGTCGGCAATACCCTGCGACCGGCGCGCGCTCATCATCGAACGCGCCGCCGACCGCCTGGAGGAGGCGCGCGGCGCGTTGATCGCGCTTCTCCAGAGCGAGGGCGGCAAGACGCTCGACGACGCGCTCGCGGAGTTGCGCGAGGCGGTCGACGATTGCCGCTATTATGCGGCGCAGGCGCGCGTCCACCTCGCTGCGCAATCGCTGCCGGGGCCGACCGGCGAGAGCAACACTTTGAGCTATCGCGGGCGCGGCGTCTTCGTCTGCATCAGCCCGTGGAACTTTCCGCTGGCGATCTTTCTCGGCCAAGCGAGCGCCGCGCTCCTCGCCGGCAACACCGTCGTTGCCAAGCCGGCCGCGCAGACGCCCCTCATTGCCGCCGGCGCCGTCGCGCTTCTGCACGCGGCCGGCGTGCCGCCGAGCGCGCTTCATCTTGTCCCCGGCGGCGGCGAGGTCGGCCAAAGCCTCGTCGCCGATCCGCGCTCCGCCGGCGTCGCCTTCACCGGCTCGACCGAAGTCGGCCACGCCATCACCCGCGCGCTGGCGGCGAAGAACGGCCCGATCGTGCCGTTGATTGCGGAAACCGGCGGCATCAACGCCATGATCGTCGATGCCACGGCGCTGCCGGAACAGGTGACCGACGACGTGATCGCCTCCGCCTTCCGCTCAGCGGGCCAGCGCTGTTCGGCGCTGCGGCTCCTCTGTCTGCAGAAGGACATCGCCGCGCCTGTGCTTGCCATGCTGACCGGTGCCGCGCGCGAACTAAAGCTCGGCGATCCGCGCGACATCGCGACCCATATCGGCCCGGTGATCGATGCCGACTCCAAACAGAAACTCGAAGGCTGGATCGCTGCCATGGAGCACGCCGGCCGCGTGCGCTTCCGCTGGGACCGCGAGCGGGCGCTCCCGGCCGCGGGAACCTACGTGGCGCCGACCATTATCGAGATCGACCGCGTGCGCGAATTAAAGGAGGAAATTTTTGGCCCCATCCTCCACGTCGTGCGTTTCCGCGCCGATGCGCTTGATGATCTCCTCGACGACATCGCCGGCAACGGCACCGCGCTCACCCTCGGCATCCATTCGCGTGTCGATCTCACCGTCGCCCGCATCGTCGCGCGCCTTCCCAACGGCAACATCTACGTCAACCGCAGCATGATCGGCGCCGTCGTCGGCACCCAGCCCTTCGGCGGTACGCTGCTCTCCGGCACCGGCCCCAAGGCCGGCGGCCCTAATTATCTCCGACGTTTCGCGACCGAGCAGGTCGTGACCGTCAACACGGCGGCGGTTGGGGGCAACGCCGGGCTTTTCGCGCTCGATGAATGAGGGCCGTCGGTCGTCTCACAACCTTAACACAATCGCGACGATATTCACGTTATGTTGGAGATCATGGCTGATTCGGTCACCCGCCTCTATCTCGCGGCGCTCGCCTGCCGGCATGACGATCCGTCCACGTCGCGCACGGCGCGGCTGCTGCGCGCCGGACGCAGCAAGATGGCGAAAAAGCTCGCCGAAGAGGCGGTCGAAGTGGTCATCGACGCCATGCACGGCGACCGCGACGCGGTAGTCAAGGAAAGCGCCGATCTCATCTACAATCTGGTGGTGCTCTGGGTCGCAAACGGCATCCGCCCCGAGGACGTCTGGAAGGAGATGGACCGGCGCGAGCGTCTTCTCGGCATCGCCGAGAAGACGCCGAAAAAGGTTCTCGACGACACCGCGCGGCGCAAGATCGTTCTGCTCGAAGGCCGCCGTTTCCGCAAACGGCGCTGATGTGATTTAGCCGTTCTTCCCGCTGACGATGATTGACCAGGCCATTTCGGCGCTCGCATCGTGGATCGTCGCGGTCATTTCCGCCTCCGGATATCTTGGCATCATTTTTCTTATGGCCATTGAATCCGCGTGCATCCCGCTTCCTTCGGAAGTGATTATGCCGTTCGCCGGCTATCTCGTCTCCATCGGCAAGGCTAACTTGATTGGGGCCGCGACGGCGGGTGCGCTGGGCTGCAATCTGGGCTCGACGGTCGCTTACTATGTGGCTGCCAAGGGAGGCAGGATCGTCCTCGAACGGTGGGGGAAATACGTCCTCATCAGCCGGACCGACCTCGAACGAACCGACCGGTTTTTCGCCCGCTACGGGGCCGCCACGGTCTTTTTCGGCCGTCTGCTTCCGGTTATCCGAACGTTTATCGCCTTCCCCGCCGGATTGGCGCGGATGCCGATGATAAGATTTCAAGTCTACACTTTCCTCGGCTCTTGGCCGTGGTGCTTCGCGCTCGCCTACGCCGGCTACCTCCTCGGCGTGCGCTGGAACAGCGATCCGACCTTTCGCAGGCTTTTCCACGACTTTGATGCGCTCATCGTGATTGTCGTCTTGGTCGGATTTGCCTGGTTTGTCCGCTCGCGATGGCGCGAAAGCCGCCATTAGGCGCGGAGCCATCGGTTGTTGTTGGCTTTGTGGTCGCAGTGCGCGTATTCTGAGGCTTCGCCGGACCGGGCTGCGGCATGTGGGCTCCCCGGCGCGGCGCCCTGCTGTAACTCATAGCGATCTCTTTATGACGAGCCATCGCAAGCCGTATTCATGCAGGGTTGTTTTGCTGTGGATGCTTGCAGCGGCGCTGTCCGCGGCGGCAGCGAAGGCTGCTCTTGCGCAAAGCCAGACCGCCGGCAGCGGCGCCGCCGCGCAACAAGGATCGCCGGCGGTGCCGGCTGTGCGTTCGACTGCGCTGTTCCCGCCGCAGCCTCCGGCACCGAAGCGGGGTTTCCTCAATAACTTGAACTGGACAAATCTTTGGCGACAGCCACTTGCCGCTCTCGGCAGCGACGACGCCAAGAAAGCTGCCACCGTCACCCGGGAGGCGGTAAAGCGCGCGGCCGCGGCCACGAAGGATGCCGCCGTTGCGATCGTGCGGCTGCCCGGCATGCGCGTGATCGAGGCGCAGGAGCGCTGTGCGAAGGCGGCAAATGGCGCCCCGGATTGCCGCACCGCGGCTGCCAACGCTTGTCGCGCCAAGGGCTTTGCGGGCGGCGCGCCACTCGATATCCGCTCGTCCGAAGCCTGTCCGACCGCGGTTCTGGCGTCGGGACGGGTTCCAAGCAAAAGCGACTGCCCCGAGCAAACCGTCGTACTCAGGGCTCTCTGTCAAAAGTGAGCTGTCTGATCAGCCGTGGCGATCGACGGCTTTTCTCTGACCGACACAAATTCAAACCGAGATGCCAACCTGTCGCCTTGAATATCAGGCAACGGCGGGCGATCATGGTTGCGGGCGACGCGCGGCTAATAGTGTCGCGAGTCCGAAAGTTCGCATAATTTTGCGGCTCTCTCGTTTGCGAGCTTCGGAATCGAAGGACATGAGCGACTTTTTGATCTAGTGTGGGTTTGGTTCAGAAGTCCGATCGATGTTGAACTGGCAGACAGCGCGGCGGGTGTTGGCGGCGGCGGTTATCGTCTGCTCCGCGAGCGTCCTTCACGCCGCGCTCCCGCCGGAGGTGGATATTTCCGGACCGACCTCGCTCACCGGCAATTTTCTGATCGCGGCGCCGGACTTGCGCGATCCGCGCTTCAACCATGCGGTCATTCTCCTGGTGCAGCACAATAGACAGGGCGCGCTCGGCATCGTGATCAACCGCCCCGGCAGGGAGCTTCCTGTCGCCGGCCTGCTCGCGGATTTGGGAGCGGATGCTCAGGCCGTCACCGGCAGCGTGCGCGTCTTCGTCGGCGGGCCGGTCGATCCCGCGGTCGGCTTCGTCGTCCACAGCGCCGAGTACCGCCGTCGAAGCACTGTGGACATCGACGGGCGCGTGGCGCTGACCGGCGCTGCCGAGGCGCTGCGCGACATCGGGCTTGGCAAGGGCCCGCGCAAGAGCCTCGTCGCCTTCGGCTATGCGGGCTGGGCGCCGGCGCAGCTCGAGGCGGAATTGGCGCGCGGCGTTTGGCTGACGGAGCCGGAGGATCCGGCCCTGGTGTTTGACGACGACCGTTCGAAAGTGTGGGCCGACGCGCTGGCGCGGCATAAGGGAGCTCTTTGAGTTCCCGCTTTGCCGCGCGCTCCGTGCGTTGACACTCGGGTATATCGGCCTAAATTAAGCAGGTTCCGAGGGGAGCTCCCACTGCAAGGAGCTGAGAGACCGCGAGACGTGGTGACCCTTTGAACCTGATCCGGGTAGTGCCGGCGAAGGGACGGAAACTTTTCCAGCATAACCGTTCCCGCCGCTCTGTCCGCCAATACGGGAGCGGCCCGATGAGCAAGCCTTATTCCGAAACGGATTTCGCCACGCCGAAGGTCACGACCGGCCCGATCGCCGGCTCGCGCAAGATTTGTTCAACGCCCGACTCGGCGCCGGATCTGCGGGTGCCGCTGCGCGAGATCGTGCTGTCGCAAGGCTCGGGCGAAGCGCCGGTGCGCGTTTACGATGCATCCGGCCCCTACACCGATAACGATGTCGTCATCGAGGTGGCACAGGGATTGAAGCGCACCCGCGTCGAATGGATCAGGGAGCGTGGCGGCGTCGAGGAATATGAGGGCAGGCCGATTCAGCCGGTCGACAACGGCGATGTCACGGGAAGGCATCTCGCCCGCAACTTTCCCAATACGCCTAGGCCGCTGCGGGGTATTTCCGACGCAAGCGCCGCTTCTTTTTCTTCACCTCCCCCCTTGAGGGGGAGGTCGGATCGCGAAGCGATCCGGGAGGGGGGTCAGTCCTCTATTCCGGCGCAAGCCAGCACCCCCCTCCCTAACCCTCCCCCTCAAGGGGGGAGGGGACGGGCTGAGCATTCCCCATCTCATCGGCACCCCCTCACGCAGCTCGAATGGGCGCGCGCGGGTGTCATCACCAAGGAGATGATCTACGTCGCCGAGCGCGAAAATCTCGGCCGCAGAGAGACGCTCGAATGCGCACAGGCCGCGCACGAGGACGGCGAGAGCTTCGCTGCTTCAGTGCCCCTTTTCGTCACCCCGGAATTCGTGCGCAGCGAGGTGGCGCGCGGCCGCGCGATCATTCCCGCCAACATCAACCACGGCGAACTCGAGCCGATGATCATCGGCAGGAATTTTCTCACCAAGATCAACGCTAATATCGGCAATTCCGCCGTCACCTCCTCGGTCGAGGAGGAGGTGGAGAAGATGGTATGGGCGATCCGCTGGGGCGCCGACACGGTGATGGATCTTTCCACCGGGCGCAACATCCACACCACGCGCGATTGGATCATCCGCAATGCGCCGGTGCCGATCGGCACCGTGCCGATCTATCAGGCGCTGGAGAAAGTCAACGGCGACCCCGTAAAACTCGACTGGGAGGTCTACAAGGACACGCTGCTCGAGCAGTGCGAGCAGGGCGTCGATTATTTCACCATCCACGCCGGCGTGCGGCTCGCCTACGTGCCGCTGACCGCGGGCCGCGTCACCGGCATCGTCTCGCGCGGCGGCTCGATTATGGCCAAGTGGTGCCTGGCGCACCACAAGGAGAGTTTTTTGTACGAGCGCTTCGAGGACATCTGCGACATCATGCGCCGGTACGACGTGAGCTTCTCGCTGGGCGACGGCCTGCGCCCCGGCTCGATCCGCGACGCCAACGACCGCGCGCAATTCGCCGAGCTGGAGACACTGGGCGAGCTGACAAAAATCGCCTGGTCCAAGGGCTGCCAGGTGATGATCGAAGGCCCCGGCCACGTTCCGCTGCATAAGATAAAAGTCAACGTCGACAAGCAGCTCAAGGAATGCGGCGAGGCGCCGTTTTATACGCTCGGGCCGCTCGTTACCGACATTGCCCCGGCCTACGACCACATCACGAGCGCCATCGGCGCCGCCATGATCGGCTGGTTCGGCACCGCCATGCTCTGTTACGTCACGCCGAAGGAGCATCTCGGGCTGCCCGACCGCGACGACGTGAAGCAAGGCGTCATCGCCTACAAGATCGCCGCCCACGCTGCCGACCTCGCCAAGGGCCACCCCGCCGCGCAGCTTCGCGACGACGCGCTGTCGCGGGCGCGCTTCGAGTTCCGCTGGAACGACCAGTTCAACCTCTCGCTCGATCCCGACACCGCGCGCAGCTACCACGACGAGACGCTGCCCAAGGAGGCGCACAAGGTCGCGCACTTCTGCTCCATGTGCGGCCCGAAATTCTGCTCGATGAAGATCACCCAGGACGTGCGCGACTACGCGGCGACGCTCGGCGACAACGCGCGGGGAGCCTTGTTGCGTCATCCTGAGGCGGCCGGCGCGGAGCGCCAAGCCTCGAAGGATGAGGCCGAAAAAGGCATGCAGGAGATGTCGAAGAAGTTTCTCGATATGGGCGGGGAAGTTTATGTCGAAGCCGAGAAAGCGGCGGCTGTGAAAGAGAGCAACAAGGCGCTCTGAATGTGCCGACGCTGATCATCATTGCCGGCCCGAACGGAGCCGGCAAGACGACTTTCGCGCGGGAATATTTGACCGACGATGAAAGGCACTTTGAGTTCGTGAATGCCGACGAGATCGCAAGAACTCTGCGCCGCGACAATTTGGCCGCGTCGGACGTTATTGCCGCGCGTATGATGCTCTGTCGCATCGACGAACTCGCTGACTCGGGCGCGGACTTTGCCATTGAGACGACGCTCGCCAATCTGTCATACGCACGGAAAATTCCAGGTTGGCAGAAGCTTGGGTATCTGGTCTCCTTGGTATACTTGCGCCTGGAGACGGTCGATGAATCGATCGCACGTGTCCGTAAGCGCGTCGCGGCCGGCGGTCATGGAATAGCAGAGGACGTGCTGCGTCGGCGATTTGACAAAAGCTGGACCTATTTCGAAGCCATTTATCGGCCGATTGTCGATGAGTGGTACGTTTGGGCTAGTCGTGAAGGCGCCTTTGCTCTAATCAACTCCTGGGAGCAAAGGCATGAGACGAGGACTTGATTTCGACAAAGCCGAAGCGGCGCTGAAACGCGCCGCGGAGAAGGCAACGCACGGCACGCGCGAGGAGCGCTCCGGGCGGTTTCTGCCTTCAGATCAATGGTATTCTGCCGCGATGCGCGAATCAGGGAGCCGGATCATGGCAGACAAGAAGCACGAGCTCCGCAAGGAGATTACGCGGTCAGGCGTGGAGGGTCCGAGCGAGCATCTGCGACTGCGCCGACGCAGAAACAGGCCATCGAAAGGGCTGAAAGGTTAGACCCGAAGGCGGCCATCCACGTCGAACGCGTTCGCGACACCAAGATCGGCGGCAGAGACAAGTGGCGCAAGCCGTGAGTAGGGGCCTGGTTTGCGAGGCCCCCAAGGGAGCGCTGAACGTCGCTGAGGTGAGTCATGGCAAGTCTGCTCGATTGCATCACGGTCGACCCGGAAAAGTGCGGCGGCCGCCCTTGCATCCGGGGCTTGCGCGTGAAAGACATCCTCGACATGCTGGCGGGCGGCTCGTCGCGCGCGGAAATCCTTCGCGATTTACCCGTATCTGGAGGATGAAGATATTACGGCTGCGCTGGAATTCGCCTCCCGCGCAACGGATCATCCGATCTTTACGGCCGCCGAGCGGTGAGATTTCTGATCAACGCGAATCTGCCGTCGCCGCGATGACGCGCGTGCTTGTTAAGATGCGTTCTCTCGCACCCAGCTTGGTTGACTTTATAGACACATACAAAGGCTCAGGATCGCCGGGAAGCCGCCTGGCGGCGATCGCCATGATGCAAATGGTTCCACGTGTTGCGGATCTGGATTGGCTGAGAGATCGTTTTTCGTCAGAGCAACCCTTCGTTTTCTACCACGCTGCGCTTGCTTTGCAGAACGTTGCGAATATTCGCAACACACCGGAAGATAAAAAGCTCTTGCGAAAAGTAGCACAGGAAGCTCTTGACACGATCAAAAGTTTTCGAGGTGCTCCAGATCGCAACGCGATAGAAGTTCTTGAAAGTTTGATCTCTAGCCTATGTTGAAAATTGCTTTCCGCCATGCGTCACGGTCGTCGCCGATACTACGAGCCGAGCCCATCCGTCGCCGAGCCGCGGCCGGTGCTGCTTGCCGCGGTGCGCGACTTCGTGCGTGAGGCCGCCGGCTGCGCGGGGGTGCTGCGCGTGGCGTTGATCGGCTCGTTGGCCACGAACAAAGCGGTGCCGAAGGACGCCGATGTCCTCGTCACCATCGACGGCAAGATGGACTTGACTGAACTCGCCCGCGCCGGCAGGCGCCTCAAAGGGCAGGCGCAGCAAATCAATCTCGGCGGCGATGTTTTTTTGACCGATGCGGCCGGGCGTTATCTCGGCCGCATCTGTCACTATCGCGAATGCCATCCGCGCGTGCTCTGTCGCGCGCGCCATTGCGGCCTGCGCGATCATCTCAACGACGATCTCGATGTCGTGACGCTTTCCGGTGGGCTGATTGCCGCGCCGCCAGTCGAACTGTGGCCGGACGTGATCCGACGCGTGCCGGTGCCGCCTGACGTGGAGACGATCCTGCTCGCCGAACTGGAGCGCAGGCAAACGTAGATATAGGCAAGCGCTGTGCCGGTCTGACCGGCTTCAGTTGTGCATCGATGTTGTGGTGGCGGACCGCATCGAGCGCGTCGCCGCAACACTTTCGATCCTCGGACCTCGGATCGACGTCGTCCATTCTCGCCAGAATGTTCTTGATCGGGTTGTCGGCCCAGGCATGGGTCACGAAATTGCGGTGCGACACTGGGCCGGCCGGCAGAAACACCACCATGCCCGGCAGATGGTCGCGCCTGAGCTCCGAGCTGAACGGCACTGACCGCTCTCTCAACAGGCGCATGAGATCGTCATTGTGGTGCGCCGTGTGCGGCGTGTAGGAACTGACAAAGAAGCTCGATCTATGGTTGGCGATCCACTCCGCGAAACGGCCGATGCCGGCGTAGAGCGCATCGAGCAGCACCAGACCGCGCACGCGCGATCTCACGCCGCCCCGGGCGAGGACGGCGAGCGCCGGCCCGTAGCCGCCGCTATAGGCGACGAGCACGATCGGCATGGTGGCGAACGCCTTAACCGAGCGCGGATCGCCGTAGAGGCGGGCGAGCTTGCTTGCCGCCTCGTCGAGGAAGCGCTTGAATCCGTTCGGCTCCCAGAATTTACCGGCGCTCGAATCAGCGGCGTCGACGGCGAACTGCGGCGCCACCAGCACGGCGTTGAGCCCGGAGTCGGTGATCTGCTGCGGCACGCGCTGGCGGTTGCGCACGTCGTGCGCGAGGTCCGCGCCGTGGCCATGGAAGAACACCACCATCACGGCCGGGCGCGTCGGGTCGAAGCCCGGCGGGATATGCAACAGCACGTGGCTGTCGCTGAACGTCTGCGCTTGCCACAGAATCCGGCCGCGGAAGGTCACGTGGCCGCGGTGGTCTGGCGTACCGGCGTTTAAGAACGGCCGATTGGATCCCGGCACGTTGCCGCGATACGGGAAGGGTGCGGTTTGGAAATTGACCAGAACCGTCTTGGCCTTGACATTGGCGGGCATTCCGCGCGCAAAGCTGTCGGTCGCGAAGCGCACATCGAATCCCGGCGCGGTGGGCTCGACCGCCGCAAGATGCACCGGCCATTTCCGCCTTGCTGTTTTCGCTGCCGCGGCCTTGTGTTCGGTGTGCCGGACGGTCCGTAACGCGTCGAAGTCATAGGCCACAATCCTGGCGGCCGGCTCGCCGCCTGCGGAGTGCAGGCCGAACCGCGGTGCGGCTGCCTCGACCGCCGCAAGATGCACCTCTCTCTTTCGTCTTGCAGTTTTCGCTGCGACGGCGTTGCGTCCGGGCTGCCGGACCGGCCGGAGCATATCGAAGTCATAGGCCACAATCCGAGCGGCCGGCTCGTCGGCTGCAGCCCACGCCCGGCGCTCGGCGGCGCCAGCACTCGACACCTGATCGACCATGGCGGCGGCATTTGCCACTCGCAGCGGATGCTCGATGCGCCGGTCGTTCGGGGCGGCGACGGCATCAGCCTCTCTGGCGCTGGCGACGAACTCCGGCGCTGCAGACGGCGCCGCGCCGGGTGCCGAAGCAGTAAAGACCGATGGTCGGAACTCGCTATAAAGCTGAACGCACCAGCCCACCGCGGCGACAAACACCAGCGCCGCGATGATTTGCGGCAAATTGCGCCTGCGCACGCCGCGCCGCGCATGCGATCGTGGAACCGGCGCCGGGCTGAAATCGAACTGCGCGCGGCTGCCGGGCTGGGCGCGCTGCGCCGGGCGCCGCGCGCCGAACGGTTCGGATCTGCGCCGCAGCTCTCGATCTGAATGGAACTGGCGCGCACCACGCACCGTAGCCGAGTCACCACTCGGCGCACGGCGCCGCTGCGGCGCCGGAACTCGGGCCCGATTTGGCACTGTTCCCCGTTTCCCCGTCGAACCGAGGCGCAGCTTGAACCCCGACTTTGGCCTCTTTTTGGCGGCCTGCCGCCGGGTGCCCGCACGGAATCAAGACTGAAAGGCCGCGATTAACGCCCTCGCCGCCGCGTTCGGCGCGGATTTGCGAGCGAGTCCGCATCGCCGACCGCCCGTCGCGTCATGACCTGCCGGCCGGTTAATGGGGAGTTAATTTGGCCTCATTGGATTCGGGAATGATCTTTCGCGCCAGCAGCAAGTTCGATTCATTGCTCCGCCAGCGGTATCCCAGCCCAAAATCGAGCGGGATGGCATGGCCCCGGCGGAACAGCCGCGCCAAGCGCGGTTGGTACACGCCCCGGAAAATAGGGATGGGCCCGAGATAGCGGCCAAACGGCTGCAGACGCCATGCCGTCGGATCGAAATAAGCCACCGGGATGCCGCTGTCGTCCTGAAGGATGGTCGCGCTGCGGTCGAGAAGAAACCTGCGCACCTCGGCGAAACCGCCGCCGTGCAGGAGATAGGAATCGCTCTTGATGAAGCTGTCGGCGGCGCCGAGCGTGCCGCAAAATGTCAGGAACCCGCTCCGCCTCACCCCGTAGTCGCTCAGGTCGGTGCTGAAATAATACAGCGTCTGCACGGCGCGGTCGCCGCTGGAAAAGGTGATTTTCACTCCACGAGCGCCGCCCCTGCGGGCTTCAGCTCCCGCGGCAGATTCGGGCACCGCGTTGAGAGTTCCGTCCTGGTCGAGCCTGACAAAGCTGATATCGTGAATAGTGTTGCCGGTCCGCGCCAGGAACACGTAGAGGATCGGCAGGGTTCCGTAGACCGGCCCGGCACGCAATTGGTGCGCCATGATGTGGGTGATGAAAAAACTCACGTTGAGAATTGAACTCAACGAGCCGCGAAGGTTCCATAGAACGCGATCGAGACCCGCCCGCGACAGGCCGGTCAGCGGCGGAACGCGACCGACTGGCTCCAGACCGCTCAATACATAGGTCGATGCGCTCGGGAAGAACGAGGCGGCATAAAGGAAATCCGGACCACTGAACATGTACAGCATGGTGCTGTGCTTGTTGGTGAGCCAGGTCGCGGAAAACGCGCGAATCTTCGCAATCGTGCTGCGTTCCTGGCGGGCGAACGCGGCATCGAAGTAGCGGGCGTGCCGGCGCCAGCCGGGAGCCGCGGTCAGCGCGGCGAGCGGCGAGTCCGGCGCCGGCGGCAGCCCGGCGAGGAACCGCGCGGTATCGTTGGGGCTCGCCGGCTCGGCTCTCGGCGCCGGCGGCGCGGCCACGATAAGGAGGCCGGCCAGACAGGCGGCCGCCGTCAGCTTGGATGCGCGTGCGGGCATCGTGTCAACTCACCGTGCGCGGAGCTTGCGGAGCAAAGACGTTCGACAGCAGGCGAGACGCATAATAGATGACGAGGCCGGCCAACATCATCGCGAACCCGGCGAGCGATTGCAGCGGGCGGCTGACGACCAGGTAATACATCATGAACAAAGATACGGCGAGGAAAACAAGCGGCGTCACCGGGTAGCCCCAGGCCCGATACGGCCGCGGCAGCTTTGGCCGGGTGATGCGCATCTTGATCACCCCGAGCACCGCGAAGAACGAGCTGAAGGTGATGCTGAACTGGATGAAATCCAGCACCGCTTCGAAGCTCCGGGTCAGCAACAGCAGGTTGGAGATCAGGAGCTGGAAGATGATAGCGAAGGCAGGAACGCCCTGCCTTGACTTATGTGAGAACGCCCGCAGCATCAGCACGTCCTCGCCCATGGTCATAGTCACGCGCGGCCCGATCCAGGTCATGGCGCTGATCGAGGACACCAGGCCGAGGCAGATCAGGGCGCCGACGATGCGGCCGCCGAGCTCGCCGAACACGTGCCGGCCGGCGACGATGGCGATATCGAGTTGGCCGGCCAATTCCGCCATCGGCGTGGTGGCGAGAAACACCGCGTTGAGGCCGACATAGAGAACGATGACGATCGCGGTCCCGAGGAACAGGGCGCGCGGCAGGTTGCGGGCCGGCTGCTGCAGCTCGCCGAGGATGTAGGTCGCCGCGTTCCAGCCGGAGTAGGAGTACATCACGAACACCAGGCCGACGGCGAACGGCGCTCCGGCCACGACGGCGAGATCGGCGGCGTGCGGCGCAAATGTAATCGGCTGCGCGTCGCCGAACGCGGCGCCGGCGACGATGAACGCCAGGATGAGCCCCAGCTTGAGCGCGGTCCAGACGTTGTGATAGGTGCCGCCCAATCTAACGCCGCACAGATGCACCAGCGTGGCGACCCAGGTCGCGCCCAGGCCGAGCGCCAGCGGCGGCGCACCTGGCATTATGGATCTGAAATAGACGCCGAACGCCATGGCGGCGAGCGCGATCGGCGCCGCGAAACCGACGGTCGCCGACAGCCAGCCGGCCACAAACCCAAAGGCCGGATGATAGACCTCGCGCAGAAAATTGTACTCCCCGCTCGAGCGGGGAAACATCGCGGCCAATTCCGCGTAGCAGAACGCCCCGCACAGCGCCACCACTCCGCCGACCATCCACAGCAGCAGCAGCGAGAAGCCGGAGGTGATGTCGGTGACCTGAAATCCGAGACTGGTGAAGACGCCGACACCGACCATGTCGGCGACGACGATCGCGGTCGCCGTGACCCACGACACCGTGCCGGCAGATCGCCCGGCTGACGCGGAATTGGCCATGATTCGCTGTTCCCCACCCGCGACTTATCCTTACAGGGGGAAGCCGCTTAAATTCAACATGCGTTTTGGTCGCGAAAGGCGCGCTTGCGGCATGTCCCGAATACGTGCTTCGAGGTAACCGCGCTTTGGCAAATCAGGTGATCGAAATCGCCCGCCGGGAAGGAACCAAATTCTGCCGCGTGGACCTGGTAGCCGTTGCGACTTCATCCTCGGCGGCCATAAGAGCGTATGATATTATCCGACGTCTTTCGAGGGCGGAGCTTGCTTTGTTTCGGCCATACTCACCGCCGCTACGGCGCTTACAATTAGCGACAGGCCGATGATCAAAGTTGCATTCATCGGTTCCGAAAGCAGCAGCGCCGAGCTCACCAGGCCAAGTACGGGTACCAGCAACAGCGTCAAGGACGTCGTCAGCGCCGGCAAGGCCCGAGCGACCGTGATGACAGCCCAGAACGGAAAGGCGGTGATCAGAGGCCCGCTGTAAAGCGCCAGCAGGGTCGTGCCAACGGAAAAGCCGAGGTGCGGCGGCGGACCTTCAAATGACCGGGCCAAAGCCAATAAAGGTATTACACCAACGAGCATTTGCCACGGCGCCAACGCCAGGGGCGTTCCGATCCACCGATGGGCGCGGACATGGATAATCGATGCCGCCCAGAGCATGGCGGCCGCCAGCAGATAGCCGTTCCCTATGACTTCCTTGCGGTTGCCCCAGTCGAATCCCACCGGATTGAACAGAAACACGACGCCTGCCAGCCCGAGCAAGAGCGCCATTGATCTGCCCAGGCCTGGACGTTCGCCGAGGATCAAGACCGATCCCGGAACCACCCACAACGGCGTCGTATAAGAGAGGATTGCGGAGCGCCCGGCCGGTACGTCGGCGAGCCCCAGAGTCATCAGTGCCAACACGGCCGCCATCTGCACCAAGCCGATGCTGAAGACGACGGGCAGATCGCGCCGCGCCGGCAGCTTGATACCATCGGCCTGGAAGGTCTGCACCAGAAACAGGCTGATGGCTCCCAGTACCAACCGCAGACAGGCGAACCAGAGCGGGCTGATGTAAGTCAGAATGACCTTGTTGATCGGCCAGTTGAAGCCCCAGATCAGGACCAGCAAGCCGATAAGTGCGATTGCACGTCGATGCTCGACTGTAGGCGCGCCACTCGCCTTCATGCGTTACGGACTCGCGGTGGTCATCTGTCGCTATCGCGCCTTGACGTTGAATGCGATCGGCGACATGTGCCGGCCCACGCGCCTGGCGATCATGGACGCAGACGTCTCCCAAAATTTCTTGAAATGCGCAGTCGCGCGATGCGCCTCCAAGGCGGCAGCGTTGTCGTAGACCTCGTAGAGGAACACGTGGTGCGGATCGCCGTCCTCGAACAGCACGTCGAACTGCCGGCAGCCCGGCTCCTTTACGCTTGCCGCCGCGTTCTCGAGGATCGCGGCTTTGAATTTCTCATATTCGGCCGGCACGATGTCGAGCTCGACCGCATTGATGTAGGGCGTGGAAGCAGCCATCGGCAATCCTTAGGTCTCGCGGCCGCGCCATGGGGTCGGCAGCGGCGCAGTTCGCGCGGAGCGACAAGCGCATAAGTCCGCGCGACGCGCAGTATGGTCACCCGTGACGGCTCGGGCAAGAGCAACCGGGGTGCGTCCCAACGCCTGCGTCTATGTAGATTTCCTGCGCGATCAGCGGCCGCGATGGCAGGGAAGATCGCGCTCATTCCGTGATGCCCATTTGTTTGCGTTCGGCGTCGATATCCTTGCGGCATTTGTTGTAGGAGGGCGAACCTGGCTGAAAGCCGTACGATTGACATTTTGCGTCATCGATCACGCCCCTCATCTTTGCGACCGCCTCTGCTGCTGCCTTATCTTCCTTCGCTTGGGGATCGGGGTGTTTTTGTTGGCTGGCGCAGGAAGCGAGAAGCATGACCACCGGAATTAGTAGAAAGGTGTGGCCAGGAACCTTTTTCTGGGTCTTCAGGGAATCGTGTGGGTACTTTTGGCCCATTTTCGATCGTCTGCCTGCTGCTGCTGAGACCGTGGGCATGTGGGCAACGCACTTGCGTTGT
>JAKAPE010000220.1 GCA_021811945.1 Pseudomonadota bacterium | reverse complement strand
CAGGAACTGAAGGATCGCATCATGGCAGCCATGGACGAATTCAACCGTCATCCAGTCGTTCACACTTGGTCCTACAAGCTCGATCGAGCCGCCTGATATGATTCGAACTTCAAAATTGATGAACTAGTCGCTTTCTCGGCATCGAAGGCTGGCAAGTCTTTGCCATATGGACGCGAGGAATTTGCCCGCTGCCGAATAGCGCACAGCGCGGCGCGCGCCTGATTTTGCCGTTCCCGGATCGATGTGCGGCATAAACGGCATTTTCGCTTACAGCGATTCGGCAAACTGTCCGGACGAGGCCGAACTTCTCGCGACGCGCGACGTCATGCGCGCACGCGGGCCGGATGGCGCCGGCCAATGGTGGTCCGCAGATCGCCGCTGCGCGCTTGGACATCGACGGTTGGCGATCATTGACCTTTCGCCACGCGCCGCGCAGCCGATGACCGCCTGCGAGGGAAGATTTGTGATTACCTTCAACGGCGAAATCTACAACTGTCCGGCGTTGCGCAAAGAGCTCGAAAGCGACGGCGCGCGCCTGTTCACGACGTCCGACACCGAAGTACTCCTGCATCTCTACGCGCGTTTCGGGGAAGACATGGTGCACCGGCTGCGCGGCATGTTCGCGTTCGCGATCTGGGACGATGCGACGCGCTCCCTTTTCCTCGCACGCGACCCGTATGGAATAAAGCCGCTTTATACGGCCGTCAGCGGCGGCACGTTTCGTTTCGCCTCGCAGGTCAAGGCGCTGCTCGCGGGCATGCGGCTGTCGCGCGATGTGGACCCCGCCGGCCTTGTCGGTTTTCGTTTGTTCGGCAGCGTGCCGGAGCCGTTTACGCTCTACCGCGAAATAGCGGCGCTTCCGGCCGGCCATGTTCAGCGCATCGACGCCAAGGGCGCGCATGCGCCGCAGCCGTTCGCCAGATTGGCGGCGGTTCTCGCCGCAGGCGCAAGGACGCGGGAAGCTGCCGATGATCTGTGCGAGCGTGTCCGCGCCGGCGTGCGCGACAGCGTGCGATCGCATCTCTTGGCCGACGTCGAAGTCGGGGCATTTCTCTCTGCCGGGGTGGACTCGGGCGCGCTCGTCGGATTGATGGCGGATGCCGGGCAGCGCGATATTCGGGCGCTCACGGTTTCATTTGCCGAATTCTACGGCACGGCCGAAGACGAAGGACCTCTGGCGGCACAGAGCGCCAGCAGCTATCGCGTGCAACACATCATTCGACGAGTCGACGCGCGGGAATTCCAGAATGATCTTCCTGCTCTGCTCGCCGCCATGGATCAACCCAGCATCGATGGCGTGAATACCTGGTTCGTCGCCAAGGCGGCTCGCGAGGCCGGCCTCAAAGTCGCTATTTCGGGTATCGGCGGCGACGAACTCTTCGCCGGCTATTCGAGCTTTCAAGACCTGCCGCGCTGGCGCCGCCGCTACGGGCCATTTGCCGCCGTCCCGGGCGCGGGACGCGTTGCCCGCGCTCTGCTGCGCCTCCTTGCGCCGGGCCTCGCGCGCAACCGGCCCAAAGCGCTGGGCGTGCTCGACTATGCGCACGGCTGGGCGGGAGCCTACCTTCTGCGCCGCGGTCTGTTTCTCCCCCACGAGCTGCGGCAGCTTATCGACACAGATATCGTGCGGGAAGGGATGCGCCGCCTCGATCCGTTGCGCCGGCTGTCCGACAGCCTTTGGCCCGATCCAGGCACGGACGTTGGCCGGGTTTGTGCGCTGGAGTCCGCGCATTATCTGCGCAACCAGTTGTTACGCGACGCCGATTGGGCCGGCATGGCGCATGGGGTGGAGATCCGCGTCCCCCTCGTCGACATTGTTTTGCTCAGGTTTCTGGCACCGATCATACCGGCATTCGCTGCCGGCGCCGGCAAGACAGCGCTCGCCCAAGCACCCTCCTTATCGCCGCCCGCCGAGGTGGTTTTGCGACCGAAAACGGGGTTTGCCGTACCGATCAGATCTTGGCTCAACGGGTCGCGCGGCGAATCCAAGGACAGCCGACCGCTCAGCAAGGGTGAATCGTCCCGCCGGTGGTCGCATGTGGTCCTTGGCGCTCTGACGCAAAATAATTCGCGCGTGGATCGAGCCGGCGAATACCAGCGGCAATAACTGTTGCCTTTGCAAAGACGCGGCGCGGTGACCGAACCCGGAATGCTTGTTGGTCGATCAATCGACCGGATGACGCAAACCTTGAGCGGTGCGCTGCGCAGCCGTCCGGCTCTTGGGCGCATGGCTCTTTACGTCATTCCCGATGTTCGTTGGACGGTGAACGTCCGCGGCGTCGGTCCGATGGCTGTTCGCTTGCGCCGCAATCGCAGCTATTGGCTGCGCGATCCGCTCCAGCATGAAGCGTTCATGCTGGGTACAATGCAACGCCTCATCAATCCCGGTGGCGTCGCCTTCGACGTCGGGGCGAACATCGGTCTCTATGTCCGTCTTATGATTCAGCAGTTTGCAGCCGGAAGGGTAGTAGCATTCGAGCCGTATACGCAGAATCTCGCGTTGCTTCGCCGTAATGTCCAACTTGGCAATTGTCAGGATCGTGTCGAAATCGCGCCCATCGCCCTGGCCGATTACGAGGGCACGGACGATTTTCAGATCGACGACGTTTCAACCGCTACCGGAACTTTGAACGCCGTCGCGCGCGGCGGCCCCAGCGAGGCAAGGCGACAATACGGGCTGCCCGCCGCCACCGAGACCGTGACGGTGGCGTCGCTGGATAGTTTGGTGGAATCCGGCGCGCTGCCGGTACCGCATTTCATCAAGGTGGACATCGAAGGCGCAGAGGAGCTTTTCCTGCGCGGAGCCTGCCGGACCTTGCAAAGGCACGGCCCCAACCTGGCCATCGAACTGCATGGCGTCCAATCGGCGGCCGCCGTCGTGCGCCTGCTTTTACAGATCGGCTATCCGCTCTTCGGCTTTCTCGACGGCCGCAACGGCGTCGTCTACAAGGAAGTCGTCGCATCGGACATTGACGAGATCACGACCCCGTATTCGCTGCATCATTGCGCGGCGAGCCGCGACCGCGCCTTGCTGTCGGCGCCGATCGACCTCGGACTTTGCGCGCGATTGGGCTTTGCCTACGATGCTTGACTGCATCACCCCGGTGTTGCTGACCGGCAATGAAGCGCCGAACATCGGGGGCACCCTGTCGCGTCTTTCCTGGGCGCGCGACATCGTGGTGGTTGACAGCGGCAGCACCGACGGCACCCTCGCCACGCTGGCGCGATGGCGCAACGTGCGGGTCTTCTCCCGGCCGTTCGATACCCACGCCGGCCAGTGGCGATATGCCGTGACCGACACGGCTATCGCCACGCCGTGGATCCTGCGGCTCGACGCCGACTACCGGCTCACCGACGCGTTTGTGGAGGAACTAAGCCGGCTCGATCCGCGCGCGGCGGTCAGCGCTTACACCGTCAGCTTTGACTACGCCGTCTTCTCGCACAAGCTGCGTGCCTCGCTTTATCCTCCGAACACCATTCTGCTGCGCCGCGGGCGGTTCGATGTGCGCGACGACGGCCACACCGAAATATGGACCGTCGAGGGCCCGGTTCGACCTCTGCAGGCGCGGATTATTCACGACGATTGGAAGAGCATCACGGCATGGTTGAATTCCCAGGGCCGTTATATGAGCCGCGAATTGGCAGAGCTCTCGACCGGCAGGCGCGGCTTCAAGGAACGGCTCAGGCTCGCGCCACCGCTGATGCCGTTTGCGGTCTTCCTCTACTGTCTGTTCGGCAAGGGTCTTATTCTTGCCGGGCGCCGCGGCCTCTTCTATGCGCTGCAGCGGCTGGTCGCCGAAGCCGTCTTGTCGCTGATGGTGCTGGAGAATACTCTGCGCGCCGGCAGCCCGCGCGAAACGCCGAGCCCGCGCGATGTTTCCGTGAAGCCTGAATAGGCCCCGGCGTTCGCGGTCTGCTTTGTCACGATAATGCCGGCCGCGAGCGCAAACGCGCCCTCGCAGCCGCGACGCCGGCGCACGCGTCAACTGTTGGTCCTTCGCGACCGGTCGCGCACGCCCGCGCCGTGAATGGATCGCGCAGCGGAAACGCGATCAGAAAAACGCCTGGATGCCGGTCTGCGCGCGCCCAAGCACCAGGGCGTGGATGTCGTGGGTGCCCTCGTAGGTGTTGACCGTCTCCAGGTTGCACATCACCCGCATGACGTGAAACGCCTCGGCGATGCCGTTGCCGCCGTGCATGTCGCGGGCAAGCCGCGCAACTTCCAGCGCCTTGCCGCAATTGTTGCGCTTGAGCAGCGAGATCGCCGGCGGCGACGCCTTGCCCTCGTCGATCAGCCGGGCCAGTCGTAGCGCCGCGTGCAGGCCGAGCGTGATCTCGGTCTGCATATCGGCGAGCTTCTTCTGGATAAGCTGGTTGGCGGCGAGCGGACGGCCGAACTGCTTGCGCGCCAGCACGTAATCGCGCGCGCGGTGCCAGCAGAATTCGGCGGCGCCGAGCACGCCCCAGGCAATGCCGGTGCGCGCCACATTGAGACAGCCGAACGGGCCGGCGAGGCCGGAAACGTTCGGCAACAGATTCTCCTCCGGCACGACGGCGTCGTCGAGCACGATCTCGCCGGTGATCGAGGCGCGCAACGACAGTTTGCCTTCGATCTTCGGCGTGGAAAGGCCTTTGGTGCCGCGCTCGACGATGAAGCCGCGGATCTTGCCTTCGAGCTTGGCCCAGACCACGGCAAGGTCAGCAACGGGAGCATTGGTGATCCACATTTTCGAACCGTTGAGGCGAAAACCGCCGGGCACTTTTTGCGCCCGCGTGGCCATCGAGCCGGGGTCCGAGCCGTGGTCGGGCTCGGTGAGGCCGAAGCAGCCAACCAGCTCGCCGGTCGCGAGCTTGGGCAGATATTTGCGTCGCTGCGCCTCGCTGCCGTATGCATAGATCGGATGCATTACCAGCGAGGATTGCACCGACATCGACGATCGGAAGCCGGAATCGACGCGTTCCAGCTCGCGCGCGATCAATCCATAGGAGACGTAGCCGAGACCGGCGCCGCCATATTCCTCGGGAATGGTCGAGCCGAGGAGGCCGAGCGCCCCCATCTCGCGCACGACCGCGGGATCATAATGCTCGTTGTGATAGGCCTCCACAACGCGCGGAAACAGCTTCTCCTGCGCATAATCGCGCGCCGTATTGCGCACCATGCGCTCTTCCTGGGTCAGCTCGCCTTCCAGGTCGAGCGGATCATCCCATTTGAAGGCCGCGTCCTTGATCTGGACGGATTTCATGTCGCGCTTCTCGGCAAGCTGCGTCATCCCGTATCTCCTCGACCGTGTCCGTTATCCGTCGCGGCGACGCGCACCCCCGGACCGGCTAGATCGTCCGGGCTCCTACGATTTCGCGGCGGTAAGGTCATTGACTTTGCTCATGCCGCAATTTGCGGCAACTCGCTCGAGACATTAGGATCCAGGTTGGCAAGCGGCAAGCGTCAAGCGTCAAGCGGCACGCGTTGGCAGGGCGGTACGGTAATTCGTTGCCGCATGGCGGTCCGTCCGCTATCAAGGCGCATGAGCCGTAATTTGCGCCCGTAGCTCAGCTGGATAGAGCGCTGCCCTCCGAAGGCAGAGGTCAGGGGTTCGAATCCCTTCGGGCGCGCCAATTTTTAACCGTGAAATAAGGTACTTCCGTGATTCTTTGACTGCCACTAATTGTGCCGGTATTTTGCTGTCAGTAATCGCTGTCAGTAAAACCCGGAGTCCCCCGTCATGCGTTACCTGTTCAAGCGTAAGGGCAGTGAGAATTGGTACGTTCGATTGCAGCCGCCCGGCCGCTCGGTCATCGAAAAATCCCTTGGCACAAGCGACCTGAAACTTGCCGAGGTTGCCGCGCTCCCGTTGATCCGCGAGCACAAGGCGTACATGATCGCGCGCCGCCCAACGATCACACCGTTTTGGGACCGCGCCTATGAGCCGGGCTTGCGCGTCATCAACGGCGAACAGGCCATCGTCACCGACCGCGAAGTGCAATTCCTTGACGCCAGCGGCAACATCGTGCGCCGCGAACCGAACGGCGGCCCTGCCGAGTTGCTGAGGCCAGCGCCAGCGAACGGCGTGCCGAGCTTCAAAGCCTATGACGATGCGAAACGCCCGGCGGTCGCGGTCAAGACTGGCGACGATGCGTTGCTTGAAATCTATCTCAGCCACAACGGCATCACGGGCTTGCGCGAGAAGCAAGCCCGCGACATTTGGCATATTTTCAAGACCGTCTGCAAAAAGCCGATTGCCAAATGCACGAAAGACGATGGCCGCGCCATCATCGCGTACCTTGAAGCGGACGGCGAAATCAAATCCGCCACGCTGCGGCGTCGCATGGTGCCGCTGGTCGCCTTGACGAATCTTGCAATCGCCGAAGGCAAGCTGACCTTCAATCCGTTCCAAGGCTGCATCCCGGAGCGTGAGGATGAAGAAGAACGCGAAGCGTTCTCCGATGATGACATGAAGCTTATTCGGGCGAACTTGCACAAGCTCGATGCCAACGATCAATTGTTGGTTCGCATCTTGGCGACAACCGGAGTCCGGCGCGGCGAAGCGTTTGAAATCGACCACGAAGAAACGGAGAATGGCATTCGGTTCGTGACCATCGGGACCAAGACTGCGGCGTCCGTCCGCCGCGTATCGTTCCCAAAGGCGTTGCTGCCCCACTTGCCGAAAAAGATCAGCGGCCAGTTGATTACGGGCCGCATGGACACCGCTGGCAAACGCCTCAAAAAGTGGTTGCACGAAATCGGCATCACCGATGACGACAAGGTGCCGATGCACTCATTCCGGCATCGTGCGGCCAAGCGTATGCGCGCCGCTGGCATCCCGGAAGATGTGCGCGAGGCGATTGGCGGATGGGCCAACGGCAAGAAGAAAACTAGCCGCAAATACGGCAACAAAAACGGAGCCGGGTATCCGCTCAAAGTGCTCAAAGCGGCAATCGACACTATCGGCATGTGAGCCGCGCGAACGATCAAACAAAAAGTCCGCCAGCGATGGCGGCCTTTCTCTTTTCAGCTTTGCGGTATCTGGAACGATTCAGCGTTGGGGAACGACAGTCGCGCCGACTGCAAACATTCCTCGATCTGGCGGACCATTGTTTGCCCGACCCATTCTGCCATTCGCGGGTCGCCATCACTGGCAAGAATGCCGTGCGCGAGCTGTAGCGCCGTAATGAGGCTGTCGGCAATGGTCGCGGCATTCTCAGCCGACACGTGTTCCTGTTCAACGCTCGCCATCTGCAACGATTCGACCATTGCCTTTGCTTCTGAAAGTCGCATGTAGAATTGCGCCGTGGCGTTCGGATGCGGCAACAGCCCGATCCTGTCGGCGACTGCCTTGTAAACAACCGGCTCAACGAAAAGCTTGCGCATGATGTAGCCCGCATCCTTGCGCGGCATTTGCCGCACGCCGCTGGCGATGTGCTGGCATATTTCGATGGCTCCTATGGCGTAGGTCACAAGCGACGCCACTTCGGTCCTCACCGCTGCGGATACTTTGCGCGTATCCTCATCACGCTGATTCGACAACGCGACATAGACGGCTAGAACCGCGCCGCCCGCGCCAATCACGCCGCCAACAAACGCGCCGAGTGCGCCAGCTACTTCGCCCTCAGTGCCCGCGCCGATCAGCGCCGCGACAAAGCGGCAGAACGCGAGCACCGCGATTGCGAGCGCGATTCCGACAATGAGGTTTGAACGGTTCGGATCGAATGAGTTGCCGAGCATTACTGCGGATCATCCGAACACTAGTAGCCTTTCTTAATCAGGTAGTCGCGCAACACCGTCGCCGAACTAACAATCAAATTTTGGTCGGTTTGCTCCATCTTTTTGCCGAAGCTTATTTGCAACGATTGCACCAACTTGTCGCGCTCAGCGCGCGTGATCCGTAGTCGGCTCATGTGGCCTTGGCTGTCGGGCTTGTCGGCGATCAGTGTCGCAAAGATCAGCGGCGTTGCTTGAAAAATCGAGTGGTCAATATATTCAGGGTCTTCCGGGGATCGAGTGGGTGGTTTCGGAGCATCATAGCGGCGGAAAGGCCTTGTGGTATTGGTTTTGTGGGGTTTGAGTGGTGCTGCGATTGGGGATGCAAAGGGATGGGCAAAGGGCGGCGGCGGCGTTTGTCGGATGGGTATGCGTTTGCGGGATTTCGCGCGAAGGAAGTGGTGCGCGGTGTGTTCGGAGATCCGGGTTTACG
>JAKAPE010000219.1 GCA_021811945.1 Pseudomonadota bacterium | reverse complement strand
GCCTGGTGCGCGCCAACAAGAATAAGGGAAGCGTCAAAACACGACGTAAAACCGCAGGTTGGAGCCCGGAGTTCCTGCTACAAATCCTTCAGCTCAAAGAGCGTTAACCTGGATTCCGTGCCCTGCCGGCATCTGCGGCGGCGCCTGGAGAGGCCTGCATTGTGGTCGGCCAATCGGCCCGGCTCTCTTCAACGCCCTTGCATCGATTTGAGGTGCTGCACGACCTTGCTGCGTAACGCGTCCTGCTCTTTCGCAGTCCACCGGCGGAAGCCTTCGCCGGACTTGAAACCCAATTTGCCGTCGGCGACGAGCTTTTGCAGACAGGGCGAAGGTGCCGGCCGGCTGTCGATCGCCGCCTTGCCGCGGATATCGAACAACGAAAGCGGATTTTTCAGGAAGTCTTCGGACATGATGGAACTCACTGTGAGTTGTTCACCGTCGTCCTGAGGTGCGAGCCATAAGCGCGTTTACGCGCGTCTTCGACGCGCTATGGCGAGCCTCGAAGGGCGACGGCCCTGGCAGCGTCAGCACCTCGGCCGCATCCTTCGAGGGCCGCTTCGCGACCGCCTCAGGATGACGGACTCTTATTTGGTTGGCGCCGGCGCGATGGCGACCAGGATCGAGCACACGTCGTTGGTACGATTAACGATCTCGCGGCGTCTCGTTCTCCTCGAACCAGACGCCGCGAATTTTCTTCGTCACGCGAGCCTCCGGGTCTTTGCCATCAGCATCTCCTCCATCGCCTGCGGTCTGAGGAGCCATTGTATTAGGATATGGTGCAACCGTATCGTATTCCGGTCAGCCGAACAGGCGGTTCGCAAGCTTACGCCGCCGCCGCCAAGAGACTCCGCTCCAAAGCCTCCTTGGTGGCGCGCAGCCGCGCCGCGATATGCCGCTGGTGCTGGTAAAAGCGCTGCGCCGGTACCGGGACCGATATGGCGACCGCATTTCCGATCGGATCGCGCGTCACCACGCCGGCGGCGCAGATGCCGCGCGTATGCTCCTCGCGGTCGATGGCGACCCCGCTCTTGCGCACGGATTTGAGGTCGCGCAACAGCTCGTCGAGCCGGGTGAGCGTGCGCGGCGTCCGCCTCTCGTAGGTGGTACCGATGAGCCGGGCCACGGCGGCGTCCTCGAGCTCGGCGAGATAGGCCTTTCCGTTGGCGGTGCAATAGAGCGGAAAGGTCTCGCCGACGGCGGAGACGGCGCGCAGCCGCTGCGACCCAATCACCTGGTCGACGAACACGAGGTGGTCCTTCTTGATCACCGATAGGTCCACGGTTTCCTTGAGCTCGTTCGAGAGTTGGACCAGGAACGGCCGCACTACGGCGACGAAATCGGTCCGCGCCGAGGCAGCAAGCCGCAGGATGGTCGGACCGAGCCGCACCCGGCCGTTGGGCGAGGCCGCGATCAGGAATTTTTCCGCGGCCAGCGCGGCAACGATGCGTTGCACCGTAGAGCGCGCGAGAGTGACGCGCTGTGCGATCTGGCCGAGGCTCAAGCCAGCCGGCTCGTCCTCGAGCGCGCGCAGGATCGCCGCCGCCCGCGCAATCACTTGCACCTGACTCTGTGCCTGATTTTGCACGCGACCCGGCGCCTGTGCCCTGTCGCTGCCCGCCCGCATGTCGCTTGGCCTCATCGCTGAAATCTCCACCCGCTGCGTCAACTTGTTGTCCGGTTCGCAATTTGATACAGGATTGCCGACATGCGGTACAGGGACTGCCGACACCTCCGAGCGGCGAGGCGGCGGGAAATAAGGTCATGAAAACATGGTCCGCAAGATCGCGCTCGAAGAGCACTTCCTGTGTCCCGGTTTCGAGGAGTATTGGCGCAATAGCGTCGCCAGTGTCGATCCGCAGGTTGTGAACGGCCTTTCCGCCCGCTTGGCCGATTTCGGCGAGCGGCGGCTCCAAGCGATGGACCAGGCCGGAATCGCGCGCTCGGTCCTCGCCATAGCCGGCCCCGGCGTGCAGAGCGAGCGCGATATCGCAACCGCCGAGCGGCGGGCGCGCGAGGCCAACGATTTTCTCGCCTGCGAGATCGCCAACAGGCCGCAGCGCTATTCCGGCTTCGCTCATCTTGCCATGCAGGATGCAAGATCTGCCGCGGACGAGCTGGAACGCTGCATGGGCGACCTAGAATTCTGCGGCGCCATGATCAACGGCCACACCAACGGCCAATATCTCGATCATCCATCGCTGGCACCGTTCTGGGAGCGTGCCGAGGCGCTGCAAGCTCTCATCTACATCCATCCGACCGACCCGATAGCCCCCTCGCCGGCGCTTGCGGACATTGACGGTTTGCGGCGCGCTACCTGGGAATGGGGTTTCGAGACCGGTTCGCATGCCTTGCGTCTCGTCTTCAGCGGCCTGTTCGATCGTTTTCCGGGGGCGCGGGTCGCTCTCGGCCATCTCGGCGAGACGCTGCCGTTCCTGCTTTGGCGCTTCGACAGCCGCGCGAAGCTCTATGGCGTGAAGCTCAGGAGAAGGCCGTCCGATTATATCCGGCAGAATATCGTGGTGACCACTTCCGGCATGTGCGCCGCCGCGCCGCTCGACTGCACCGTCGCCGCGCTCGGCGGCGATCGCGTGATGTTCGCCGCCGATTATCCGTTCGAACAGGCCGCAGAGGCGGGGAAATTTCTCGACGAGACGCCGCTTGCCGCGCCGCTGCGGGAGGATATCGCGTTCAGAAATGCCGCACACTATTTGGGTCTGCCAAATCCCTAATGGCTGCTGATCCGGACGACGGCGAGGGCGGAAATCGTTACAATTGACAATCGTCCGCGCTCGGGCTCGGGTCGCAGCGACAATGCGCCGAACAGCAAATTGACCGAAATCAAGTCGCTGCGGCGCGTTTTGTATCTTTGCTTTTCTTGGCGCGCCCTTGCCGCAGGCGCGTCGGCACCACTTACCTGCGCCGATGGCATGCAAGCGAATCTGTTGAAATATCTGGAGCGACGGCTGCCGCGATACACCAGCTATCCGACCGCCGTGCAATTCGATACGAAGGTCGATGCGCAGGCGTACGCCCGTTGGCTCGCTGCCGTACCGGCGCACGCGCCGGTCTCGATCTATCTGCACGTGCCGTTTTGCGCCGCGATGTGCCTTTACTGCGGGTGCCACACGACCGTCGCCCGCCGCTATACGCCGATTGCGGCCTATGCGGATCTCATCGAGAGGGAAATCGCATTAATCGGCGAACGCCTGGCGAAACCGGCCGTGACCCAGATTCATTGGGGCGGCGGTACGCCGACGATGTTGCGGCCGCAGGATTTTATCCGCCTCACCGAAGCGCTGCGGACGAACTTCACCATCACGCCCGCAACCGAGACCGCGATCGAGATCGATCCGCGCTCGCTCGCGCCCGACTATATCGGCACGATGGCGGAGATGGGCGTGACGCGCGCGAGCCTCGGAGTGCAGGATTTCGACGAGCGGGTCCAGCAGACGGTCCGCCGGGTGCAAAGTTTCGAAGAGACCGGGCGCGCGATCGATGGGCTGCGCAATGCCGGCATTGCCAATATCAATATCGACCTGATGTATGGCCTGCCGCATCAGAGCGTGACGACGATCGCAACGACTGCGGCGCGTGCGCTCGCTCTCGATCCGGATCGCGTCGCCCTGTTCGGCTACGCCCATGTGCCGTGGATGAAGCACCATCAGAGGCTCATCCCCGAAGACGCGCTGCCGGGCACGGAGGGGCGCTTCGCGCAAAACGCCGCCGCCACCGAAGCGCTGGTGGGCGCCGGTTACCGCCGCATCGGGCTCGATCATTTCGCCAAGGAAGGCGATCCGCTCGTCCGGCGCCAGTGCGAGGGCAGGCTCCACCGCAATTTCCAAGGCTATACCAGCGATGAAACGCCGTACCTCCTTGGTTTGGGCGTGTCAGCAATAGGCTCGCTGGCCGAGGGCTATGTGCAGAATGCGTCCGACACGGTGCGCTATCGCGAGGCGATTCTGGCCGGTCGTCCAGCCACGGTGCGCGGTCGCGCCCTGACCGACGAGGATCGGCTGCGCGGGGCGATCATCGAACGTCTCATGTGCGATCTGCAGGCGGACATTGCCGAAATCTGCAGGGAGCACGGCGCGGCGGCCGATCATCTCGCGGCGGAGTTTGTGAAGCTCGACAACCTTGTCAACGACGGCATCGTCGAGCGCCGCGGCAGCATGATCAAGATGCCGGAGCATGCCAGAACATTGGTACGCTCGGTCTGCGCGGTGTTCGACGCCTATCTGACCGGCGAAGAAACGCGCTTCTCGCGGGCATCGTGAATGCCGCCCGCTTTGCCGGATGCAAGGTTCTCGGCGTCAGCGCGTCATTTCCTGCTTCTTCCGTAGGTATTCGTCGCGGTTGATCTCGCCGCGCGCATAGCGCTCGTCGAGGATGTCGAGTGCCGACGACCCCGACGGCGCGTTCGAACGGCCGGCGCCGTGATGCGACGCCGACTGCACGAGCCAGATCACGCCGGCAATCACCGCGACGATCACCACAAGCCAGAAGATCATGAAGATTGGTCCCACCCAAAATCCACCCCAGCCGTCCATCATGCCCGAACCGGAACCCCACATCATCGCTTCAACTCCTGCTCCGCCGCTGAAAGCCGGTGCGGCGATCGACGATGAAGCGCTGCACCAGCGCGTTTCCTTCTTGGTGATAATATCGGTTTCGATGGTGTCGGCGTCCTTCTCCTTCACGTCGCGGACCTTGAGATGCGGATTGCCCTCGACGGCGATCCAGCCGGCAAGATAATTTTTCGCTTCGTCGGCGGAGAAGTTGAGATTATTTCCGTACCACGGCGGGCGCGGCGATCATTGATCCAGATCAACGGCGCCGGCGCATGTCGCCTATCGTTCCTACCGACGGCCGGTACGCCGAGCAGCTCAGAAGAACGGAATTTTTTTTTCAGTTATCCTGTCGAGACCAAACAGACGATCGCGACGTTTCGCGCTGCGTCAGCGCAAGGTCGTGGTTTTTGAGCGGCAGCGAACGGATGCGCCTGCCGGTAGCGGCGAAGACGGCGTTGCACAGGGCGGGCGCAAGCGGCGGCACCGGCGGCTCGCCGACGCCGCCCCAAAAACCGCCGCTCGGCACCAATACGGTTTCGACCTTCGGCGCACCTGCCATCCGCAGCATCCGGTAATCGTTGAAGTTTCCCTGTTCGGTGCGGCCGTCTTTGATGCTGATTTCGCCGTAAAGCGCCGCGGAGAGCGCATAGACGACGCCGCTCTCGATCTGCATTTCAATCGACAGCGGATTGACGACATGGCCGCAGTCGAACGCGCAGACGACGCGGTGTACGCGCACGGCACCGCCAGCCAGCGAGAGTTCGACCACCTGCGCGCAATAGCTGCCGCACGCCTCATTGAGGGCGATGCCGCGGTAAACGCCCGGCGGCAGCGGGGCGCCCCAACCCGCCTGTTTGGCGGCGGCGTCGAGTACGTCGAGGTTCCTTGGGCTCTTTTGCAGCAGCCGCCGCCGGTACAGATAGGGGTCGACTGCCGCTGTGTGCGCCATTTCGTCGATGAAGCATTCCCTGTAGAAGGCGTTCTGCGAGTAGCTGATCGCGCGCCATACGCCGAGCGGCACGGATGTCTGTCGCACCACGCAATCGACGAGGTAGTTCGGCACCTCGTAGGGCATTTCCTCCAGAAGCCCGCTGAAAAAGCTGCGGTCGACGCCGCCCATGGCGAAACCCGGCACGATCTCGGCGACCAACGAAGGGCCGGCGAGACGGATCTTCCACGCCACCGGCAGGCCGTCGCTATCGAGGCCGGCGACGAGGCGCGCCATCCCGAACGGCCGGTAGAAATCGTGGCGCACGTCCTCTTCGCGCGTCCAGATCAGTTTGACCGGCTCGCTGCCCGCGCGGGCGATGAGTACGGCCTGCCGCACGTAGTCTTGAGTAAATTCGCGACGGCCAAAGCCGCCGCCGAGCATCATCGAATGCACCACGACCTTGTCATTGGAGACGCCGGCAGCTACCGCGGCGGTCACAAGTGCCGTTGTCGCGTTCTGGCTCGGAACCCAAATCTCGACGCGGTCGGCTTTCACGTGCGCAGTGCAAGTCTGCGGCTCCATTGTCGCGTGGGCAAGGAAGGGAACCGTGTAGTCCGCTTCTATGCGCCGCGCGGGGCGCGCAAAAGCGGCGTCAACGTCGCCGTCGACGCGGCCGATCGTGCCCTGCTTCGCCTCGATACCGCCGCGCACGAAGGCGGCAATCCCGGCTGTGGAAATGCCGCCGTTGCCGCGGTTATCCCAGACGATGGGCGAACTCTCGACGGCGCGCTTGGCGTGCCACCAGGAGTCGGCCACCACCGCGACCGCATCGCGCATACGGACCAGCCGTCGCACGCCCGGCATCGCGGCGATCGCATGTTCGTCCACCGATTTGAGCGTCCCGCCATAGACCGGGCACTGCACGATGGCGGCATAAAGCATCCCGGGCAGTCGCACGTCGATCGCGTAGACCGGTTGCGCCGTGATTTTGTCGCGCACGTCAAGGCGGCGGCGCGGCGTGCCGACAAGCCGCCATTCGCCCGGTTCTTTCAGCTTGACCGCGGTGGGCGGCGCGATCCTCGCCGCCGCTGCGGCGACAGCGCCGAAAGTCGTCTTGCGCTCGCTCGGCGCGTGCGTGATCACGCTGTTTCGCGCATGACATTGCGCAGCGGGAATGTTCCAGCGGATCGCAGCCGCCGCGATCAGCATTTCCCGCGCCATGGCGCCGGCCTGGCGCAGGTAAAGCTGGGAGGCGACGATCGAGCGACTGGCACCGGTCGACATGTCACCCCAGACTTGGCGACGACGGAAATTCTCGTCGGGGGAGACGAGTTCGGTGCGAACTTTAGCCCAGTCGCATTCGAGTTCCTCGGCGACCAGCATCGCAAGGCCGGTAAGGACGCCTTGACCCATCTCGGCGCGGGCAACGCGGATGATGACATTGTTGTCGGGGTGGATCATCACCCAGGCGGTCACCTCCGGTGTTTCTTCGCCGGCGTATGCCGCAAAGGGTATCGCGAACGCCAGAGTCAGCGCTCCACCTCCGACGCTTGCTCCGACGAGAAAGGAGCGGCGGCTGAGTGTGACGCCAGACGTCATTTCTGCATCCTTCATCCTTTTGCCTCGGCGTATTAAGACCCGCGACTTAAGGAGAGCCCGGACTATCCGGCGAAGAATTAATGTATTCGCCTGCCAGCTTTGACAGCGCGGCCATCCTAACGGACACGATGCCGCAGGCAACGCCGGGCCGTTGGCGTCTTGGGATTTACTGCACCTGTGGCGTCCGCGCCACTCAGCGCTCGAACGCACGTAAGCGGCCGGTGGACGCCCAGACCACGAAGGCTAGGCAGCCCATGGCGACGACACCGCCGGCAACCGGCCAGGCGGAGCGGCCGAGATAGGCTCCGACCACCGCGGCAATGAGCGCCGCGGCAGTTTGCTGCACGAAGCCCATCAGCGAGGACGCGGTCCCGGCGTACTGCGGAAACGGCGTCAACGCGCCGGCCATCGCCTGCGGCATGGAAAGCCCGAGGCCGGCGAGGTAAAGCGCCATCGCCGCCACCAGCCAGACGGCATCCGGAAGGGCAGCCGCTACTACCGCTGCCACCGCCACGCCGCCGACGGCAAGCAGAATGACGCCAAGACCGATGGTGCGGTCAAGGCCGAGCCGCAGCACATGGCGGGCCGCGATCATCGTACCCACCACGTAGCCTACCGAACCAAGCGCGAAGATGAAGCCGAAGGCGAAGGCCGAAAGGCCATAAACCCCTTGCAGCACAACGGAACCACCCGATACCCACGCGAACAGTCCGGCATAGGTCGCGGTGACGATGCCGAGATAGGCGAGAAAGCCGCGATGCCGTAGCACCGCGCCGTAGTTGTTCACCAGCGCGGATACTGAAATCCGTCCGTCGGTGCGCTCGGGCAGCGTCTCCGGCAGCAGGCGGCCAACGATCATGATGGCGAGCACCGCAATGCCGCCCATGAGGATGAAGCTCGCGCGCCATCCGAAGGCGGTTTGCAGCACGCCGCCGATCATCGGCGCCGCGATCGGGGCAAAGCCCATGATCGATCCCATCAAGGACAGTTCGCGCCCGGCCCGTGCGCCGGCATAGAGGTCGCGGACCACGGCGCGCGCCAGGACAATCGCGCCGGACCCGCCGATCGCCTGCAGGAGGCGTGCGGCGATCAACATGTCGATCGATTGCGCGGCCGCACAGATAAGCGTGAGA
>JAKAPE010000218.1 GCA_021811945.1 Pseudomonadota bacterium | reverse complement strand
AAATTGGAACCGCTCCGCACTTGTTCGATTTTCCTAATTTGCCTGAAATTCCAAGAGGTTTGCGAGCACTTTTAGGGCCGCAACTCACGGATTTAGGTTTAATTGACATCAATTAAGTGCACTGTCGCCAACGCGCGATATCCTAATGTCGTGGCGGGGGCTAAAGTCGGGTTGCGATTGATCCATATCAAGGTTGTGCGACAGCGGCACCTTAGTTTTCGTTGTTCGCGCGACGTGGGACCCACGACGGAATGGCAGCGGAGGATAGCTACTGCAGGCTGAGTTATGCCGTTTGAGCAGCCGTCGGGGACGCCGAAAAGCCATCGGCGCCGTCGCCGCCCCGATCCTCACCGCAATCCACCACTAACGGACGGCACCGAACACCACGGCCTCGGCGCCCAGCACTTGACCACCGCTCAACCGAGGCCAAGGCCAAGACATGCTCAAGACATGCCAATGACTCCGCCGGACAACGCGGCCGGCCTGATCGCAGATATCGGCGCGACGAACGCGCGCTTCGCGCTGGTTCGGCCTGACAGCAGGACCAGCTCCGCCCGGAGCTACGCGTTGGACGACTATGCGTCGCTGTTCGACGCATTGGATGCCTATCTGATCGAGGAGGCACCATCGGCGCGTCCGACAGAGGCCGTGCTCGCCGTCGCCTCGCCGATCACGGGCGACGAGGTCGTGCTCACCAATCATGCATGGACATTCTCGATCGAGGCGGTGCGACGGCACTTTCGTCTCCGACGACTGCGCGTGATCAACGACTTCGCCGCGATTGCGCTCGCCATTCCGCACCTTGGTGCGAACGACCGGATGCAGGTCGGCGAAGGGGCGCCGGCAAGCGACGCCCCGATCGGGATTGTCGGGCCCGGCACCGGCCTCGGCGTCAGCGCCCTGGTTCCGACGCCGAGCGGGCCGGTGGCGGTCGCCGCCGAGGGCGGGCACGTGACCATGGCGCCAGGCGATGCACGGGAAGGCGCAATCCTGGAAATCATGCGCAGCCGCTACGATCACGTCTCGGCCGAGCGCGTGCTGTCCGGCCCCGGGCTGGTCAATTTGTACAACGCGCTGTGCGAATTGGCGAAACAGCCGGCGGCGCCGTTCACGCCGCCGCAAATCACCAGCCCGCGCATCTGGAATGAAGACCCGCGCACGCGCGAGGCGACGATGATGTTTTGCGCGATGCTCGGAACTGTGGCCGGCAATCTCGCTTTGACGCTCGGCGCCCGCGGCGGCATCTACATCGCCGGCGGCATCGTGCCGAAACTCGGCGCGGTCTTCGCCGCCAGCGCATTTCGAAAACGTTTCGAGGAAAAGGGTCGATTGCAACCCTACCTTGCGCGCATCCCTACGTATGTTATCACCCACTCCTTCCCCGCCTTCATTGGCCTGGCGGCACTGCTGGCCGAAAAAAGGGCGCATTAGCGGCCGGCAGAAGGCATTGGCATTCGGAAGGGATGGATGAGCAAACCGTCCAAGATCGCAGGCCGCGCCGGTCGACAACATCGGTGGCGCAAGCCCGGGCGCGAGGATGGACGCCCTGCTTGCCCCCGCGAACAACGGCGCGAGACGGAGCGTTATTGCAAATGCCGGCACTTGTTCTCAGTACGCCGTGAACCAAACTGGCCGGGAAGGCGCAAGCCCCTACATGTCATCGCGAACCGGATTGTGGGAATGACAACGCGCAGCATGCTCTACGCGGCTGCATAATGCAGGCGAGGGTGACAATGGCCATAAAGCGCATCGGCATTCTCACTGGCGGCGGCGATGTCCCCGGCCTTAACTCCGTCATCAAGAGCGCCACCTACCGCAGCAGCGAGAACGACATCGAGATCGTCGGTCTCCGTCGCGGCTGGGAAGCGCTCACGCACGTGAACCTTGCGGACCCGAGCAGCAGGTCGCACTACGTCATTCCACTGAATCGCGAGAACACGCGCACGATCGACCGTCGTGGCGGCACCATGCTGCACACCAGCCGTACCAATCCCTCGAAAATGCAAAAGCTGCCGGCTCATCTCGCCGGCAAGGATTTTCCGACCTCCCTGAGTTCCAAGGGCGGCATCGCCACCAAGACCTGGGACCTCTCCAAGCAGGTCTTGGCGAATCTCTCGGCGCTCGGCATCGAACACCTGATCGCCATCGGCGGCGACGACACGCTCAGCTATGCGGCCACGCTCAACGAACTCGGCGTCAAGATCATTGGCATTCCGAAAACGATGGACAACGACGTTCGCAACACCGAGTACTGCATCGGCTTCTCGACCGCGATCACCCGCGCCAGCGACGCCATCCAACGGCAGCGGACCACCGTCGGCTCGCACGAACGGATCGGCGTTTTTCGCGTCTTCGGCCGCGATGCCGGGTTTACGGCGCTGCACACCGCCTATGCGACCTCGATCCGCTGCGTCATCCCCGAGTACAAGGTCAATCTCGACAAGCTTCTTGCCCTGCTGGTTGAGGAAAAACGCGCCAACCCGAGCAAGTACGCGCTGGTCGTGCTCAGCGAGGGCGCCGAGTGGGAAGGCTACGCGGTGCAGGAATACGGCGAGCCTGACCCCTACGGCCACCGCAAGAAGGCGAGCGTCGCCGAAGTGCTTGTCGAGGAGATCAAGCGGCGGGCCGGCGAGGAGGCGATCGCCTCCGACCTCACCTACGACCTGCGCTCGGGCGATCCCGACTTCATCGATAAGCTTGTCGCCCTGACTTTTGGCAACATAGCTTACGATGCGATCCTGGACGGCAAGACCGGCCTGATGTCGGCGCTGGTGGGGGGCTGCTACGACCTGGTGCCGATCCCCGACCCCAAGCTCGGGCCGCGCAAGGTCGACGTTGCCACAATGTACAACACCGAACGCTACCGTCCCATTTACGCGAACAAGCGCGGGCTGCCGATCTTTCTCAACCGCGCGTCATAGGTGCGGCCCGCGTTCTCCCAGCGTCAACCCGACGATTTCAGCCTGCCGCATTTTCCGAAAAGGCACAACTCTCCCGACGGCGGTCGATACGTCGATCGACGGATTGGGCTATCGCCTATGACTTTTACCTCCCCTGAAAGGGGAGGGTCGGCGCGCGAAGCGCGCCGGGGAGGGGTCAAATTGTTTGACCCCCACCCGGCGGCCCATCGGGCGGCGCTTCGCACCGACCCGTTGGGCCGCCGATCTCCCCCTTCCAGGGGCAACTCCGTTTCATATGTGATAGCCCTGGCCGCGAAGCTGCTCGGCCTGGACGCGGCGCAGGCCGGCGCGTAGTTTTGGAGCGGATTCCGATGAGGTTGAATCAATCCGAGCCGCAAACTCGGCGTGTTCCCTGCCCCCTTGCGGGGGAGGGTTGGGGAGGGGAGGTGGAGCGCGTCCCGAAACAGTATCAGAAACAACACCCCCAACCCCTAACCCCTCCCCACAAGGGGAGGGGAACGTGCTGAGCGCACCGCGCCGTTGTGCGTCAACCTGATCGGAACGCGCTCTAATTGTTTGTTCAGTGGAAAACCGATGCCCGCGCCAAAACCTCCCGCCTTCGAGACCTTGAGCCTGCATGCCGGGCAACATCCCGACGCGACGACCCGCGCGCGCGCCGTTCCGATCTATCAGACGACGTCCTACGTGTTCGACGATGCCGACCACGCCGCCGGCCTGTTCAACCTCGAGCGCGCCGGTCACATCTACAGCCGCATTTCCAATCCGACGACAGCGGTGCTGGAGGAACGCCTGGCGGCGCTCGAGGAGGGTGTCGGCGCCGTGTGCACGGCAAGCGGGATGGCGGCAATGCATCTCGCCATCGCCACGCTGGCGAGCGCCGGCGACCATATCGTCGCCTCCACTTCACTCTATGGCGGTACTGTCAATCTCCTCACCCACACTCTGCCGCGCTTCGGCATCACCACCACCTTCGTCAAGCCGCGCGATCTCGACGGCTTTCGCGCCGCCGTCGGCGTCAAAACTCGGCTCGTGATTGCCGAGACCATCGGCAATCCGGGCCTCGAAGTGCTCGACATCCCCCAAGTGGCCGCGATCGCCCACGCCGCCGGCGTGCCGCTCCTCATCGACAATACCTTTGCAACGCCGTATCTGAGCCGTCCCATCGCGCTCGGCGCCGACATTGCCATGCATTCCACCACCAAATGGATCGGCGGGCACGGCATCGCCATCGGCGGCGTGATCGTGGACGGCGGCCGTTTCGACTGGCAATCAGTCGACAGGTTCCCGACCCTGACGAAACCCTATGCCGGCTACCATGGCATCGTCTTCGCCGAGGAGTTCGGCCCGGCCGCCTTCATCATGCGGGCGCGCGCGGAAGGCTTGCGCGATTTCGGCGCCTGCCTGTCCCCGACCAACGCCTTCTATCTGCTGCAGGGCGTGGAGACGCTCGCCTTGCGCATGGAACGCCACATGGAGAACACCGCGGCCGTGCTCGATTTCCTGCGGCAGCATGCGGCCGTCGAGTGGGTGCTGCATCCCTCCCTGCACACACATCCGGATTACGCGCTGGCGCAAAAGCTGTTGCCCAGGGGAGCCGGCTCGATCGTCAGCTTCGGCATCAAGGGCGGCCGCCAGGCCGGGCGCAAGTTCATCGAGGCGGTGCGCCTCGCAAGCCACCTCGCCAATGTCGGCGATGCCAAGACGCTGGTGATCCATCCGGCGAGCACCACCCACCAGCAGATGGACGCGGCGGCGCTCGCCGCCGCCGGCGTCGGCGAAGAACTCGTGCGCCTCTCGGTCGGCCTCGAAGCGAAGAGCGACATTCTGGACGACCTCGGCCAGGCTCTGCGCGCCGCAGAAGGGGTGAAGCCATGATGGCGGTTCACCTCCACGCCGGCGCGGCGGAATTGTGTACCCTGTGTCGATGGCGGCGGCCATGATTACCCGCGACACATTCCGGCCGCCAGAGCCTTATCCAAATTCGGCCACGATGCAGCGACCGGTCAGTTCTTTCTTATCGCCGCAATCCTCCTCTGGCGGCTCAATTTGGTCGGGAGATCCTAGCCCATCGATCTTACCAAACAAAAAGGCGAAGGCAGCTTGAGGCAGCCCGCCACGGCGCGCCATGCCGCTGAACCGGTGTGCTGCCCCGGGTAGCTCTCGAAAAGATACCCGCGCCGGGAGGCCCAGCGCTGCCGCGGCGCGGTTCATGGCCGCCGACCAAATTCGGCCGCGATCAAGGCGGGTTGTCCCCTGGTCGCGGTCAATCCGCTTGGACTTTTTGAACGCAGGCCCGCGGCCTGTGTCGCGGCTCCCGACCAAGACGCAACCGGGAACCGACAGGAAGGCGCGCGCATCGAATACCAGATCCGCAAGATCGAAGGCGCGGCCGATACCCAACGGAAAGGACACGGCGGGATCCGGCATGGTGTACCAGCCCGCGGCACTGCCCACATAGCGTTCGACCTTCTCCGGATGCGCCATTGCGTAGCGGTGCACGAACTGAGCGCCTCCTGAATGACCGATCAGGAACCATCGCGCGGGGGCCCCGGCAACGATGCCCCTGACCTCGTCAACAATGCGTTCCAACATCAGATCGGCTCGCATGCCCCGCCCGTTGCGTCCGAGACGTTGGTAGTCGGGAAAGCGGTCTGCCGCAAACAGTGGCGCCACCAGGACCGCGCGATGGGCCGCGGCCAACGGTGCGAAACAGCGCGCGTGCTCGGCCGCATTGCGCGAGCTGCCATGCACGCAAACTACGATGGGCGCACCAAGCTCAACTCTGGCCGGCTCGAAGAGGTAGTATTCCTGCTCCGGATCGGCGACGAGCCGGCAAAGCTGCATGCTCCCCGGTGGCCGAATGAGGCGGTCGCCCATTGGCCGTCACGCGGTGGCGAGCCGGGCCGGCGGCCGCAACAGACCGGCGCACCACCGACCGGTGCCCAACTCATCGATCCCGAGCACCGGGAGCCCGGTTGCGGCGGTCACCTCGCGGCTCGCCAGGGGCGACATCGCCACGACGCCGCTGACTGCCAACACCGGCAGGCCATAGTCCCGAAGATATTCCACCCCCGCTTTCGCGCCCATCGAGCTGTCCGCCGCGAAGATTACAGCGTCGACCGCGCTTGAGAAGAGTTCGGAAGTGACCAATTGAGCCGTCTCCGATTGCAGCAGGCCGTCGGCGATTTCCAGCACGTGGACCTGTGCGCCTGCTGCGGCAAGGTGTCCGGTAAGAGATGTGAAGATCGCCTGCACTTCCTTGACAGCGAGCCCAAAGGTTGTCGCGTAACCAGCGTCCGAGAAATCCAGCACCCACGCCGCCCCGGCATCGCGCATCGCCCAACAGTCCCTGCCGGACCCTGTGCCGGTAATCTTGGCGGCGCCTACTTCGCATCCGATCCGAGCAAACCCGCGGATCAGTCCCGTGCAGGCCGTGGTCTTGCCGGCGTTCATCGAGGTCCCACATACGGCGATTGTATGGGGCTGCAGCACTGGCCGCGCGAACGGTGGCAGCCGAAATCCGATCAAGTTAAGACGCGTGCCATGCTCATCCGTGAGCAGACCTACCGGTTCGATCGTGGTAGCGTCACGGACCGTGCCGTGGCGCGAAAGTACGCGCGCGGCGATACCGCCACTGGCAACGAGGTTACAACAACCGAGATCGTCGGGGACAAGGGCCTCGAACTGGTCGGGTGCGTAGCGGTTGCCGTAGGCAACGACGATCTCATCGCCGAGCCATAGCTTCGCGCGCCTGCCGCTGCGGTCTTCAAGATGCTGATGCTGGCCCAGCTCGGTGACGCGTGCGAGTACCAAGTCGCCGGGCTGCGGGCGCCCATCCTTCTCAAGGGAGCGCGCCACCTCCAGCGGCACGCGACGGACCGCGTAAGAAGTTTTGGCGCGGGCCAAGCGTTCGCCCGCAATCGGTGCCCTCCAGCCGTGTCGTAACGCCGATAGCGTATCAAACTCGATAGCGTGGCTCATGCAATGCAGCTCCGATAAATTTCCTTTCACGGCGATGGATAAGTGTGCGGTCCTGCGCCGGTCCGGAAATATTGGAGCGAACGGAAGTAAATTGTACAATCATTTTTATCGACCGGCACTCGCAGTCTGCTTTCCCAGGTCGTTGAACTGTGCCTTTTGCTCGTCGCTGAGCGACGCATAGAAGGTGCCGAGCGACGGGCGCAGCGTTCTGAGGGCCTGCACCATCGCATGCAGTCGCCCGGTCATCGCGTCGAGGCGCGCCACCGGGGTCGCCGCTGTCCGCGTCGGGCAGGAGCCGCGTAGCTCGTCGGCGGCCTTCGTCGATACCTGCTCAAGTTCGGTCAAAGCGCTCTGCTGTTGTCCTGTCGGCTTGACGACTTGCTCGATGCGCTGCACCGGCAGCTTGGTGAAGTTCGTAGCTTGGTCGCCGCACAGAGAGGCGAGGCTGTTGGCCGCTCCAGGACCGGTACCTGCCGCACCCGAACCGACCGCATCCAGGCGCTGCCCCTGTTCGTCGCTCAGTGAGTCGTACAAGCTCGCGAGTGCTGGCCGCACGATTTCGATCGCCGTTATCGTCGCCTGGAGCCGCTTCTGCACGGCGTTGAGGCGGGCAAGCGGCGTGAGCGGAGGTTCGCTTGGACATGCGGCGTTTAGGACAGCACTCGCTTTTGACGACGCCGCTGCAAGGTTATCCAGGGCAGTGATCTGATCGCCAGTCGGGCGGATCGCCCGGCGGATGCGGTCGATTGGAAAGCTCGTCACTCCGGGCGCGAATCCGCCGCAGCTCTGCGTCACGTCCGTATGGATCTGATTCGAGCGCGCAGCGTAGCGGCGATATCCGCCATTAGCGGCGTCGCCGTAGATATTGGACACGCTGCCATAGCCGTATCGTGGAACATAGGGGCCGTAGTCATAACCAAGGTCGGACCCGTAGGACCAGAACGGGTAGGCATAGCTGTATGGCCACAGCGCGTAGGAAAAAACGTCTCCCCAAAGAAACGGCCAAAATACCGGACCTACCCAACCACCCCAACCACCCCAACCGCCGCCCCAGCCGCCACCACCCCAGCCGCCACCACCCCCGCCGTTCCCGGCGAAACGGTTCCATCCCCCGCGGGTGCCAAAGGCGTTGCGGTTGGAGCCGGCTCGGCCACCAAACTGTCGGCCTCCTGCAAATCGGTTGCCTCCGCCAAAGCGACTGCCCGTTCGAGCACCCCCGACCCGGCCGCCCATTCGAGCACCCCCGACCCGGCCCCCCGTTCGAGCACCCCCGACCCGGCCGGCGCCGGAATGGCGTCCTCCGAAATGGCTGCCGCCGAAGTGGCGTCCGCCGAAATGATGACCTCCGAAATGGCCGCCGTGGCCCCCAAAATGGCCGCCGTGGCCGCCGCCATGACCGCCGCCATGAAGATC
>JAKAPE010000217.1 GCA_021811945.1 Pseudomonadota bacterium | reverse complement strand
TGAGCCCGGAGCGCGCCGCGCCGACGGCCGCACCCACGATGCCAGCCTCGGAAATCGGCGTGTCGCGCACACGCTCTGGGCCGAATTTTTCCTGCAAGCCGCGGGTCGCGCCAAAAGGCCCGCCGGCTGCGCCG
This sequence comes from Pseudomonadota bacterium, assembly GCA_021811945.1. GTDB lineage: Bacteria > Pseudomonadota > Alphaproteobacteria > Rhizobiales > Xanthobacteraceae > BOG-931. The sequence goes on along the minus strand of JAKAPE010000217.1, from coordinate 8,184 downwards.
ATATCCTCGCCAAGCAGGATCACTCCAGGATCCTCGGCCAAGGCCTCGGCAAGCGCGCGTTGGATCGCCTGGGTCATGCGGAGTTCGGGCATAACTCAACCTTTCGTCGGCGCGTAGGCGCCAAGCTGAGCCGTTTCCCAGTCCGGCGGCGGCATGGCACGCGCGCCGGCGATGGCGGCGGCAACCGCTGTAAGCGCTGCTCTCTCCGCCATCTCCAGTTCCGCCTCGGCGATGCCGGCCGCGAGCAGCGCGGTGCGGCTCCGGGCAAGCGGGTCATGCGCCGCCATGCGGCCGGTCTCCTCGGGGTCGCGATAGCGCTGCGGGTCGCCCTCGAAATGGCCGCGCCAGCGATGGGTCCGTGCCTCTAACACATGCGGCCCCTCGCCCCGGCGCAAGGCCGCTACCGCCTCGGCGGCAGTGTCGGCGACAGCGGCAGCGTCGATGCCGTCCACTTCGTTGTGCGGAACGCCAAAAGCCGCCGCCCAGGCCGACAGTTTCAACGCAACCTGGGTGTCGCTGCGGCTGAATTCAGCCCAGCCGTTGTTTTCGCAGACCAGCAGCAGCGGCAGCCGCCAGACCGCCGCCATGTTCAGCGTCTCGTGCAGCGCGCCCTCGGCCAGCGCGCCGTCGCCGAAAAAGGCGACCGTGACACCTTTCGTGCCGCGAACCTGATGGGCAAGTGCGGCGCCGAGCGCGATCGGGGCGCCGGCGCCGACGATGCCATTGGCGCCCAGCATGCCGCGCGCCAGATCGGCGACATGCATCGAGCCGCCGCGCCCACGGCAGATGCCGCCCGAGCGGCCCATCACCTCGGCGAAAAATTCCTCCAGCGCGATGCCGCGGGCGATGGCGTGACCGTGGCCGCGATGGGTGGAAGCGAGCGAATCCCCCGGCCCGAGGGCGCTGCACACGCCGGCCGCGACCCCCTCCTGGCCAACCGAGAGATGGATGAAGCCGGGCACTTCGTCCTCGGCAAAAAGCCGCGCGAGCGCCAGTTCTGCTTCGCGAATGGTCAGCATCACACGAAAGAGCGCGAGCAGATCGGCCATGCCGTGCCTCTCAGACCGCGCGCGGGCCGGGCAGGCCGCCATAGCTCGCCCAGGAGCCAGCCACCAGCCAGCCCGCATCAACCGGCAGGTTGATCCCGGTGATGACGCGCGCGGCGTCCGAACAGAGAAAGCAAACCGCCTCGGCGATGTCTTCCGGCATCACCATCCGCCCGAGTGCGCTGGTTTGCTCAAGCAACGAAACGTCGCGTTCGCCCTGATCGATCGCGGACTGCAAGGCCGGAGTGAGTGTATAGCCGGGCGAGACCGCATTCACCCGCACACCCGAGCGGCCCCATTCGGCGGCAAGGCAGCGGGTCATCTCGATCACCGCCGCCTTGGCCGGGGAATAGGCGTGCAACGGCATCGAGCGGATACCAGCGATGGAGGCGATGGTGACGATCGCACCCCGCCCTCGCCCTGCCATGCGCTGGCCAAACGCAACCGCTGAGTTCCATGTGCCGATCTGGTCGATCCGCACCACCTCCTCCACGTCAATCTCGGGTAGATGTTCAGCACGGAGCGGACGCTGGATGACGCCGGCCGAGGTGACGAGGACATCCACCGATCCGAGTTGCCGCTCGATGAGCGATGCCGCCGCCGCGTTCGCGGCGAGCGTTGCGACATCGAGCGCGAAAGCGAAACCTCCAATTTCGCGGGCCAAAGTCTCGGCGCGGGCGAGATCACGATCGGCGACCGCGACACGAGCGCCACGCGCGGCCAGAAGCCGGCAGCACGCAGCACCGATACCGCTTGCGCCTCCGGTCACCACCGCCACAAGCCCCTTAAAGGGATCATGGATCATGTTTCTCTCCCTCGCCGCCGATCCGGGACACGGTATCCTGCTGACATCGATGCATCTTAATCCTAACCGTGTTGTCCATTGAGGGTCAATAAAAATATGAACTATGACTCTCCGTTCGTATTTATTGACCCATGCCAGTCTCGCCGCTATAATGCTTTCGTGATATCAAACGCTGGCATGGCCGATGACGCAGAAAGATAATGGATGCCTGATGGAAAACGTGCTCAATCTATTGAAAACACTGGAGTAATGCGTGATATCCACAGGAAAAAGTTGACACCGCGCATGTGTGCCTCGGTAATTGCCACACGCAAGCTCAGTCGCGCCGAGCGCAACGAGGAAACGCGTGCCAAGCTTTTTGCCGCCGCTGCGAAGATAGTTGGCGACTATGGCTATGCCGAAGCCTCGATTGCGCGAATCACCGCCGAGGCTGGTGTCGCCCAGGGAACCTTCTACAATCACTTTTCCAACCGGCAGGAACTGCTCGACCGTCTACTGCCGACCATCGGCGAGGACATGCTCGCATTTATTGAGGCGCGGGTTCCGGCCAGCGCCTCGGAGGCCGAGAAGGATATCGCGCGCTGCGCCGCGTTTTTCGATTTTCTTCAGCTCTGCCCGGAATATCTGCGCATCTTGAACGAAGCCGAGTTCTTTGCCCCCACCGCCTATCAGGAATTGATGACGACGCTGAGCCGCGGCTATCTTCGTGTTCTCCAGCGCGCGCGACGGCGCGGCGCATTGCTGCCCTATAGCGATGAAGAGCTGGAGGTCATCGTCCAGACATTGCTCGGTGCCCGCGCCTATCTCAGCCGCCGCTTCGCCTATAGCGAGCATGGCGTCGTGCGCGCCATTCCCGAGCAAGTCATAACTGCCTATGCCAGGCTCGTCACCGAAGGGGTGTTTCGACCGGTAAAGGAATAGGCTGCCGCCGCCACCAGCGGCTGGTTTGAGGGAGGCAACAAAATGACGCTCGCAGCTCGTATCGCACGCTTCACCTCCGCGCTCGAGGCGCCGACGATCCCGCCGGAAGTGCTGGAAAAGGCCCGTACCTGCTTGCTCAACGCCTATGGCATCGGCCTCGGCGGCCATGCCACGCCCTATGCGCCGGTGGCGCGCCGCGCCGCGCTGGCGATGGAGGGCGAGGTGCCGAAAGGCGCCACGCTGCTCGGCGATGGCCGCACCACCACCATCGGCGGCGCCTGCCTCGCCAATGCCGCGCTGTTCCACGGTCGGGCGCAGGAGGACACCTGCGGTGCAGCGCATTTCGGCACCATCCTGATCCCGCTGCTCACCGCCCTGCTGGAGGCGCGGCGCTACCCGATGGCACGGCTGCTGCCGGCGCTGGTCGCCGGCTATGAAGTCGGCGGGCTGCTGGAAAAAGCCTATGCCGGCTATACCACACCCTCCGGGTTTCGCTCCTCGGCGCTCTATGGCGTGATCGCCGCGGCGGCCGCGGCAGCGCGGATGATGGAATTTTCGGCCGCGCAGACGGCGGCGGCGCTCGCCAACGCCGTCTCCTTCACCGGCGGGGTGCTGCAATCCTTCGCCGATGGCACCGATGAGTGGCGCTATCAGGTCGGCCAGGCTGGGCTCACCGGCCTGGCTGCCGCTGAACTGGCGCGCGCCGGCTCGGTCTCCGCCCCGCTTGCCTTCGAGGGCAAATCCGGCCTCGTGCGCGCCTTCGCCGGACAGGATTGCGATGTCGGTAAACTCGCCGCGTCTTTGGGCGACGATTGGGCGATGCTGCGCGTGGCGTTCAAGCCCTATCCGGTCTGCGCCTTCAATCAGACCCCGGTGATCGCCGCCCTTGAGCTGCGTGAGCAACTTGCCGGCGCGGCCCTCGCGGGCGTACGGGTGCGCATGAACCCTTATGAGACCGGCTATGCCGGGATGGATGCCGTTGGACCATTCCATACCATCTCGGGCACCTTGATGAGCATTCCGTTCTGCATCGCAACCACGCTGCTCCATGGCGCACCGGATATGCGGCGGATGACCACCTATGACGATCCCGAAGTGGCCGCGCTGATCAGGCGCATTCAACTAGTTCCTGATCCCACGGTGCCGGTCCTCTCGGCGGTCATCGAGGCCGAAACAGCCGATTGCCGCCGCCTCGTTCGTGAGCAGCGCATGATGCCGGCCGATTACAGCTATGACCGAGCAACTGTTTCGGCGATGGTCCGCCGGATCGGCGGGGAAGAAGGGGTGCCTGTGGTGGCGTTCGATCGCGTGGAGGCCTTTGTTGCGCGGCTGCCCGATGTTGCCATCCAGGAAATTGTCGGAGCCTTCGCGCTGCTGCAACCCGAACAGGCATTCGCGTGAGCGGCCGTTTGGTCCTCGTCACCGGAGGCCGTTCCGGCATCGGTGCCGCTGTCGGCGCGGCCGTCGCCGCCGCTGGCATGCGCCCGCTGCTTTGCGATCTGGTCGCCTTTCCTCTCGAAGAGCCGATGGCGTGGCAGACCCCGTTCGATGTCTCGGACGAAGTCGCTGTTACCCGGGAAGTGGCGGCAATCGAGGCCGAATGCGGCCCGCTTGCCGGACTGGTCAACGCCGCCGGCATTCTCGGACGCATGCAGCGGCCGGAAAAGCTGCGTATGGAGGACTGGGATCGCGAGATGGCAGTCGATCTTCGTGGCACCTATCTCATGTGTCGCGAAGTGGGCAGCCGGATGGCGGCGCGCCGAATGGGGAGCATCGTCAATATCGCTTCGGTTGTGGCGGTTTCTTCCGCGCCGGTGCATAGCTACGGCCCGGCCAAGGCGGCGGTGGTTAATCTCACGATGACGCTGGCGGCCGAATGGGGGCCAAGTGGCGTGCGCGTCAACGCGGTCTCACCTGGCTTCACGCGCACACCCGCGCTGGAGCGTGGCTTTGCCTCCGGCGTCATGGAGGAGAAGCGCATGATCGACATCTCAGCACTCCGCCGACTGGTGGAACCCAGCGAGGTTGGTTGCGCGGTGGCATGGCTGCTGGGTGACGGCGCGAGCGCGATCACCGGCATCAATCTGCCGGTGGACGCCGGCTTCCTGTGTGGCGTGACCTGGCAGGCCTATGGCGGACTGCGCGGCTCTTGACCGGATGGTCGCATGCTCGGGAATCGATGAATCACGAGTCTGAATTCACTTGATTCCTGATGTCCGCCTTCGTAAGGTGTCGCATGGGGATAACTGGCGGCAAATCGGGATGAGGAGAGATCCGTTTGCTATGTCCCGGTATGGCGTAAACAAACGGTTGCATGACACGCCGAAGCCTGGGGGAGGACATGAGGCTGCAAGCCGATTTGACATGGCGTGTGATCGCCTCGCGGGAACAGATCGTTCTGGCAATGGCGGCCGTTTTGTTTTGCCTGTTCTCGGTCGCGCCGGGCGTGGCGCCGCTGCTCGTGGCGCCGTGCGGGCTTTTGCTTGCCCTGGCCGTTACCTGCATCTGCAAAAAACATTGCCCACCATCGAAAAATGCAAATGAGTTCAGGGGATATCAGTGAAGCGGGGCATTGTCTTTGATCAGCAGATGATCGTTTTCCTGCTTTTTGCCGTTATTTTTATTGCGTTCTCGTTGTTCCTTCCTGGCTTTTTCTCGATTGGCAACGTCGTCACGTTGCTCCGCACCGAATCCGTCCTCGGTATCCTGGGCCTCGGCATGGCGGTCGTGGTCATCGGGCGGGGCATTGATCTGTCGATGATCGCCCTGCTCACCGTGCCCACCGCGCTGGTGCTGTCGCTGGCTGGCGCGGGCTACGGACTTGGTCTGTCGCTGCTGGCTGGCCTTGGGGTCGCGGCCGCCGTGGCCGTGCTCAATGGCATTCTGGTCGCCTACGCGGAAATCCCCTCGTTGTTCGCGACGCTGGCGGTGGGCATTGGTCTGGCCGGCGTCGGGCAGAGCGGTTTGTTCGAATACGACATCGTGCCCTGGCCGAAGTCGCTGGACACGATCGCCTGGCTCGGGCGTGGCGACTATTGGGGCATTCCCTACTCGGTGTTCGCCTTCGCCGCCGCCGCCGTCGTCGTTGGTACGTTCATGCTCAAGACGCGCCCCGGCCTGTTCATCTACGCCATCGGAGACAATCCAGGTGCGGCACGCATCGCTGGCATTTCTGTCCGACCGATGATGATCTTCCAGTATGTGATCTCGGCGATCATCAGCGTGTTCGCCGGCCTCGTGCTCGCTGCGTCCGCCAACAATATGGACACCCGCATTTTCAATCTGACGTGGATCTACGACGTGATCCTGGTGGTGGTCCTCGGCGGCGTGGGTCTGTCGGGTGGTCGTGGTGGCGCCTTGAATGTCGTCGTCGGCACCCTGCTCATCGGCACGATCATCAACGGTATGACCATCATGAATATCTCTTATGAGGTGCAGAACCTCATCAAGGGTGTCGTGCTGCTCATCGCGATTTCCCTGGACAGCGTTATCAATCCACGCAACGAAGAAACCGCACAGCAGGGAGACATTTAGGTTTTTAGGTGACGTCGTCGGGGGATCCGCCCGACGCTTAACACAGAGGAGGAAACAGACATGCGTACCAGAAAGTCGGGCATCGGACGAAAAATGCTCAAGGCCCTCGCGACGGTCGCGAGCGTCACGGCGGTGCTGGCCAGCGGCGCCGGCAAGGTGCTCGCGCAGCAAAGCATGGACGACCCGGCGCGCGCCGCGTACTATCAGCAGTTCAAGGGTAAGCGCGTCGTCTTCGTGCCGGTCTTCATGGGCCTGGACCTTACTGAAGGTTGGTCGCGCGCGATGAAGCTGCAATCCGAGCGGTTAGGCTACCAGTATGAGGTCCGCAACTCAAACTTCAACACTGCCGCGGGCGCACAAACGCTGACCTCGCTGATTTCCGAAAAGCCGGATGTAATCGTCGTGCAAAACCCCGATGTGACGTCATACGCGAAGCTGTTGCAAAAGGCCGAGGCGGCCGGCATTCACGTTATTCAACTCAACATGAAGACTAATACCCTGACCTACGGATTCGTCGGGGCCAATGTGGTGCAACTCGGCGAGTTGCAGGCCGAGGCGGTAGTCAAGAAGTGCGGCCCCAGCACGTCGGGCAAGGTGCTGATCCTGGACGGGCCGCCAACCAGCCCGTTCTCGGCCTATATGCAGTACGGCTATGACAACGTCTTGAAAAAGGCGCCCGGCATCACGGTGGTATCCCGCCAGTCCACCGGAGACTACGAGTCCGCCAAGGCGAAGTCGATCACGCAGGTGGTGCTACAGCAGCATCCAGATCTTTGCGGGGTGCTCGGCGTGTGGGACAACACAGACGTCGGCACGGCCGCCGCGATCAAGGAAGCGGGCAAGACCGGCAAGGTGTTCGTGACCACCTCGGGCGGCGGCGGCGCGGTGTCGTGCAAGGGCCTGGAGGATGGGTCGTGGGACTTCTACGTCAGCTATGACGTGCCAGGCCAGGCGCGTGATCTGACAGACTTGGTTTCGGCGGCCCTACAAGACAAAGAAAAAGTAGGAACGAACAAGATTGTTCTCTATACTCCGCTGATTTCCTACACCAAAGACAATGTGAAGGAGCAATCCTGTTGGGTACTCGATAACATTCATTAATTTCTACAGGCCGCAAGCCGGGGTTCCAGGAAAGCGTGCACATGTCCAGACCGCAATCGCCTCCATTCTGGCGTCGATGCCGGCCGCCGCCGACTGAGAAAGACAACAGCGTAAAGGTATGTTGAGAAATAAATGCGCCGTTTTCACAGTCTTCGGGAAACGCGGGTGAGAATAATCATTGGGCCAAAGGGCTTTTCCTCCTGCACCTCAGCAAAGGCGGAACCCTGGTCTTATTTTGATTCGATAAATTCTCCACAAGCCCTAAGTGCCGCAGATCCCTGCCGGTCTCGCCTAAAATCGCGTTGTGTATGGTATGGATAGCATTACGACAGAAGACCTGATGCGAGATTTTATATGCTGAAAACGCTGTCGAAGTGGCGCTATCAGTACGTGCCGGATCAGATGGTCGGTGAGCTTCTGCAGAAGCAGTGGATGGAAAACGCCGTCACGGCCCTGGTGCTCATCGCGACAATTATGTTCTTTAACCATAATGTCAGTAATTTTAGCTCCCTGTCCAATATCGCGGACACCCTGCGTGAAGCGAGTGAGCTTGGCTTCGTCGTACTCGGCATGTCCGTCGTACTCATCGTCGGTGGCATCGACCTCAGCGTCGGCTCGATGTTCGCCATTACGAACCTGATCGTGCTGTACTGCGTGCAGGTGCTCGCCCTGCCAATCCCGCTGGCTATCGCCGTCACACTCATCGTCGGCGCGTTGCTCGGCGCTGTCAACGGCGTGTTGATCGGCTATCTGCGCATGCGTGCATTCCTGACAGAT
>JAKAPE010000216.1 GCA_021811945.1 Pseudomonadota bacterium | reverse complement strand
TGGTCGATGCCGCTTGAGACGGTAAGCGTGCCGCCGCTCGATACGTATTCGCCATAGCTGGCGCCGCCGCTTGAGACGGTGAGCGTGCCGCCGCCCGACACGGTCGTGCCCTGATCGTAACCGCCGCTTGAGACGATCTCGCTGCCGCCCGAGAGGATATTATTGCCGTAGGCGGCGCCGCCGACGTGGTTGGCTAAAACGATGAGCGTGCCGCCGCTCGACACGGTCGCGTAATACTCGGTGCCGGCAGAGGACACGGTGAGCGTGCCGCCGTTCGACACGGCCGCATATTGAGCGAGGCCGCCGTTTGAGACGGTGAGCGCGCCGCCGCTCGATACGATCGTGCCGCTCGCCGTGCCGCCCGCTTCGATCACGCCCGAGCCGCCGGTGAACAGCGTGCCGCCGCTGGCGAGGCCGTAGTCGAGCTGCGTACCGCCGGAAATCTGCGCACCGAGATCGCTGCCGCCGGTGCTGACGATCTCGGTGCCGCCGCTGAGGATGACCGTGCCGGTGGCGGTGCCGCCGGAGCTGACGATCTCGGTGCCGCCGCTGGAGATCGTCGGATCGGCAAGGCCGCTCGACAACACCAACAGCGCGCCGCCGCTGGAAACGACCGTACCGCTCGCCGTGCCGCCAGATTCCACCACCTGCGAGCCGCCGGTGAACAGCGTGCCGCCGCTGGCAAGGCAGTAATCGAGCTGCGTGCCGCCGGAAATCTGCGCGCCGAAATCGGTGCCGCCGGAGCTGACGATTTCCGTACCGCCACTGTTGATAACGGTCGGGTCGGCGAGGCCGCCGGAGAAGAGGAAAAGCGTGCCGCCGCTGGATACGATGGTGCTGATGGTCGTGCCGCCGGAAGAGACGACTTCGCGGCCGCCGAGCGAGATTACGGTGCCGCTGGCTATGCCGGTGCCGCCGACGTACCCGACGTACTGGTAGCCGCCGCTCGAAACCGTCGTGCTGGTGGCCGTCCCGACCCCGCCGGCTACGTATCCCACCACTTGGGTGCCACCAGCAGAAATCGTGGTGCTGGTCGCACTTCCACTGCCGTTTTCGACGCCGACATATTGCGAGCCATCAAAATAGATGAATGTATCGATCGCGGTGCCCGTTCCGCCGACCTCGCCAACGTACTGGGAACCGCCGGAGAGCGTGGTGCTGGTCGCCGTCCCAGTTCCGCCCACTTCGAAGCCGACAAACTGGCCGCCGCCGGCGAAAATTGTGGTGCCGGTCGCAGTGCCGCTGCCGGCATACCCAGCCAAGCTGCCGCCGACAAATTCATGGCCACCGCTGATCACCGTGCCGCTGACGCTGCCGCCCGATTGAACCGTCTGAGCCTGCGAGCCCGCGAACAGGGTGGCGCCGCTGGCGTAGCCGTATACATCCTGCTCGCCGCCGGAAATCTGCGCGGAAAGATCAGTGCCGCCGGATGAGACGATCTCCGTGCCGCCGCTGACGATGGTGCTGCTTGCCGTGCCGCCGGCCTCGTCCACCTGCGAGCCGGTGAAGATGGTGCCGCCGCTGGCGAGGCCGTAATCGAGCTGGGTGCCGCCGGAGATCCGCGCGGAAAGATCGGTGCCGCCGCTATCGACGATCTCGGTGCCGCCGCTGAGGATGACCGTTCCGCTGGCGGTGCCGCCGGAATCGACGATCTCGGTGCCGCCCGAGGAGATCGTCGGATCGGCGAGACCGCTCGATAAAACGAACAACGTGCCGCCGCTGGAGACGGTTGTGTTGCTGGCGGTGCCGCCCAATTCCACCACGCCCGAGCCGCCGGCGAGAACGGTCGCACTGCTCGCCAGGCCGTAATCGAGCAGCGCGCCGCCGCTGAACACGCTCGTGTCTTCATCGATGCCGCCCGAGGAGACGGTGAGCGTGCCGCCGCTCGACACGGCCGCGTACCAATCTTGGCCGCCCGAGGAGACGATGAGCGTGCCGCCGCTCGACACGGACGCGTAGTAATCGTAGCCGCCCGAGGAGACGGCGAGCGCGCCGCCGCTCGATACGGTCGCATAGTAATCTTCGCCGCCCGAGGAGACGACGAGCGCGCCGCCGCTCGACAGGGTCGCAGACAGAGCGAAGCCGCCGTTTGAGACGGTGAGCGCGCCGCCGCTCGACACATCCGCGTACCAATCTTGGCCGCCCGCGGAGACGGTGAGCGTGCCGCCGCTCGACACGGACGCGTAGTAATCGTAGCCGCCCGAGGAGACGGCGAGCGCCCCTCCGTTCGACACGGTCGTGCTGCTCGCCGCCCCGCTGGATTCGACCACCTGCGATCCGCCAACGAAAACCACCGTGTACTTCGTAAAGCCGTAATCGAGCTGGGTGCCGCCGGAAATCTGCGCGCCGAGATCGGTGCCGCCGGAGCTGACGATTTCCGTGCCGCCAGCGTAGATCGTCGTCGGGTCGGCGAGGCCGCCAGAGTCTACAAGCAATTCGCCGCCGCTCGACACCGTCGTCGAACTTGCCGTGCCCCCGGACTCCACTTCCAGAACGTTGCCGCTGGTGACGACAACGCCGGTGCTGGTGATGCCGGAGGAAACGAACGTCGTGGTCATGGCGCGCGCCTCTCCTCGCCGGAGAGCACGAACATCGAGCCGCCGCTGAGGACAATGTCATCGGTGCCGGTCTGGCCGGACGAGACGTCGTAGCTGCTTCCGCTACTGACGGTGACGGTACTCATACGGCGGTCCCCACGCCCAACTTCCCGTCGGCGTCCCCGCGCTCGCGCAAGCGCAAAACGTGCGCTGGCGAGCAAGCTGCCTTGTCGTTTCCGGACTTCGCTCCCGCTCAGTTCGGCCCTAGGGCCGGATACCGCCAGCCGAAACCGAATTCCAGCAGCCTGGAATATTAACCCGAAAATTCTACCGCGCGCATCACCCATTTGGGTTATGCCGCGAAAATTAGAGCGCGTGACTCACCTCTCCCCGCAGGCGGGGAGAGGGAGTCGTTTGCTTTGCCGTCTCACTCTTCTACCGGTCTGGGACCCAGGGCGAAAACCGCGATTTTTGCGTTGTGGCCCTGGATTCCCGCTTGCGCGGGAATGAGCGGAGATTGGATCGACTTCGGCAAAACGTGCTCTAAATCGTCGGCGCCCGCAGCCCGCCGAGCAGCACCGCGAGGTTCGCTTGGCGGCCGGTGCCGGTCTTGGCGAGCACGTTCTTGAGCTGGCAGCGCACGGTTTCGCGGGATACGCCGAATTCGGCGGCCATCGTCGCGACGGTCCGCCCCTCGGCAATGCCGCAGGCGACGCGCGCTTCGGCTTTAGACAACCCGAAAAGCTGCTGGGGGAGCAGCGGGCTCGGCGCGGCCCGCAGGCCCAGGGGATCGATGATGAGCATGGCGCGAACGTCTGCCGCCGCTCCGTTCCCGGCGTTGCCGATCGGGACGACGTGACCGATCGCTGCAAGCTTGCCGTTGCCGTCGTGGATCGGGATCGTCCGCGCGCAGGTATTTTTTTGCGGGAAAAAATCGACCCGCGTCGCCTCCGCGATCAGGCAATTGGCGTTCGGCTCCGCGAGCATCGACCGGCGGGGTCGCGGCCGCATCGGACGCGGTGTGAGCGCCGCAAATGGCCGGTTGGCGGCGATCACATTGCCGGAACCGCCGAGCAGCGCAACCGCCAGCCCGACAAGGCCGAGCGCCTCGATCAGCGTTTGCGCGAACCCAAAGAGCCCCTCGGCGAGCGGGATGGGTGGGGCGGCACGAGACGGCAGGGCCGTCGTCTCGGCCGAATTGTGCGCGCTGTTGCGGCGGCGCGCGCTGCGGCCATTTGCTTCGGCGCTGGCTGGGTGAGCAGCGAAGAGGCGGCGCTGCGGCGCCCCAAACTCTTGCGAATTCGTGCCGGCGCCGGAAGCGGTCACGCTGCGCCCCGCTTTTTGTTGGGCGGCGGCGACGGCGCCCGAGATTGCGGCGGCGCAACGGACGCCGCCGCCGCCACGTTCGTCGCATACCGACCGAAGCCGGGAATGCGCCCGATGGTCGCCTTCACATGGTCGACCGTGATCAGCCGCGTGCATTCGAACTGGCGTGGCGTGTCCTTGTGGCGCGGGCACCACAAAAAGTCCTTGTGGTCGAAGCGCAGATGCGGATCGTTCCAGCAGCCGTTGCAGGCGTGATAGTTGACCACCCGATAGGGCGTGGCGAATTCGTTGAGCGGATGGCTGAAGCCGGAGATCATCACCACCGGCGTCCCCGCCGCCCAGGCGAGCCAGGACAGCCCGCTCGATAGTCCGACGAAAAACTCGGCGTGCTTGAGCCAGCGCGCGCGCTCGGTGAGCGGCCGGTCGCCGGTCTCGTCCTCGGCACCGTTGGGAATGTGGTTCCAGACCAGACCCGTGCCATGGGTCGTTTTCTGATCGATGCAGATGACCCGGTAGCCTGCGTTCTTCAAAAAACGGACGATCTCCAGCCAGCCGCCCGGATTGTTCCAGTATTTGGACTGGGTCGTGCTCTGCACGGCGATGCAGACGTAGGGCTCGGCAACCGGCCGGCCGCCGTCGGCGATCGCGATGCGCGGCGGCACTTCGGTCGGATCGACGCCAAGGATGTAGCCCGCGGTCCGGTGCAGCCCGACGTAACGGAAATCGCAAGGCTGGTGCAGGCAGTCCTTGTCGTCGAAGAACAGGCCCATGCTGTAGGTGGCGTAATAGCGCTCGGGCTTGATCTCCTCGTGAGGGATGAAGCGGATGTCCGGATAGGCGTCGCGGAACAGCGGAATGAGCTTTTCCGCCATGCCGCAGGTGAGCCGGCAGCGGTGCAGCTCCTTGAACTTCACCGCATAGGGGAACCAACCCATGGTGTCGCCGAGCGTGCCGACCGGAAACTGGATCAGCACCTCGCGGTCGGCCGCGGAATAATCGTGCCGGATCAGGAGCTCGCCCTGCTGCCACACCTCCAGGCGGAAGCGCACGTAATAGCGCTTGCTGGAATTGACGCGCCCGGCCTTGATCTCGGTCTGATAAAGGATGTTGCCGGTATCGAGATCGGAAAGCTGTATCTTCCACGGATGCTCGCGCTCGGGCAGAAGAATCCGGCAGCCGCTGTTGAAGTCGAAGCGCAGGCCGCGCGGACCCTCCTGCGTCGGAGTTTCGGCAGGCGGAGGGTAGGCAGGCTTGGGCTTGGGTTCCGCCTGCGATCCGGCAGCGGAAGCGGCGACCGGTGCGGGCGCCGCTCCGCCCTGCGCCGACCCGTTCTGCGCGGCGGGGGCGGCGGCATCGGTCGAAGGCGTTGCGCTGCCGTTAGTGGAGGAATGAACAACTGCCGGCCGCGCCGGCGCCTGCAACGGATCGGGAACAAGCACCAGCGGCGGATCGGGAACAAGCACCAGCGGCGAATCAGGAACAAGCACCAACGGCGCCTTCGCAGCAGGCGCGTCCGCGTCCCCCAACGCAACAGCCATTGCTACGCCTCACCCCCGACGCCCGGAAGGTTCCGGCGCCGCTTAAGAAAAAATTAGCAAAGATGCCGGGTGCGCTCAACTTAAAAGTGAAGGAATGGCAAACGGCGGGACGGAACTTTTGGCGTCTCCCAGCGCCGGAATTGTCGGTTAATAAACTGAGGCAATGACACTGTAATGACGATCAGATCACCGAATAGGTGACGGCAAATGACTCCCTCTCTCCGCACGCGGGGAAAGGTGCGTCACGGAACAACTCGGCGCTGGTGCGGGCGCTCGGTGCCGTAGACGAACCGCAAAAGGTTCGATCTCCATTTGACGGCGGCGCCGGATTTCCGCTTACCTCCTGCCGGTTGCCATTCTGATTTGCGGCAAGGACGGCGAAGCGCGGCACTCACGGAGCCTTCGACTTTGCATATCCATCTGATCAATCTCGACCGCAGCAGCGAGCGGCTCGCCGAATTTTGCAACGTGAACCGCCATCTGACCAGCGTATCGCGGTTCGCTGCGATCGAGGGAAGCGCGCTCAACCCCGATGACCTGGCGCGGCGGGGACTGATCACCAAGGACATCCTCGCCAGGGATTTCTTTACTCCCGGCGCGCTCGGCTGCGCCGTGTCGCATCTGGCGCTGTGGGACAGGGCAATCGCCAACAATCGCACCGTGACGATCAGTGAAGATGACGCCATATTCAACCAACACTTTGAGCTCCGGGCGGAGGAGGTTCTGAAAACTCTGCCGGCCGATTGGGACTTGATCTATTGGGGTTTCAACTTCGACTTGTTTCTCTGTTTCGACATGCTCCACGGCGTATCACCGTGCGTTGCGACCTTCAATCAGGAGCAGATGCGCGCCGCAGTCGCGGCGTTTCAGAAGCAATCGACCGCGCCGCGGGCGTTCCGGGTGATTTGGGCGTTTGGCGCGCTCTGCTACTCGATCTCGCCGAAGGGAGCGCAAGTCATCAAGAGCAAAATCCTACCGCTGCGGCCAAAGATTTTTCAACTGCCCGAGGCGAAGGGCGTTCCGCCCTATAGTCCGGCCTGGCGCATGGTGGGCATCGACAATTGCATCAATACGGTCCACCGCGAGATCAGTTCGTACGTCTGTTTTCCGCCGCTGGTCGTGTCAAAGAATGAAGCCCCGACATCGATGACGCGCAATTCGGCGCCCGAACCAAATTCACCATCTAACGGTTAGAAACATAACATCAATGGGGCTTTTGAATGAGCCACTTGTTCTGGAATGAAGCGTTAACGGAGAGCCTCATCGCCTCCGCAAAATCGTGAACAGCTCTCACCACCCCGATCCAGAGAAGATGATAGTCATCGCCGAATAGAACGCCGCCCGGCCGCAATACGCCCCACCAGGCTTGGAGATCGGCCTTGACGTGTTCGTATTCGTGGCCGGCATCGATATAGATCGCGTCGGCGAGCATGTCTTTCGCCAGGAGAACCTTGGCTCCAGTAATTGAGTCGGCTGGGAAAGGAATGATTGTTTTAGTGTGTTTGCTGTAAATCACATTGGCGAGGAATTGATCGAAAATCATGGGGCGCCCAAATTGTCGAGGCATGGCCAAGCCAGGATCGTCGCCCTTGAGCCACAATTCCGGCCCACCGAGCCAAGTATCAACGCAGACAATCTCGCCAAGGCAATTGAGTTTGCGCATTACGTCGGCCATATGGATCGCACTTGCACCCTTCCACGAGCCGACTTCGACGAGATGCCGCGGGCGCAATTGCGAGATGATGGCCTCAAAGATTGGCGAATGAGACCCCCAACCCTGCAAATCAAGTTTATAGCGTTCGACCGGAAAATTCTCGTAGGGATCATGCGCATGAATGGCCCGCATCCACACGGCATTCTCTGGCGCGCCTTCATTCATGTCCAATCCTCGTAACTTCTTTTGGCTCTGAGATTTCGAGACCATCTCACGCCAATGAATATCTGCATAGACGAAGCGCAGTTCGTCGCGAAAATGCGATTGCCCGATCAACGCAGCTATCACTCCCGGGCCGCTTCCCGCGCCTTCAACACGACCGTCGCCAGGGACTCCTGGCCGCGGCGCGCCACCTCGACCTCGAGCAGCAGGCCGCAGTCCCTGCAAGTGAATTGCAGCAATTCCAAGTCGGCGTGCAAGGTGAGATGCGGACCGCAGTCACGGCGGAGGGCTGAGATGGATGTCGAGGCAATTGCGGATAGCGCGTGTCGTTTGGCGGCTTATGTCGGAGAATTGACGAGGGTGATTGGCCACGCAGATCGGGCAAAGCCGCTGCGGGATTACTGCGCCGGCTTTTGGTCTCGGAGGGCCGCAAGAGCGTAGAGCCGATGGCGGCGGTGACGTCGGTCTTGTGGCCCGGCACGTTCTTCACGTGCGCGGCGTTTGCCAACACCAACGCGAGCTCGCCATCGTCCAGAAGGCGGCGAAGAAGAGCTTCGATGAATGGATAGAGCCGATGCTCCAATCCATTCACCGGCAAGGATACAGAGCGCCGGACATGCGGCGGGTCCATATCCCCAAGCCCGGCAAGACGGAAAGGCGGCCACTTGGCGTGCCAACCGTCGCCGACCGGGCGCTCCAGCGCAGCATGGCCGAAGTGCCGTCTGCCATCTATGAGCAGGACTTTCTGCCCCGCTCATTTGGCGGCCGGCCGAAGCTCAGCGCCCATCATGCCCTGGCGACCCTCGATGAGGTCGTCGCCGGCGGCAAAATCGGGTGGGTGCTGGAGGCGGATCTGAAGAACTTCTTCGGGAGCCTCAATCACGATTGAGTTCTCCGGTTTGTCGCGCATCGAGTCGGTGATCCGCGTCTGATCAGTTTGATCTGGCGCTGGTTGAAGGCGGGCGTCTTGGAAGATGGAAAGGCCCATCCGAGCGAAGAGGGGACACCGCAAGGCGGATCGATAAACGTACTGTTGAGCAACCTTTAATCTGTG
>JAKAPE010000215.1 GCA_021811945.1 Pseudomonadota bacterium | reverse complement strand
CCGAGCACGCCGGCCTTGGCGGCGGCGTAGTGCGCCATGTCCGCCGCGCCCTTGTGCGCAAGCTGCGAGCTCGTGCTGATGATGCGTCCCCATTTCCGCTGCGTCATGCCGGGCAGGACGGCACGCGTGCACAGGAAGATGCTGCGCAGGTTCACCCGGATCATTTCGTCCCACATCTCCGTCGGCATGTCGATGATGCGGGACGTGGTGTCGATCCCGGCGTTGTTCACCAGGATGTCGATGCGCCCGAGCGCCGAGTCGACCTGCGCAACGGCAGCCTTCACCTGCGCTTCGTCGCCAACGTCTGCCGCAACCGCGAAGGACTTGGCCCCGAGTGCAGCAATTTTCTGTGCCGTTTGCTCCGCGAGGGCCCTGCGGCGGTCCAGGATAGCGACTGCCGCGCCCTCGCGCGCGAAGGCGAGGGCGATCGCGCGGCCGATCCCGTCCGCCCCGCCAGTCACGAGCGCCATCCGTCCTTGCAGCCTGTTCATGTTGATGTCTCCCCTCTCAAGCAGCCGGCAGCCCGTCATGGATCCCCAGGATCCGTTCGGCTTCCTGCTGGAACTGTTCGAACGTGTCGGTTATGCGATCGTACCGCGCCACGTCGCGGTGGCGGAAGCAATGCACGAGATGGCCACCGCCGACATCCTCTGCCGGCGGCATCGCGTGGCGGCACCGTTCCTCAGCCAGTGGACAGCGCGAGGCGAGGTAGCAGCCGGACGGCAAGTTGATCGGGCTTGGGATCTCGCCCTTGAGGCTGATGTTCGCCTCGATCGACAGATGCGGGTGCGGCAGCAGTACCGAGGACAGCAGGCCGACGCTGTAGGGATGGCGCGCCTGCGCGAACACCTCGGCGGCGTCGCCCTGTTCGACGACCATGCCGAGATACATCACGGCGATGCGGTGGCTGATGAAACGCACCGTGCTGAGGTCGTGGGAGATGAACAGATAGGACGTGCCAAGTTCGCGCTGGATCTTCATCAGCAGTTCAATGATCTCGGCGCGAGCGGTGGGATCGAGGGCGGAGGTCGGCTCATCGAGCACGATAAGCTCGGGTCGCGTGATGATCGCCCGCGCGATGCCAACACGCTGCTGCTGGCCGGCGCTCAGCTCCGCCGGATAGAGGTCGAGCATCTCCCGGCGCAGCCCCACTTGCTCCACCGCCCGCAGTACGCGTTCCCGCCGCTCCACGGCCGAGCCGCCCCGCGTCAGCAGTGGTTCCTCGATTGAGCGACCGATCCGCATCAGCGGATCAAGCGATTCTGCCGGCTCCTGGAAGACCAGCTGGATCTTGCCGAACAGGTCGCGCGGCCGGCGTGCCCGCGGCATGGAGATGTTTGCGCCCTTGAACCGCAGCGTCCCCGCAGACGCTTCAATCAAGCCAACGATGCAGCGTCCGACCGTGGTCTTGCCGGAGCCGCTCTCCCCCACCAGGCCCAGAGTCTCGCCCGGCCCGATCGAGAACGACACGCCGTTGATCGCCTGCACCACGCTGCGCGACCCGGCGATGGGAAACCGCTTATAAAGTCCTTCGACCTCCAGCACCGGGCTCATGCCGTCTCCAACGGAAAATAGCAACGCGCCCAGTGTCCGGGCGTCACTTCGCCCAGCACCGGCTTCGAGCCTACGCAAAGCGGCTGAGCGCGTGGGCAGCGGCCGGCATAGACACAGCCCGGCTGCGTGCCATCCTGACGCGGGGCGGTGTCCGGACCGCTCCAGCCGCGACGGAGCCGCGGATTGTGAGAGAACGCGGCCAGCAGCATGGCCGTGTACGGGTGCCGGGGGCTCAGGAACAGCGCCTCGCACGGCGCCAGTTCCATGATTTCACCTTGGTAAATGACGGCCACACGATCGCAGAAATGCGCGGCGATGCCGACATCGCGCGTGATGAACAGCATCGCGCTGTCGCGTTCCCGCACGAGCTGCCGCAACAACGCCAGGATTTGCGCCTGCACGGTCACGTCGAGGCCGCTGGTGGCGTCGTCGGAAATGATGAAGCGTGGTGAGCAGACAAGCGCGATGGCGATGACGACGCGCTGCGCCATGCCGCCCGACAGTTCGTGAGGGTAGGCCTTCATCCGGCGCTCCGGATCGGGAATTTGCACTGCTCGCAGCATGTCCAGAGCGACCACTTGCGCTGCTTTGCCGTCAAGGTTCAGGTGTACCCGCGCGATGTTCACGATCTGCTTGCCGACGGTAAGCAGAGGGTTCAACTCGCCGCGGGGATTAGGCACTACCACGGACAGGTCGCGGCCGCGCATACGTTGCAGATCGCGTTCCGGCAGGCGCAACAGATCGAGGCCGCCGAAACACACGCTGCCGGCGGCAATGCGGCCCGGCGTCGGCGTCAGGTTCAGGATGGAGCGGGTGAGCGTGGTCTTGCCGGCGCCGGACTCGCCGACCAGACCGACAATTTCCCCTGCGCCGATCGCAAGATCGAGGTCGCGGACCACGACTTTCGACTGGCCCGTAATAGTCGGAAACTCAACTCGCAGTCCGGTAATCTTCAGCGCTGCGGCGCGCCCGGGAAGCAAACCGGGTGCCACAGGCGCGTGCATCGGCGTATCGTTCCTCAATGTCCGATCCGCGGGTCGATCGTGAAATAGATGATGTCGACGAAGAGATACACAAAAAGCGAAAATATAGCGGAGAATAGCACGAATCCCAGCACCGGATATAGGTCGGAATTAAGCACGCCCTGCACGGCATACTGGCCGGCGCCACCCCAGCTGAACACAATCTCCACCAGCACGGCGCCGCCGATCAGATAGCCATAGAGCACGCTGATGATCGTGACCACCGACGGCAGGGCATTGTGCAGCGCGTGCCGCACCACCATCCTGTGCGGGATACCGCACAGGACTTGGTAGTGGCTGAAATCTGACTGCAGAATCTTTTCCATTGTAGATTGCGTCATCTTCAGGATTGGCCCGGCATTGATAAGGCCGAGCGTCATTACCGGCAGCAGCAGGTGGCCCAACGCCGATCGTAGCGCCTCCCAGTTGCCAGTCAGCAGGCAATCGACGGTGAGAAAGCCAGTGATGGGATTGGGTGGGATGACGGCAATGTCGATGCGGCCCAGTGGCGCCGGCACCCATTGCAGCAGGGTATAGAACACGAAGATTAAGACGAGCGCGAGCCAGAAATCGGGTAACGAACCGGCGCCGAGGCCGTAGAAGTCGGCGATCCGCGCCAGGACGCCGTGTCGGTTGAACGCCGAGGCGAGGCCGAGCGAAATGCCGATCACCACCGCCGTAAGCAAACCCAATGTCACCAGTTCCAGGGTGGCCGGAAAGCGCTGCAGCAGGTCTTCCAGCACAGGACGAGTGGTCTGCCAGGACGTGCCTAGGTCGCCAAGCGCCAGATGCTGCAAATAGATCCAGAATTGCACCGGCAAGGAATAATCCAGGCCGAGGCTGTTGCGCAGTGACGCAATCGCTTCCGGTGTCGCGGTGGGGCCGAGCATGAGCACCGCAGGATCCCCGGGGATCGATTTCACCAACATGAAGCTAACTAACACGATGCCGAGCAGTTGCGGCGCGATAAACAGCAGGCGGCGACCAATGAACAGAAGAAGATTCATGGCCCAACGCCGGCGACGGTCCGGGTCGCGCGCGCACCGTTGGCTTTGCGTGCGGTCTCCATGTCGCGCAGCAATCCGCGACGCTTCACCGGATCGGCGAATACCTCGATGCTGAGGCCGACGAGCGAAAAGCCGAACACGCTCACCGCCAGGGCAAGCCCTGGGAACACGGACGGCCACCACTGCCCGGTGACGACGTTCTGGAACCCCATGGCGATCATGCTACCCCATTCCGGGGCTGGCGCGCGCACGCCCGCACCAACGAAGCTCAGGCCCGCCGTGAGCAGGATCGCCCAGCCGACATTGACCGACAATTGCGCCAGCACCGGGCCGATGGCGTTCGGCACGATATGGCGGAAGATGGTGCGCATGTCCGACAGGCCGGCGACCAGACTGGCCTCAACATAGCGCATCTCGCGGATCGAAATCACCTGCGAGCGCATCAGTCGCAGGTAGATCGGCGCGTTGACGAAAGCGATCGCCAGCACGACGGTCTGAATGCTCTGGCCCAGACTCGCCACCAGCGCAATCGCGAAAACGAAGACGGGGAAGGCCTGCAACACGTCGGCAGCGCGCATCACGCCGTAGGCAAGCCAGACGCGCACACCGCGGCCGGAACTGTAATAGCCGACCAGCGCCCCGATGACCGAGCCGACAACCGCGGAGATCAGGGTGCCGGCGATGGCAATAGTCAAGTCGATGCGCGGTGCGTAGACGGTGCGGCTGAACACATCCATCCCGACGGCGTCGGTGCCGAACAGGTGGTGCCAGTCCGGGGATTGCAGGAACTGCGCCGGATTGGCCTCGATCGGCGAATAGGGTGCGACGAGCGGCGCCAGCAGCGCCGCGAGCAGCGTCGCTACCACGATTCCGTAGCCGATCGCGAAGCGCGGCCGCACCCGGGCAACGTGGCCGACGGAGCGAAGCAGGGCGGAAAACTGTGGCACCATGGATATCCCAGCAGGATAAGGCAGCAAGGAGGCCGCGTTGGATGGGGCCCCAGCCGACCTAGCCGCGCTTGAAGTCCTGGAAGCGCAAGTTGTTGGATGTGTAGTAGGTGAAGCCCTTCAGGTTGGCCTTGCGCGCCAGCGCGTACTTCGGATACGCAATGAAACCCCATGGGGCCTCGTCCATGACGGTCTTCTGTGCCTCGTCATAGATGGTTTTGCGGACACTATCATCCAGCGTCTTCAGCCCGCTCTCGATCAGGTCGTTGACCTTCGGGTTATCATAGTTGCTGTAATCGACGTAGCTCTTGCTGTGGAAATAGAGGAACATCGAATAGCCAGGGTCGGGCGTCCACGGCGAGTCGAGGTAGAAAATGACCGGCTTCTGCCGTTTGGTGACGTTCTCGTAGAAGACGCCGGCAGGTAGCTTGTCCAGCTGGATCTCGATGCCGATCTGCCGCAGCGCCGTCTGATAGAGCAGCGCGATCGGCTCCTGCGTCGGATCGCCCGCGTTATAGCTCAACGTCGTCTTGAACCCGTTGGGGAAGCCGGCCTCGGCGAGCAATTTCTTCGCCGCCGCCAAATTGTAGCTGTATTCAAAGAAGCTCAGGTTGGCCATCGGGTAGATGTACGGCATTGGCGCCTTCTGCGGGTCAGCAAGTCCGTAGTAGATGGTCCGGATGATCTCATCCCGCGGCAGCGCCAAGTTCATCGCGCGTCGCACTTGCACGTTGTCAAACGGCTTGATTTTGGCGTTTAGCTCTAGCCAAATCATATAAGACGCGTTTACGGCATCGAAGGCGACGGCCTTATCGCCTTTCAGGCTCATGTATTCGCGCGGCTGGAGAAACTGCGCGATATCGACCGCGCCGCCCTGCAGTAGCGACAGGCGGGCGGCGGAAGTCGGCACCTCGCGCATGATTACCGTCTTCATGAACGGGGCCGTATCCCAGTAGTCGCTGCGCGCTTCGAACACCGCTTGCTGGCCGCGCACCAGCTGCTTGAGCCGGTACGGACCGAAGCCAGCGCTTTGGTTCTGCAGAAACTTGGCGCCCCATGGATCGTCCGAACCGCCGACCTCCTTGATTTTTTTGCTGTCATAGATCGGGTTCGCCAGGTTGCATTGCTGCTTCAGCAAGATCGGGCTCGGCTTTTCCAAGTTGAACGAGATTGCCATCGGGCCTTCGATCTTGACTTGGTCGGGATGCTTCAGGCCGAGCACCGAGGTCTGGAAAATCCCCTGTCCCTTCAGGTTGAATTTGCGCTCCCAGGTCCACTTTACGTCCTCGGCGGAGAACGTGTTGCCCCAGTTGCTCTTAACGCCTTCGCGCAGCTTGAAGGTCGCCTTCTTACCGCTGTCGGAGATTTCCCAGTCGCTGGCGAGGCGGCCGCGCAGGGCGAGGCCGTATTTCCGGTCCGGATGCACGGCGGTATCTTCCCGCAGGACGTCTGGGTTCTGCGGGTCGGGTATCTTGTCGTACGCCAGCATGTATTCGTAAAGCGGGCCAAGCGAGTCGATCGAGCCGAGGCTCACGTCGAACTCAATGTCGAGGCCCTGTGGCGTTGCTGGGGCAGCGATCACCAGAGTGCTGTCCCGGCTCTGTGCCTGCGCTGCCTCGTCGCGCAGGGCAGCAGGTGCGACGACCGCAGCGCCGGCAACCACCGCTGTCTTCAGAAGTTGCCGCCGTTCGAGGCAGGTGACCGATCGATTTGTCTCGTCAGCCATCGTAACCTCCTAAGAACCTGAACATACTGTTATGCCGAATTGGTCCGACCACTGATGACGTATCATCTATCGTCGCTTCGCAGAGGTCAACAGGAATATTGCCTCGTTGCTATTTGGTGTGGGTAGGGGCCAGGGGAATCGCATATGGAATTAACTTGACAGGCCCTGGAGCCTCTTGCGGCGCGGCGGCGCAGGGATTCTATCTCTGGCTCTGGCGTCACACTGCTGCTGAGGCCCTCCATGGATAGTTTTGCTGCCTGCTTTGCCGGGCTGGACGACCCGCGCACCGGCAACGCCGGGCGGCACGATCTGCTGGAGATGCTGGTCATTGCGCTCTGCTCCGTGCTGACCGGCGGCGAAGACTGCACCAACATGGCCGAGTTCGCCGAAGCCAAGCTCGGGTTTCTGCGTGATTTCCTGAAATTGGCACACGGTGCGCCGAGCCACGACACCTTCAGCCGCCTCTTCCGCCGGCTCGATCCGGAGCAATTCCGCGCCTGTTTCCAGCGCTTCATGACCTGCTTCGCCGAGGCCTGCCAGGGCGTCATCGCGATCGACGGCAAGGTGCTGCGCCGCTCCTTCGACACGGCCAGCGGCCAGTCGCCCCTGCACATGGTGTCCGCCTGGGCTGCGCGCAGCAATTGGTGCTGGGGCAGATCGCCACCGCGGCGCAGTCGAACGAGATCACCGCGGTGCCGAGAGACTGTTGAAACTGCTCAGCCTGGAGGGCTGCACCGTCACCGTCGATGCGCTCAACTGCCAGCGTGCCATCGCCCAGCAGGTGATTGACCAGAAGGGCGACTACGTCATGGCGCTGAAGGGCAACCAGGGCCGCCTGCATGACGACGTGCGTCGGTTTCTCGATGATCCGGCAAGCCGGGTCACCACCGCAAAGTCTGCGGTGGATGGCGATCACGGCCGGATCGAGACCCGCACCGCGACGGTCTCCACCGACATAAGGTGGCTGCGGGACCGGCATGATTGGCCCGGCCTGGTTGCCGTCGGCAAGATGGTCCGGGTGCGCGAGCTGGCCTGCAAGACCACCACCGAGACCGCCTACTATCTGCTGAGTTCGGCAATGACACCGAGCGGTTCGGTGAGATCACCCGCGCGCACTGGGGCATTGAGAACAGGCTGCACTGGCGGCTGGACGTGAGCATGAACGAGGACCAGGCCCGCAACCGCATCGGCAACGGACCCGAGAACCTCGCGGTGCTGCGCCACATGGCACTGAACCTGCTGCGCAAGGAGCCATCTCGGCGTTCACTGCCGAAAAAACTCAGATGCGCCGCCCTCAGTGACGCTTTCCTGGCCAAAATCCTGGCTCAGGCCTGAAATGCGATTGCCCTGGGGTAGGGGCACTCCCGTCCCACCCCCTTCTGTGGCGTTTCTCGGTTTGGTTGGGGGCCGTTTCTCCGGTCCGGCCTGACCTCCCCAGGGCGCCATGCCCGGGATTGCCGGACGGGCCCGCTACCCACTCCAAGCAGCAAAGAACCGGAATATTTGACCATTGCGGTATTGGTGCACGATACAGTCCAGATACAGTTATTTCTTTGCCTTCACGTGCTATGATTGGGTATGGTCGGACAATGGTAATGGGCGGTTGGCGGGGAGGAATTGGTGACAGGAACGGTAAGTTCCTGGATCTTGAAGCTGCCGCACAAGTTTGACAACAACCGGCGTCATAAATTTACGAAAGCACGTTCACCCACAACATCTGGTCCTCCCACAAGCCGAATTGACATTGCCACATTCTTGGCCTAATCATTGGTCAGACCAGAGGTCCCACGACGCTAGAGAGGGCCGAGAGATAAGGAGTGGCGATTGCGAGCGCTGGCCGAGCATCCGCGATGGCATAAATGACGCCCGTACTGGTCGCGTGCGCGCTCAGCAAGCGATACGGCGCAACAGTCGCGCTGAGTGATGTGTCGTTCGCGCTGAACGCAGGCGAAGTTTGCGGCCTGCTCGGCGAAAACGGCGCCGGCAAATCAACCTTGGTCAAGGTGCTGAGCGGGGTGATTTCGCCGGATACCGGGGAGATGCGGCTGGCTAGCGTGTCTTACCGGCCACGCACTATCAATGACGCACGGC
>JAKAPE010000214.1 GCA_021811945.1 Pseudomonadota bacterium | reverse complement strand
ATGCGTACCACCTTGCCACCCGGCGGATACACGGTTGTGACAACGGTCTTCCCCAGGCGCAGGTCTTGCACAAGCTGTGCATAGTGTTGGTCGGGATCGTCCTTGTACCATCCCCTTTGTGCAAGAAGCTTGAACCTTTCGAGCAGCGAGGGGTGCGCGCTCACAAACTCGGCCGAATGTCCCATGATCTCCAGATAACGTGGATTGTGCAGGACCACTTGGCCCTGCGCGTCAGACATGCACAGGCCTTGCGACATGTTGTTGAGCGCGGTGTCCAGTTGGAGTTTTTGCGCGTGCAAAAGCTCGGCGGAACGCTCGCCTTCGGCGAGGCGTTCCTCCAGTTCCCGGGCCATCAAGGAGATCGAGCGGTCGGTCCGCCGCCGACCGCGCTCCATCTCCTCGTAGGCGGACACGACCAGGTCGGCGAGCACCGTCAGGTCGACGTCGCCGTTGGCCGTTCTCGCCTTGGCCAATTGCCGGGCAAAAAGTCGGTGCGCGAGGTCAGGCATCCTCGGTGACGGTAGTGACGGTCATTGTCTGATTGTGTAGCTGACAAACACCCGACGCGCCGTGAGGAGAGATTTCGTCATACGAATAGAAGCCGACACGCGCCAAGCGCGGCCCCAGCTCGTGACCGACCGCTTCGATCTCTTCAACCGTGCGCTGTCCCATCAGCAGGCGGCGCCCAATGCAGCTCACCAAGAGCGCCACGCCGTCGCGGTCGCCGCCGTTGCGCAGGCCTGAGCGGGCCTGCCGGGCGGCTCTGGCTGCGCCGGCGGCAAGGCGGTCGAAATTGCCCCGCATGAGCTGAGCCACCCAGCCTTCCGGTACGTCGCCGGCGAAGGTCATCGAGCGGTCGCTGCGATCGATCGCCAAGATGGTGCGCACCACGTCGCTGTCTAAGCGTTGCGGATCGCGAATGAGCAGGGGAAACAGCAGCGCCGTGCCGGGCAGGCCCTTGACTTCCTCTTCGCCGAGATAGCGCTCGTAAAGATCGAGCGCGGGCTCGCCATCAAGCTCGTAAAGGATGTTGCCTTTGGATCGCGTAACGCGCCGCCGCGGACCGAACTCGTCCCAGCCGCCGGCGCTGCCATGGCCAAAGCGGATCGGCCCGCAAAAGCCGACGGCAGCGATGTTGCCGGAAGCCGGCGCGCAATCGCCTCCGACTAGGGTCTGTTCGAACCGGACGCCGTCGCCAGCGAGCCCGCCGGTCAGCGGCACGTGCCGGCCGATGGCGCCGGTGATGCCGGCGACGAACTCGCTGCCATTGACGTTGAGTCCGTCGGACAGAACAAAGATGCCGGCGAGATCGTCGGCTCGCAAGATTTCGCCGATTGCCGTCCCGCACTGGCGCGAATGTTCCTGGCTCGGGATCGAGCTGCACGCCAAGCGCAGCTTTGCAGCGGCAAACCGCATCGTCACCGCGGTCACGTCGTTGTCGCTGATCCCATCGTCGCAAATCTGCCCGCCGGTACTGCAACCGGCAATGTGGGCCTTGGGGAACGCCGCCCGCAATTCCCGGAAACGGGCGCTATCTTCGAGCACCGCGCGAGTACCGAAATAAAGCACCAGATCGCAGTCGATGCCGGCAGTCGGCGACCAGCCGTTTGCCGGATGCCAGGACATATGTGCGACTTGCATGAGTCGATGCCTTTTGATCTTTGGGGAAGTTAAGTGGCGTTCGTTTTGCGCGGAATTCCGTGGATTTCGCTGCCCCATGTTCAAGCGCTTTGCGCCCGCCGCATGTCATCCGCGGCAGGTGCGCGCAGCAGCGCGCGAACAGCTAGCGGCGACGCGCTGCGCAATGCCGATGCGAGCTGTCCAGCCGGCATCGGCTTGGCGAACAGGAAGCCCTGCGCGGAATCGCAGCCCATGGCCATCAGGGCGCGAAGCTCTTCGACCGTCTCCACGCCTTCGGCACAGGCGGTGGCGCCGAAACGGTGGGCGAGGTCGACGACGGTTTGACAAAGACTGTGCTTGAGCTCGTTCGTGGCGCAACCGGTAACGAAGCTGCGGTCGATCTTCACCTCCACGAACGGCAGCTCGTTGAGCCGCGACAGCGAAGCGAAGCCAGACCCGAAGTCGTCGATCGAGAGAGCGACGTTATAGAGCTTCAGTTGGTTTGCAACTTCGCGCGCCCACTCGCTGTCACCGATCACTTCATCCTCGGTGACTTCGACGATGAGGCCGGGAAATCCCGGGTCGCGCGGCAAGGCCGAACGGATCAGCGTGATGAATGCCGGCGTGTGAATGACCGAGACCGGAGCGTTGACCGACAGCCGCAGCGGCAAACCCTGCTCGGCAAATTGCTTCCAGTCGGCCATGGCGCGCTCGATCACGAACCTGGTCAGCGGCTGGAAATTCGGATCGCCGGCCGGCGGCAACAGGTCGGCGGGCGTGATGATGCCGAGCAGCGGATGCCGGGCCCGCACCAGGCCCTCGGCGCCGCAGATCAGGAACGACTTCAAATCGAACTTCGGCTGATACCAGAGTTCCAGCCAGTTGTTGCGCACGGCTTCGAGGAGCTGCAGCGGGGCTTTCCTTGGCGCCCGTTCGCCGCTCTCGGCGTCGCGGTCCTTGGAATGTGCCGCCGCGACGACGTGGGTCGACAGCCGCTCCTTGATATCCGATGGGCGAAACGGCTTTTTCAGCGGCGGCAACATGGCAAGACCGTGCCTTTCGCCGATCTGAGTTATCTCATTGAGCGTCGTCTCGTGCCGGCCGCTGATAAGAAGAACCTTGCCGTGATATCTCATCGCTTTGAGACGGTGGATGACCTCGACGGCATCCGACTGGCCGAGAGCAAGGTCGAGCACGATCAGATCGGGAGGCGCGGTCTTGACTTCGGCCAAGAACGGTTCGCATGTCGTGAACTGCTGCGACTGGAGCCCGCATGCCTCCAGCACCTTGCAGACGAGCGCCGCAATCTGCGGCTCGTCGTCGAGCACAAATGCGCGGCTCGCGCGCAGCGGGCCGGCGCCGTCGTTCGGGGACCGGGACATCGTTTGCATTTCCGCCTCCACATTGTCGGACCACCGGGCGAGCAGTTCGCTCTGCGCCGGCGACAATGGCCGTTGGTTGCGACCTGCGGGCGCGTTACGATCATCGTGCCGCACCAGGCCCGACCATCGCGTCTCGCCCCAAGCGAAATCTTCCGGTCGTGCCGCGACGACGCGATTGCGCCCGTCGTTCTTGGCCCTGTAGAGCGCCGCGTCGGCGCGTTTGAGAACCCGATCTACGGTCTCGCCGGGCTGTCGTTCGGCGACGCCGAAACTGCAGGTCACCGATATCTTGCCGCGCTCGGTCTCGAACGACAGCGCGGCCAGCTTGGCGCGAAGGCGCTCGGCGCGCTCTGCGGCGACCGCGAGATTGGCGCCGTCGAAGAGGACGGCAAACTCCTCGCCGCCGAGACGACCAACCACCGCCTGCTCGCCGAGCGCCTCTTTGCCGATGGCGCGCAGCACTTGATCTCCGACGTCATGTCCGTACACGTCATTGATCCGCTTGAAATGATCGACGTCGAACATGACCGCGGCGGACGTCCGGGAAGGAGTCGCCGCCGGCCATTCCTGCGCGGCCTTCTCGAAAAAGGCACGCCGGTTGAAAACGCCGGTCAACGGATCGACCATCGCCAGGCGGATAAGCTCGCGCTGCAAGCCGAGCAGCCGCTCGGCCGAGCGCAGCCGCGCGTAAAGCTCCTCGCCGGCGGGGGCTTTCGGATGAACTCGTCGGCGCCGCTGTCGAGCGCGTTGATGAGCTGCTGCTGCTCCGAATTGGACGACATCAAGATGATGTAGATCGTGCGGTCGCGGCCGCAGAGCAGTCGCGTCTCCCAGCACAGTTCGAGGCCGGACATCGAAGTCTGCTCGGCGCTGGTGATCAGCGCACTGACCTCGCGGTCCGATTTGATGCAATCGAGCGCTTCCCTGGCGTCGACAAAGGCTTTCACCTGATGGCCTTCGCGTTCGAGCAGCCGCGAGACGGCCTTCAAGACCGTGCGACTTGGATCCACCACGACGATACGCATGCTGCCATTAACCCCGCACAAGGCCGCGCCCAATTTACCGTCAGACCCATAATCATTTCTTACGCCGGCGAGTCGATAAAATGCGGGCTTTTTGCCGCCGATGTTTTTTGGTTTCTGTCAACAATTATGGCGGCGCCGAAACGTCGGTGCGGCCCCCGTCGCGACGCTCAACGTTTCAGTTTCGTTGCGATACTCGACGGTCCGTCCGGTTGAACACGAATTTTCCCCGGCTTCGCCCGTCCGCCGTACGACAGACGGCTATTGCCATAACTCTTGCATCACGCAGCCATCCCGACTATGGGGCGTCGCGCCTGCGCCTGGTGTCCCGATTCCGAAGTTCGCTTCATTTTGCGGCTCGCTCGTTTGCGAACTTCGGAATCGAAGGACACTGGCAACTTATTGATCTAGCGCGGCTTTGGTTCAGAAGTCCGCATGGCGAGCTTGCGGCAAGAATGATGCGGACTTCTGAACCGCCACACTGGAAACGCTCGTTTAACTGTCGGTCGAATCTGCAAGGAGCAATCAATATGGACGCCACGACGCGCGCTGCCCATGCCGCATCCGATGCCTGGCCGATGCATGCGCGCTTCGACGGCCCGATCGTGATGATCGGCTTCGGCTCGATCGGCAAGGGAACGCTGCCGCTTCTCGAGCGCCACATCGGCTTCGACCGCAGGAAGTTTGTCGCCATTGCGCCTGAGGATGCGGATCGGCGGCTGTTGGACGCGCGCGAATTGCGTTTCATCCATGCGCCGATCACCAGCGATAACTACCGGGCCATGCTCGCGCCGCTGCTGACCACGGGACCCGGACGCGGAATGATCGTCAACCTTTCGGTCGATACCTCCTCGGTCGATCTGATGGACTTCGCCAAAGACGTTGGCGCCTTTTATATCGACACCGTGGTCGAGCCCTGGCCCGGGCTGTACACCGACCCGCGACGGTCGATTCCGCAGCGTTCCAATTATGCGCTGCGCGAAGGCGTATTGGCGCTGCGCCGCCGTCGTCCCGGCGGCATCACTGCCGTGAGCTGCTGCGGCGCCAATCCCGGAATGGTGTCGTGGTTCGTCAAACAGGCGCTCCTTGACGTTGTGGCGGCGGTCGGTCTTGATGTGGAGGAGCCCAAGACCCGCGCCGCCTGGGCACGGCTGATGCAGCGCGCCGGCGTCAAGGGCATCCACATCGCCGAACGCGACACCCAGCGCGCGCGCAAGCCGAAGCCGCGCGGCATGTTCGTCAACACCTGGTCGGTCGAGGGCTTTTGCGCCGAAGGCCTTCAGCCGTCCGAACTAGGCTGGGGCACGCACGAAAGGGAAATGCCGGCGAACGGCCGCCGGCACGATTTTGGCTGCGGCGCGGCCATCTATCTGACGCAACCGGGGGCCGGCACGCGCGTGCGCTCCTGGACGCCGACCGCCACGGCGCAGCTCGCTTTCCTGATCACGCACAATGAGTCGATCTCGATCGCCGATTATTTTACTCTTTGGGAGGACGGCAAGGCCGTCTATCGGCCGACCTGCCACTACGCCTATCACCCCTGTGACGACGCCGTGCTCTCGCTCCACGAGATGGCCGGCGCCGGATGGCGGCCGCAGCCGCGGTGGAAGATTCTCGACGAGGAGGACATCGTCGACGGCATCGACGAACTTGGCGTCCTGCTCTATGGCCACGAGCGGAACGCCTACTGGTACGGCTCGCAGCTCTCCATCGAGGAGACCAGGGCTTTGGCTCCGTACCAGAACGCGACCGGGTTGCAGGTTTCCTCAGCCGTGCTCGCCGGCATCGTCTGGATGCTGGAAAATCCCGACTGCGGCATCGTGGAGGCCGACGAAATGGATTTTCGCCGCTGCCTCGAAATCCAACGGCCCTATCTCGGACCGGTGATCGGCCGCTATACCGACTGGACGCCGCTTGACCACCGCGGTGAACTGTTCCCCGAAGCCATTGACCGCGACGATCCGTGGCAGTTCAGCAACGTGCTGGTACGGTGATCGAGAGAAGAATATGCGCGCTGCACCGGCACGGCGCGGCCTGATCCTCTGCACGGGAATTTGAAGGCCATTTCGTCGCGGGCTCGCGGCGGCATGCTGGCGCCGCAATTGAAAAGCACTTAGAGACGGCCGGCGATCGCCGCAGTGCCCGCGCGGGCGCGATTTTATTGGAGCATCGCGTGAACCGTCGAACCCTGCTCACCTCTGCGCTCGTCGCTTGCGCCGATCGCGGGTTGTCCATCCTCGGCGGGACCGGCAACGCCCTTGCCCAAGACGCCACCCAAAAGGCGGCCGCACATGAGCCGGCAATTGGGCCGGCGACAGCCCCGACTTGGCGCCACGGCGTCTCATTGTTCGGCGACCTCAAATATCCGCCGGACTTCGCGCGGTTCGACTATGTCAATCCGGACGCGCCGAAGGGCGGCACGGCGCGGCAGATCGCGCTCGGTACCTTCGACAACTTCAACACTGCGATCGCCGGCGTCAAAGGCGCGCTCGCCTCCGGCATCGACCTCATCCACGACAGGCTTCTCGTGCCGGCGCTCGACGAGGTATCGAGCGAATATGGCCTGATTGCCGAGGCCATGCGCTATCCGGACGATTTTTCCTGGGCCTGCTATCGGCTGCGCGCAGAGGCGAGATGGCATGACGGCGCGCCGATCACGCCCGAGGACGTGATCTTCTCGCTTGCCGTCTTCAAGAAATACAGTCCACAGTTCGCCGCCTATTACCGTCACGTTGTCAGGGCGGAAAAGACCGGCGCGCGCGACGTTACCTTCATCTTCGATTCTCCCGGCAACCGCGAGCTGCCGCAGATCGTCGGTCAGCTCACGATCCTGCCCAAACATTGGTGGGAAGGCACCGACAAGAACGGACGAAAGCGCGACGTCGGCGCGACCACGCTGGAGCCGCCGCTCGGCAGCGGCCCCTATCGCATCAAGGAGTTTTCCGCCGGCCGCACCATTGTCTATGCGCGCGTGCCGCATTACTGGGGCAGTAATCTCAGCGTCAATATAGGCCGCGACAATTTCGCCGAACTGCGATTTGAATATTTCCGCGATTCCACGGTCGCGCTCGAGGCGTTCAAGGCCGACACGGTGGATTGGCGCTCCGAGAACAGCGCCAAGAACTGGGCCACCGCCTATGACTTTCCCGCAGTTGAAGACAAACGGGTCGTGCTCGAGGAATTTCCCATCCGCAATGTTGGCGTCATGCAGGCCTTCGTCCTCAACAACCGTCGCCGCAAATTCCAAGACTCGCGGGTGCGGCGGGCGCTCAATTTCGCCTTCGATTTCGAGGCGATGAACAAGCAGCTTTTCTTCGGCCAGTATAAGCGTGTCGCCAGCTATTTCGCCGGCACCGAGCTCGCTTCGAGCGGACTGCCGAGCGGGCGCGAGCTCGAAATCCTGCAAACGGTGCGCGACAAGGTTCCGCCTGAGCTGTTTACCACGCCCTACTCCAATCCGGTGGGCGGCAGTGCCGAAGCGGAGCGCAGGAACCTGCGTGCCGCGATGCGGCTCTTGCGGGAAGCGGGATACGAGGTGCGCAACGAAAAGCTGGTCGACAGCAGGACCGGCATGCCTTACGCGATCGAATTCCTCGCCGAGGATCCCGCCTTCGAGCGCGTCTATCTGTTCTACAAGCCCTTGCTTGAGCGCGTCGGCATGACCGTGACCGTGCGCACCGTTGACGGCGTGCAATACGAGAACCGGCTGCGCAACCGGGACTTCGATATCATAACCTATTCCTGGGGCGAATCGCTGTCGCCCGGCAATGAACAGCGGGCCTATTGGGGCTCGCAGGCCGCGGATCAGCCGGGCTCGCTCAACCTTGCCGGCATCAAGAATCCGGCGGTCGACGCCATGATCGACGCGGTCATTTTTGCCAGGGACCGGGCCGATCTTGTCGCCGCCACCAAGGCGCTCGACCGCGTGCTCCTTTGGAACAATTACGTCGTGCCGCAATGGTATTATGGCAAACTGCGCAGCGCGCGCTGGGACCGTTTCGGCCGACCCGACCCGCTGCCGCAATACGGCATTTCCGCCTTCCCTACCATCTGGTGGTGGGATGCCGCAAAAGCGGCTAGGACAGGATCGCGGTCGTGATTCCCATTCATGCCGCCATGCCGCCATGCCGCGATGTCCATCTTTTGCCCGCTCTCCCGCGGAGAGACGTTGTCCTGATCGACTTGCATGCTGTGATCCCGATGGTTCGAATACAACAGCCGCCCAGGACTGAATGATCGCGTACATCATCCGCCGCATATTGTTGATGATCCCCACCCTGTTCGGGATCATGCTGGTGTCTTTCGTGGTGGTGCAGTTTGCGCCGGGCGGCCCGATCGAGCGCGTCATCGCG
>JAKAPE010000213.1 GCA_021811945.1 Pseudomonadota bacterium | reverse complement strand
ACGGCGAGTACGCGAAGACCCTCTTCCGCCATGGCTTCTGCGATTTGCAGCGTGCGACCGCGGTCGATGGGTGCAACGCCATCGTCCTCCATCGTCATCCGGCAACAGTCCAACACTGTTTCCGGCGCGCCCTTGGTGTAAGCAACCAAGCCGGAGTGGGTGCGATGGAGAGTGGTCATTCGTTTACGCTCGGAATCGAACGGGAACTCCAGTAGCCTCGGCATGCTGCTTTCGAGCCGCTGTTTGTCGAATCCAGCTTCAGCCGCAACGCGCCACAACGCGACTTCCGTTGGATCGCCGGTTGCATTGTCGCCGGCGCCGCGTTCCGCGTCATTGCAAAGCGCCAGTGCGACAAGAAGCTGCCGATCCGATCCTTTGCTGCCGTTAAGCGCAGATGCCGCGCGACGGCGACCGGACACATAGATCTCGGATGCCCGCATCTCGTTTAAGGTCAGCGTTCCCGTTTTATCGGTGCAAATGAAGCTGACCGAACCCAGTGTTTCGACCGCAGGCAGGCGCCGTACCAAAGCGCGGTTGGCCGCCATAACGCGGGCTCCCAATGCCAGTATCACCGTGACTACGGCCGGCAATGCTTCGGGAATGGCTGCGACTGCAAGACTCAATGATGTGAGCAGCATAAGCAAAACCGGCTCGTCGCGCCACATTCCGGCGGCGAAGACAACAGCGCATACGACGAGTATCGCCAAAGCGAGCTGCCGCCCGAATGTAGCCAATCGCCTTTGAAGCGGCGTTTGCGCCTCCGACACCGCCTCCAGCATCCCGGCGATCTTGCCGATTTGTGTCGTCATGCCGGTCGCGACGGCTATGCCGCGCGCTCGGCCATAGGTAACGACGGTTCCTTTGAAGGCCATATCGGACTGCTCGGCAAGCGGAAGCGATGTATCCGCCAGCGCTGCCGTGCACTTTTCGGCCGGCACCGCCTCACCCGTCAGCGCTGCTTCGTTGATCTTAAGCTGAGGGGCTTCAATCAGACGCAGGTCCGCGGGAACGACGGTCCCGGCTTCCAGCAACACGATGTCACCAGGAACGATCTGCAGGGCAGCAATGGTATGCCGCCGGCGGTCCCTGACAACGACGGCCTTGGGAGCGGAGAGGCTCTTGAGTGTGGCCATCGCGCGCTCAGCGCGATAATCCTGCGCAAAGCCTATCATCGCGTTCAACAGCACGATCGCCAAAATAACAATCGTGTCACTGGCGTCGCCGATGAATCCCGAGACGATCGCAGCGGCAATCAGAATCAGGATCATGAAATCGCGAAATTGGGAGACGGCGATGCCAAGCAGGCTGCGTCGTCCTCGTTCGCGAATCTCGTTCGGCCCTTCTTGATCGAGGCGACGCGCCGCTTCGTCGGACGCGAGGCCATGATCGAGATCGGAGACGAGTTCGTACGCGGCAGCGGCGGCCGTCAATGTATGCCAAACGGGCGGTTCT
The DNA here is from genome assembly GCA_021811945.1 of Pseudomonadota bacterium. Taxonomy (GTDB): domain Bacteria; phylum Pseudomonadota; class Alphaproteobacteria; order Rhizobiales; family Xanthobacteraceae; genus BOG-931. Next base: position 6,950 of record JAKAPE010000213.1, on the reverse strand, counting down.
TGCTTTCGCGTTGCTTCGTCCTGGCGCACTACGTTCTTCTGCCTTCGATGCACGGCACGGCTCTTGTCTAACGACTCCACGGAAAGGGTCAAATGGTTGACCAGCAAGCCTGAAACCGCACATGCGCCGCGCCGCTTGCGCAAATGACCAGCGCGGCCTTGGTTGTGACAATGATCGGCGCTTAACAGATCGCGAGATTATATCGCTGGCGCGCCGCCGAAACGACGCATTTTTTTAACCGGCCTAGCGAAAAATTGGAGATGCTTGAGACCAGACTCGTTAAAGGTCTCTATCGCTCGCTATTGATGCGGCCGGCTTCCCGGGCGAGAGCCGGCCGCGGGCGACTCAAGGTCGGGGTTCGGGGTCGGGGACTTGGCCCGGGGTCGCTGACTGCAGTGAGCTTACGAATCGTATGCTGATTAATTGCGTGCATACAGATTAATTGCATGCATAAAGACCGAGGCAGCCGCACAAACCGCCCCGGACGATCGGATGATCGTGGGCAGCGAAATGGGGGTCCGCGCGCAACGCCGATCCCGAACGTCAGCTGCAAGCCGGAGTGAGGGTTCGTTAACGTTGGCGGGCGATCGCGCGCCAGATATTTGCTGCAGTGCTGGCGACGGCCGCGTCCTTGCGCGGCTCGTTGCAGCCATGCTTGCGCCGCATTTGTCCGGCTTGCTTTGACGGCAATCGGATTTTGGCCATCCGGCCGGTGCTGTCTTGGCGACACGATCGTTTCGGACTTCCCCCAAAATCTGGCTTGTGGCACGGATCTCAGCACTTGCGCGCGGCGCGTGGGGACTGCTCCGTGTCGTCATCGACATCCGGACTGACTTCAGGAGACAGACGATGCAGAAAGGCACCGTCAAGTGGTTTAACCTCACCAAAGGCTTCGGCTTCATCAAGCCGACGACCGGCGAGAAGGACGTGTTCGTTCACATATCGGCGGTCGAGCGCGCTGGCCTGCACACGCTCAATGAGGGGCAGGTGGTCGAATACGAGCTGGTAACCAACCGCGGTAGGACGTCCGCGGAGAATCTCAAGGTGGCGTGAGTCGATGGCGGGACTGGTTTCCCGGTCCTGTAGCCCCCGGCTGCGTCCGGGGGCGTTTTTTGGCGCTAAAGCGACAGACCCCGTGCCAGTGCCTCCAGGTTGACCTGGCGCTGCGATTGATTGCTTAAGGTTTCGGTGGCCTCACGAACCTCGTCGTAGGGAAAAGGAAAGCCTTCCCGACGCGACGCGAATCCGAGCAACACAAGGTTGGCCAGCAAAGGATTATGCATCTTCAACGCCTCGCCGTCGGCTTGGCAGGTGTGAATGGCGACGCCCATGTCGCTGAGCAAACCGAGCACACGCCGGTCGGGAAATGCGCGCGCATTCGGGGCATTGACGATGCAGACCGCGCTCCTGCCGGCTTGTTTGGAGTGAAGATAAGGCAGAGTGCGGTGAGCCTCGACGCAGTCGAGCCCCAACAACAGATCGGCGTCGCCTTCGCGGATCAACGAGCCGGCAAAAGCGCCGATCTTCAGATGCGTCATGACCGAACCGCCGCGCTGGGCCATGCCGAACGTCTGCGAGCTGAGCACCGGCAGGTTGTTCCGACGCGCCGTCTCGGTTAAGATCCTGGCGGCGAAGAGCACGCCTTGGCCGCCCACCCCAGCAATGATCGCCTGGCATTTCATTGGCGCACCTCGGCGGCTGGGCTTTGCCGCGGCCGTATGGCGCCTTGCGCGCAGACCCGGACGCAAACGCCGCAATCGATGCAGGTTCGCCGATCGATGTCCACCAGGCCGCCGGGTCCGGCTATGAGCGATGGGCATTCAAACCAGGTCGTACAGTAGCCGCAGCCGATGCAGACGCCGGTCTGCGGCATGCTCATCGCGCCGCGCGGACATTCCGCCACACAAACGCGGCAGCCCGTACATTTGGCGTTGTCAATTCGATAGGCACCGTCGACCTTGCTGATGGCGCCGGTTGGACAGACGTTGAGGCAGATGTCGCAGTGGGTGCATACGCCGCAATGGAAACAACGCTCCGCCTCCGCAGCGGCCGCGTCGGAACCGAGGCCGAAATCGACCTCATCGAAGTTCCAGGTCGAGTCCTTTGGAGTGCGACGCGGGCTTTCGTCGCGCGGCGTTTTTCGAAAGAAATGCATGTTGATGGCTTGCGGGCCGGGGACCGATTTGGCTTGGCCGGCACGGGTCGAAGAGCCAAATGCGATGTTACCGACGGCGATCGCGGCGGCGACACCGGGACCTTCCGCGAACTGGACAGCCGCCGCATCGAGTTTTCTGCCGCGCAGCCGCTCGTCGATCGCCAGAGCGGCCCGTTTGCCGGTGTTGATGGCGCCGACCACGGTACCCGACCCGACGTTGGAGGCATCGCCGCCGGCAAAGATACGGTGATCCCGCGTGCGGCCCCACGGATCGACCGCCAGTTTGCCATTTTCCATCAGGTCGTGCCGCCCCAAATAGGCCAAATCGGCATCGCCGCCGATGCAGACGAGAGCGCTGTCCACCTCGCTGGTCGCGGTGCGAAAAATCGACGCGTTCTCGACGTTGCCGGGTTTTTCGACCGCAAGATCGCGCAGTGAGAGCTTCAGCTTTCGTTGCTCGCCGTCTTCGAACATGACAGGCACGACCTGGTGATGAAAGACGATGCCCTCGTTGCCCGCGGCGGCCACTTCTTCCGGAATTGCCAGCAGCTGGTCATAGTAAACATCGACTTGCGCCCGCGTGCGCCTAGCCGACCGCGCAGCGTCAACGGCCGTGTTGCCGCCGCCGATCACCGCGACGCGCTCACCAAGGTCAGGGGCCTCGCCAACCCGCACCCGGCGAAGATAATCAAGCCCGATGAGAACGCCGTCGCGATCCTCTCCGCTGATTTCGAGGCGCCGCTGCCTCCAAGCGCCGGTGGCCAAGTACACCGCGTCGAAGCGGTCCAGTTCCCGCCAGGTCATGGTCTCGCCAAGGCGCATGCCGGTGTGCACCGTAACCCCGAGGGAGTGGAATACCTCAAGCTCTCTTTGCAGCACCGCTTGCGGAAGACGGTATTCCATGATCGCCCAGCGCAACATGCCGCCGATCTCCGCCAATGCTTCAAAAATCTCGACGCCATATCCCAGGCGGGCCAAATGATAGGCGGCCGCCAATCCGGAGGGGCCGCCGCCGACGACCGCCACCGTCTTGCCCGCCGCGGGCGCCTTGACGATGAAATCGGCGGCCGAACGGCCATGGTCGCCGGCCAGGCGTTCTATGGCGTGGATCGAAAGCGCGCCGTCATAAGCCGTCCGGTTGCATTTGCTTTCGCAAGGGTGAGGACAGACACGGCCCAAGGTCGCCGGGAACGGATGCTCTTCGTACAGGGTCTTGGCGGCCTCTATCCAGTTGTCCTGGGCAGCCAGGATCATCAATCGCTCGATATCGTTGCCGGCCGGACATGCTTGCGAACAAGGCGACAAGCGGTCCACGTAGCGGGGCATCCATTGCGGATCGAGCGCTGCGACCGTTTCGGGCGAACGCGGACGCGGTCCATGGTGCACTTCGACGGGCATGGCCATGTGTCCCGGACCCAACCCTTTTATGTGGGTCACGCAAGGGTAGCGCACGATGACTACGGCAATTCCCCCATCCTTGGCCCGCGTATGGTCGAGCGCGTCCAAGAGCGTACGGTGAAGGTTTGGCAGATCGTGCGGGTTTGCATGGACCAGATAATCTATGCCGCAGCCCTTGATGAGAGGTTCGAGATGAACAATGCCACCGTCGTGAGCGTCGGCGGTCTTGCCGAGTTCGGGAGTCGGCTGAAATCCCGTCATTCCGGTGGTGCCATTGTCGAGGACCAGAAGAACGAAACGCGCGCCGTTATAGACCGCATTCTCCAGCGCAGGAGCGCCGGAATGAAAAAAGGTGCCGTCGCCGATGGTGGCAAATATCTCAGGAAATTTTTCGTCCTGAGCGTGCGCATGATAGAAGCCCGCGGCCATCGAGATGGAAGCGCCCATGTCGTGTACGGTGTCGACCGCGCCCTGATTCAGGCCGAGCGTGTAACAGCCTATGTCGCCGGGAAAAATCGCCGCGGGAAATGCCCGTCGTAATCCGTAGAAGGCCGAGCGGTGCCCGCAGCCTGAGCACAGCGTCGGACGTCGCACCGGCAAGTCGAGCGCACCCACGGCTGCGCGCAGGCTGCCGGCTGTTCGGGCTTTGATCGGCACGCGAGCCTCCTCGGCCGCCGCAACCAGCGCTTTCTCCAGGACTTCCGGCGTGAGTTCGCCGTACGCGGGAATGTGGGTCGAAAGCCGGCCCCAAACCGGTATCGGCAATCTGATCTGCAGCTCGACCGTGGCATCGGTTTCCTCAAGCACCAGAAGCCGCTCGCAGCGCTCGGCAAAATTTTCGACCAGAAGGCGCGGCAGCGGGTAGGCGGTGGCGATTTTCAGCACCGGCAGGCGGCCGGCCAGGTCGAGCGGCTGAAGCAGATCGTCGAGATAGCCGCAGCACACGCCGGCAACAACGACTCCCAGCGGCGCCCGCTGTGACGATCCTTCTCCTGCAAAGCGGACATGATTGCCCGGCCACGTCTCGAACTCCTTTTCGATGGCGGCGAGTTTCTCGACAAGTTGCCGGTGCAGCTCCATTCTGGCGCGCGGTGTTGCCGCCCAGCGCCGCGGATCTTTGGCAAAGCTCGCGGTTCGCAACGGCGCCGTCACCGGCTTGCACGCGATCAATTGCTCGGAGTGACAGACCCGCACCGTCGGCCGCAGCAGCACCGGGATTTGATACCGCTCGGAAAGCTCGAAGGCCTGCGCCACCATTTCCTTCGCTTCCTGCGGCGTGGCGGGGTCGAGCGCCGGAATTTTCGCGAACAGCGCGAACAGCCTGGAATCCTGCTCGGTCTGCGAGGAGTGCGGTCCGGGATCATCAGCAACGATAAGAATCAAACCGCCGACCACGCCGACATAGGCCGACGACAGGGCGGGATCGGCCGCCACGTTCAAGCCGACCTGCTTCATCGCAACGGCGGCGCGCTTGCCCGAATAGGCGGCCGCCAGGGCGGTCTCCAAGGCAACCTTTTCGTTGGTCGACCACTCGGCGTAAAGATTGGAGTCAAGCTCTGTTTTGAACCTGACCGCGGCGGGCAGAATTTCGGAACTCGGCGTCCCCGGATAGGCGGCGATGAACTGGCATCCTGCTTCGACCAAACCTCGGGAGATCGCCTCGTTTCCAAGCAGAACGCGATGGTCACGCGTTTTCGTGTCCATTTTGTTCCTCCGGTAACAAGCCGTTCCGCCGGCGCTTTGTTCCCGCGGCTCGCGTCGTCTTCGGACCTTTGCCGCCCTCGATATTCACCGCGACTGGCGCGGGCTACTGTGCCCGCGGTCGCGGTTGTCCGCTGCGATACGCGGCCAAACCGTCTACCAACAGCCGCATCTCCTCCTCGGTGCCGACGGTGATGCGCAACGATCCGGCAAGACTGTAAGGCCCGAGTTTGCGGACAATAAGCCCGCGACGCCGCAAAAAGGCGTCTGCGGCATCGGCGTCAGCGACGTCGGCAAAATGGCAAAGAATGAAATTGCCCACGCCGTCCGGGACGTCAAAGCCCAGGCGACGCAAGGCGTCGACGGTCCACCGCCGCCAGGTAATCGTGTGCGCGCGCACCTTTTCGGTCCAGGCCCGATCCTCCAGCGCCGCCAATCCGGCCAACTGCGCGGTGGCGGTGACGTTGAAAGTACCGCGCACCCTGTTGACCACGTCGATGATGCGCGAAGACCCAAAACCCCATCCCAGGCGCAAGCCGGCCAGCGCGTAGATCTTCGAAAAGGTATGAAGCACTACCACGTTTTCCGCTTCGCGCGCCAGTTCCAGGCCGTCGTGGTAATCGGCGGCGACCATGTATTCGGCGTAGGCGGCGTCGAGAACGAGCAGAACGTTTCCCGGCAAGCCGGCATGCAACCTCTTGATCTCACTGTAAGGCAGGTAGGTTCCGGTGGGGTTGTTGGGATTAGCGAGATAAACGATGCGGGTCTTCTGCGTCTGCTTCGAAAGCAGTGCGTCGACATCGGCGGTGAGGTTTCGTTCGGCGGCCGGCACCGGCGTCGCGCCGTTAGCAGTGGCGATAATCGGGAACATCAGAAACGCGTAACGGCTGTATAATACCTCGTCGCCGGGGCCGGCGTAGGCGCGGGTGAGAATTCCGATCAGTTCGTCCGATCCGGCGCCGCAGACGATCCGGGCGGGATCGAGGCCGTAGCGCATCCCCAGCGCTGCGCGCAGTTGACTGCAACCGCCATCGGGATAGCGACAAAGGCTGTCGGCGTTGCCGCGCGAGGCGGCAACCGCTTTCGGGCTCGGCCCCAGTGCGCCCTCATTCGACGCCAGCTTGACGATACGACGCACTCCGGGAATCGAGCTGTCGCCGGCCACATAGGGCGTGACGTTGAGGATTCCCGGACGCGGGATCGGGATGTGGATGCCGTCTTTCTTCACATCCGCCGTAAGAGGCCGTTCAGTGTCATAAACCTCGACCACGACATTCACGCCGCGACGCTGGGCAGGCCGGCGAGCGCCATGGCCAGCTCGCCTTCGTCATAGTCCTGATCGACCAGCTTGCCGTCGAAATAGGCGATATAGGCGGCCATGTCGAAGTGGCCATGGCCGGACAGGTTGAACAGGATGGTCTCAGGTCTCCCTTCGCGCTTGCAGCGCAGCGCTTCGTCGACGGCGCAGCGTACGGCGTGGTTGGCTTCCGGCGCCGGCACGATGCCCTCGCAACGCGCGAACTGCACGCCGGCATCGAAGCAGGTCTTCTGGTGGTAGGCGCGCGCCTCGATCAATCCAAGCTCGTGGATATGCGACACCATCGGCGCCATGCCGTGGTAGCGCAGCCCCCCGGCGTGAAACCCGGGCGGAATGAAGGTCGAGCCCAGCGTGTGCATCTTCACCAGCGGCGTCAAA
>JAKAPE010000212.1 GCA_021811945.1 Pseudomonadota bacterium | reverse complement strand
CGACAAACTCGCCGACCGAAAACCACGCCATCGCTGACGAAACTTCTCCCCCCGCCCCAATCGGCGACTTACAAAGGAGAGTGTGAGATATCCGGGTTAGGAAATCGAATCTCTTCGGGCGCGCTGGTTTTCTGCTTTTTCCGCCGGCGGGCGGATGCAGGTCGGGTGGCGATCGCCATAAGTGTTGTCGATGCGGTTGACCGGGCACCAATATTTGTCGCCATCCAGTCCCGCCGGATAGCAGCCGAGCATCCGCGAATACGGTCGCCGCCATTCCCCGTCGGCAAGGTCGAAAGCCGTATGCGGTGCGTTTTTGAGCGGATTGTCGCTCTTCGACATGCGTCCTTCCTCGATCTCTCGAATCTCTTGTCGAATCGCGACCATGGCATGGCAGAAACGGTCGAGCTCGACCTTCGACTCGGATTCCGTCGGCTCGATCATCAAAGTGCCGGGCACCGGAAAGCTCACGGTTGGCGCATGGAAACCGTAATCGATCAAGCGCTTGGCAACGTCGTCGACCGAGATGCCCGCACTCTCCTTGAATGGCCGAACGTCGATGATGCACTCGTGAGCAACGCGGTTGTTCCGCCCCCTGAACAGCAGCGGATAATGTGGCTGCAGCCTGCAGGCGATGTAATTGGCGTTCAAGATGGCGGCTTTGGTAGCCGCGGTCAGGCCGTCACCGCCCATGAGCAGCATATAGCTCCAGGCGATGATCAAGATCGATGCCGAGCCGTAAGGCGCCGCGGAAACCGGCCCGACCAAAGCTGGCTCACCCGTGAGGTGCGGATGCGACGGCAGGTACGGCGCCAGATGGGCCTTTACGCCGATCGGGCCCATGCCGGGTCCGCCGCCGCCGTGCGGAATGCCAAAAGTCTTGTGCAGATTGAAATGGCTCACATCCGCGCCATAGTCACCCGGTCGCGCCAGCCCGACCTGGGCATTCAGGTTCGCGCCGTCCAGATAGACCTGCCCGCCGCTCGCGTGCACGATGTCGCAAATCGATCGAATCGTCTCCTCAAATACGCCGTGCGTCGAAGGATAGGTGATCATGACCGCCGCCAATCGGTCGGCGAAACGCTCCGCCTTGGTGCGAAGGTCGAGTAAGTCCACGTTTCCCTGCGCGTCGCAGTTCACGGGTACGATATCCATGCCGGCCATGTGTGCCGAGGCCGGATTGGTGCCATGCGCAGAGGTCGGGATCAGGCAAACGGTGCGCCGGCGATCGCCGCGGGCGCGGTGATAGGCGCGGATAGCCAGCAGTCCCGCAAATTCGCCTTGCGCGCCGGAATTCGGCTGCAGCGACACGGCATCATAGCCGGAGATGGCGATGAGCTTCGCTTCGAGGTCGGCGATCATCTCGGCATAGCCTTGCGCCTGGTCGCTCGGCGCGAACGGATGGAGCTCAGCAATGCCCGGCCAGGTCAGCGGCATCATTGCCGCCGCGGGATTGAGTTTCATCGTGCACGAGCCCAGGGGAATCATGGTGCGGTCGAGCGCCAGATCACGGTCCGCCAACCGGCGCAAATAGCGCAGCATCTCCGTTTCCGACCGATGGTCGACAAAAACGGGATCAGTCAGAAACTTCGTGGTGCGGCGTAGAGCGGCGGGAATCGCGGTGGTTGCTTGCGCTGCTAGAGCGGTGAACGATCGATGCTTTCCTGTTGCGATCGAGCCCTTGCGGCCGAAAGCCGACCAGACGCTTTCGATGATGTCCGTCGTGGTGGTTTCATCGCAGCTCACTTCCAACTTTGCATCGAGCCGCCGCAAATTGATGCCGTTTGCCGCGGCGCGCACGCAGATCGCGTCCTGCTGATCGCCGGTCGCAACCGTGATCGTGTCGAAATAGCGTGAGGTCTCGACACTCCAGCCCCGGTCCTGCAAGCCGCGGGCGAGCGTCGCAGTGGTGTGCGCGATCCGCAACGCCATGCGGCGGAGCCCGTCCGCGCCGTGATAAACGGCGTACATTGCCGCAATCATCGCCGGCAGCACTTGCGCGGTGCAAATGTTCGAAGTCGCCTTTTCGCGGCGGATGTGCTGCTCGCGCGTCTGCAGCGCCAAGCGGTAGGCCGGCCGTCCGCGGCTGTCGACGCTCACGCCGACGATGCGCCCGGGCAGCGCGCGCTGAAAGTCCGATTTCGTTGCGATGAACGCGGCGTGCGGACCGCCATAACCCATGGGAACGCCGAAACGCTGAGTGGAACCCACCGCGATATCGGCGCCGAGTTCACCGGGCGGCGTCAGCAGCGTGAGCGCCAGCGGATCGGCGGCGACAACGGCCAGTGCATCGGCGGCGTGCAACCGCGTGATGACGTCGCGATGATCGCGAATCTCGCCGGACGAGCCGGGATATTGCACAAGCCCGCCGAATACCGCCGCAGGATCGAGATCGGTCGCCGGGTCGCCGACGATGACCGCCCAGCCCAACGGTTCGGCGCGCGTCTTAACCACCGCAATCGTCTGCGTATGGCAATCCCGGTCAACAAAGAAAGCGCTGGCCCGCGATTGCGAGACGCGCCGCGCCATCGCCATCGCTTCGGCCGCCGCGGTCGCCTCGTCAAGCAGAGAGGCATTGGCGATTTCCAGCGCCGTAAGATCGGCGATCATCGTCTGGAAATTCAGGAGCGCCTCAAGACGACCCTGACTGATCTCTGCCTGATAGGGCGTATAGGCCGTATACCAGGCGGGATTCTCCAGGAGGCTGCGCTGAATGACCGGCGGCAGATAGGTACCGTAATAGCCCTGACCGATTAGCGAAACCATCGGGCGATTGCGCGCGGCGACCGCGCGCATCTTGGCGAGCAACTGTTGTTCGGACAGTGCGGCGCCAAGGTCGAGCGCTCGCGCCTGACGGATATCCGGCGGAATCGCCTCGTCCATCAACGCTTCGAGGCTCGGCGCACCTGTGGTTCGCAGCATTTCCTTCATATCGTCGGCCCGCGGCCCGATATGTCTCTGCGCGAAACCAAACGCATCAAACGACTGTCCGGAGCTCGCAATCGCGTCCGTCAGCGTTGACATCGGCCGATTCGATTGCATGTCTTTACCCCAACTGCATTTTGTAGGCTTTTTCGTCCATAAGTGAATCGAGCTCGGACGGCTTGGTGACTTTCAGTTTGAAGAACCAGCCGCTGCCCATTGGATCGGAATTGACCAGCGCGGGATCGTCAACGATCGACTGGTTCGTCTCGATGACCTGGCCGCTGATCGGGGCGTAGACATCGGAAGCCGCCTTGACCGACTCCACCACGGCGGCCGGCGCGCCTTTTCCGAAGCTTTTGCCTGTTGCCGGCAGCTCGACAAACACCACGTCACCGAGCTGCTCCTGAGCGTGCTGCGTGATGCCGACAACGGCAACGTCGCCGTCGATTTGAATCCATTCATGTTCTGGCGTGAACTTAAGCATAATGGAACAGCTCCCGAATTTTTTATGCGCGTCTGTAGCGATGCGGAACGAATGGCAGGTCCGTCACCTCGACCGGCACACGATTGCTCCGTACCTGCGCGGACAAGCTTGTGCCGCCCGCCGAAAGCGCGCGCGTCACGTAGCCCATGGCCACCGGCCCGCCGACCGAAGGCCCGTAACCGCCGGAGGTCACTTTGCCGATCGGCTGAGCATCGGCGTTTGCGGCAAACAGCAAGGCGCTGCCGCGAACCGGCGTTCGATCTTTAGACCGCAGGCCGACGCGGCGCCGCGGCGCGCCACTCTTGAGCTGCTCCAGAACCACGTCTGCGCCGGGGAACCCCCCGGCGCGCGCGCCGGTTCGGCGCACCCTCGGGATCGTCCATTCCAGCGCCGCTTCGATCGGCGTCGTGCTCTCGTCGATGTCTGCGCCGTAAAGACACAGGCCAGCCTCTGTCCGCAAACTGTCGCGGGCGCCTAAACCGGCGAGGATGACGGCAGCGTCTTCCAAAAGTGCGCTCGCCAGCGTCGCGGCCCCGGCCGCGGCAACGCTGATCTCGAAGCCGTCCTCGCCGGTGTAGCCCGATCGGACCACGGTACAGACGCTCCCGACCATGGACAGCGAACGCACGTCCATGAACCGCATGGTCGCGACTTGCGGTGCAAAACGTGCCAGCACGCGCTCGGCTTGCGGCCCCTGCAAGGCGAGCAAGGCGCGGCTCTCCAGCGCCTCCACGGCACAGATCGACGATACGGCGGCGCGCAAATATGCCTCGTCGGCGACCTTGCGACTCGCATTGACAACAAGAAGGATGTGATCGCCGCGGTTCGCGATCATCAGATCGTCAAGGATGCCGCCATCAACGTTGGTGAACAGCGCATAGCGCTGCCGACCGGCCTCAAGCCCGACGACATCGACCGGGGCAAGGCGCTCCAGTGCCGTGGCAATATCCGCCACGCTGCCCCGGCGCGGTCGCAACGCAATCTGCCCCATGTGCGACACGTCGAACAGACCCGCGGCAGCACGCGTGTGCAGGTGCTCTTTCATCACGCCGAGAGGGTACTGGATCGGCATCTCGTAGCCGGCGAACGCGGCCATCCGTGCACCCATCGTGACATGCAGATCGAAAAGCGGGGTGCGCCTGAGCCTGGACGGACTTGGATCAATCGTCATCGCCGAGCCCCTTACCGATGCGTAGATGTGCTACGCGCCAAGCCCAAAGGAGGACTGGTGCGCGGGTGCCGGCGCACGGAGCGTCGAAGCTCAACCTTCAGAAGGAATATTCGCACGGGACACCATCTAGCCGCTGCCGACTTTTCCGGTGCCCCCTCTGTATCTTTGCCTGAGAGTGTTATCCCGTCGGCGGACGCCCGGCGTCTCTTTCCAGAGTTCGTGCGATTGCTCGGTTCGTCTGCCTGAGAGTTTCCGGGGCGGTTGCTCCTTCGGCGCCGGCACAAGGCCGGTCTCTCCCGCAGCAATGCGAATCAGGATCTATTCTATAATAGGCGATCGATCTCCTACAGCGACGCGTGGTAGCGGAGGAGGGACTCGAACCCCCGACACACGGATTATGATTCCGCTGCTCTAACCGGCTGAGCTACTCCGCCGCACATTTCATTGTCTATGGCTCAGTGCACTCCTATCGTGCCCTGGGGTGGGGATTTCGGTCGCCCCGCCGCTCGAAGCGACCAGTGTGGCGGTTCAGAAGTCCGCATCATTCTTGCCGCGAGCTCGTCATGCGGACTTCTGAACCAAAGCCACGCTGGATCAATAAGTTGCTTAGCGTCCTTCGATTCCGAAGTTCGCAAACGAGCCAGCCGCAAGATGATGCGAGCTTCGGAATCGGGACACTAGGTACATATACAGCTTGCGAGGTTCAAGCTACCTTCTGCATCGTATTTTGGCAGGACGGCCGGCCATGCCGGGATGCACGATTTGCGGTCGGATTGATAGACTCAAAAGCCTTTTGGCTGCGCCGGCGGCCCGTCGCCCAACCGCGCGGGGTCGAAGCGGTCGACCTCGCGCAGCAACTCGATAAAGGCCTGGGCGCCGTGCGCCAGGGCCGCCTCGCCCTTGGCCGCGCTCGCCAGGGTGGCGTCCCCGACGGCGCCGCTGGCATGGAGGTCCTGCGTCATCCAGGCAAAGCCGGCCGGCCGATAGGCGCCGAGCCACTTGAATTCGCGCGCCATCGCCACGGTTGTCGGCGTCGCCGCGGGCGCCTTCTCCATGCGCACCGCCCCGGGCCGCGCCGCGAGCATCAGCGAGGTCTCGATGTCGCCACCGTGAATTCCGTGTTTCCTTTCCTCAGGCGAAAACGCCTGATCCGGGTAGCCGAAGCGATGCCAGCCGACGGTGATCGCCAGCATGCGAAGGCGCACGCGCAGATCGCGCGCGACCAGTTCCATCGCCGCGACGTTGCCGCCGTGACTGGTGACGAGAACGAGCTTCTTCACACCCGCCCGCGCCAGACTCCCGCCGATTTCGGTCCAGGCCGCGATCGCGGTCGCTGCCGAATGATTGAGCGTGCCCGGAAAGGCCACATGCTCCGCGGAGACGCCGATGCGCTGCACGGGTAGAAAACTGACCGGCAGTTCTTCCGGCAGCATCTGCTGGACGCGCGCGAGATAGCCCTCGGCAATATAGGCATCGACGCCGAGCGGGAGGTGCGGCCCGTGCTGCTCGACGGCGGCAAGCGGCAACACTGCGATCCAGCACCCGATTGCCGAACCGGCCTCGGCAATGTCCCGCCAGGTCATGTCCATCCAGTTGCGCTTCGGCAGCGTCATTTCCGTTCACTCGCCAATCAGGCCTTATTCCCATATTGTCGCGTCGTCGGCGGAAAGGAGCAACCTATGCCGTTCGCCAGGGATTTTCCGAGGGTACTTGCCTGGCTCTCCGTCTGTCTCGCCGCCGCGGTCCGACCGGCCGGGGCGGCAACGCTCGATAAGGTCAGCTTCGGCACGAATTGGGTGGCGGAGGCCGAGCACGGCGGCTTTTTTCAGGCGCTGGCCGACGGCACCTACCGCAAATACGGCCTCGACGTGAACATCTTGCCGGGCGGCCCAAATACCGGCAACCGCATGCTGCTCGTCGTCGGCAAGCTCGACTTCTATCTCAGCGCCAACTCCCTGCAGGGCTTCGACGCCGTGGCGCACAATGTGCCGACGATCGAGGTCGCCGCCATGTTCCAGAAGGATCCGCAGGTCCTCATCGCCCACCCGGGAGAAGGCATCAAAAGATTCACCGATTTGAAAAAGCTGACGCTGTTCGTCTCCCGCGAGGGGATGGCGACCTATTATCAGTGGCTCAAGGCCGATTTCGGCTTTCGCGACGCTCAAGTCAAACCCTACATCTTCAATCCGCAGCCCTTTCTTGCCGACAACAGAAGCGCGATGCAGGGCTATGTCACTTCAGAACCTTTCGCCGTCGAGAAGGAGGGTAAATTCAAGCCCAAAGTCTTCCTCCTCGCCGACCAGGGCTTTTCCGGCTATTCAACCCTGATCGAGACGCGCCGCGACCTCGTCGCGAACAAGCCGGACCTGGTGCAGCGCTTCGTCAACGCCTCGATCATCGGCTGGTACCATTACCTCTACGGCAACAATGCAGCCGCCAATGCGCTGATCAAACGGCAAAATCCGGAAATGACTGACGCGCTGCTCGCCTATTCGCTCGCCAAGATGAAGGAACACGGCATCGTCGATACCGGCGACGCCCTGACGCTCGGGATCGGCGCCATGACCGATGCGCGCATGAAAAACTTCTTCGACGAAATGGTGCGCGCGGGCGTCGTCAAGGCTGCGCTCGATTACCGCAAGTCCTACACGCTGCAATTCGTCGATAAGAAAGTCGGGCTGAATTTGCGGCCGCGCCGCTAGCCGGGGCTGGCGCGCATGACGCCGCCGCTTCTATCGCATTCGGCTGTCCTGGTGGCGTTGCACGGCGTCGGCAAGACATTCGCCAATGGCACGTGCGCGCTCGCCGGGCTTGACCTTGAGGTGCGCGCGGGCGAGTTTCTTGCACTGCTCGGTCCTTCCGGCTGCGGCAAGTCGACGGTGTTGCGCATCATCGCCGGATTGAGCGAACCGACGGAAGGCACCGTCGATTGGCCTGCCGCAGCCGCGAGCGCCGCGCCGGCGGGAGGCGGCAGCCGCATCGGCTTCGTCTTCCAGGAGCCGACGCTGATGCCTTGGAGTCCCGTCTTCAAGAACGTGGCGCTGCCGCTCACGCTCAAGGGCTGCCCCGCCGAAACGGCGGCGACGCGCGTCAAAGCCGCGCTTGAACGTGTCGGCTTGGAAGAGTTCAGCGGCGCCTATCCGCGTGAATTATCCGGTGGCATGCGCATGCGTGTCTCCATCGCCCGCGCGCTCGTCACCGAGCCGCAGCTTCTCTTGATGGACGAGCCGTTCGCAGCGCTCGATGAGATCACGCGCTTCAAGCTCAACGATGATCTCCTGGAGATGTGGCAGGCGTTGCGCACGACCGTCGTCTTCGTCACCCATTCGGTGTTCGAGTCGGTCTATCTGGCAAGTCGTGTCGCGGTGATGGCGGCGCGGCCGGGCCGCGTCTTCGCCGAGCTTGACGTCGGCACGCCCTACCCGCGCGAGCCCAACTTCCGCACCTCCAACGAATACGCCGCCTTCTGCCGTCGCGCTTCGGAATCGCTGGCGCAAGCGATGGCGACGGCGGGCGATGACTGAAGGGGGCAGCCCGGCTCACGCTGCCGGGCGCCGTTTCGACCAACCTCTGCCCTCAGCTGCCCGAGGCAGAGATCACCTCGCCGAACAGCTTCCAGGTCTTGCCGTCGAATTTTTCCAGCTGCATCTGCTTGATCGGCGCAAAGTCGGTCGGGCTGGTCGACAGCTTGATGCCGGGCAGCAGCATCGGCATCGCGAGGTCGTGCAGGTTCTCCGCCTGCTTCATCACGTTCTCGCGGGTGAGGTTGTTGCCGCAGGCCTTGAGCACGGCGACCAGTGTCTGCGCGTAAGTGTAGCCAATGCCG
>JAKAPE010000211.1 GCA_021811945.1 Pseudomonadota bacterium | reverse complement strand
GGCGGTGGCGCAGGCCCAGCACGCGCTGCGCGAGATGGCCGACAAGCTGAAAAGCGAAGGCGTCGAGATCAAATATGCCATTCACCCGGTGGCCGGCCGCATGCCCGGGCACATGAACGTTCTGCTCGCCGAGGCCAACGTGCCCTACGATGAGGTGTTCGAGCTGGAGGACATCAATTCCGAGTTCGCCACCGCCGACGTCGCCTATGTGATCGGCGCCAACGATGTCACCAATCCGGCCGCCGAAGAAGACCAGAAATCGCCGATCTACGGCATGCCGGTGCTGCAGGTGTGGAAGGCGGGCACGGTGATGTTCTCGAAGCGCTCGCTGGCCTCGGGCTATGCCGGCATCGATAACACTTTGTTCTATCGCGACAACACCATGATGCTGCTGGGCGATGCCAAGAAGATGACGGAATCGATCGTCAAGGCGCTGTGAAAAGCACTTGGTTCCCCGTCCGTGAGTGGAGGCGAAGCCGCTGGGCATGTTAGACTGTGAGCGCTTGCGGACATTCAGGCGCACGCTGGTCTATCGAACATGGCCGCCGACAAGCCTCCGCCGTCTCACTCTCCGCGCGTCACGCGCTGGTCGAACGCGCCATCGCCCGCTTCGTCCAATCGCTGGCTGTTCCGCCTGATCGGCATTCCCGTGCTGGCGGTGGCCGGGGTGCTGATCTATCGCGGGCTGCGCGACTATCTCGTGCTGCCGGAATGCGATTCGACGCGCGCTAAAAATACGCTGGCCGAGATTTTCCAACAACTCAAATTGACCCCGCTGCATTACGAGCCGATCAAGACCATGTCGTCGAGCAAGTACAAGGTGGTGTGCAACGCGCTGCTGCCGCTCGTCGACGGCGGTAGCGTCAACGTGGACTACACGTTTTTCTGGCAGGGCCACACCGCCAACATGCGCTATTCGATCTCGCCGCGTCCGGCGCCGCGTTCGACGCCCGGTGCGGCGCAAAAGAGCGGCGGCTGACACCTGTCGGCGCGAGCTATTTCAGTCCCACGGCTATCGTTCCGCCCTTGCTGATAACGCACAGACCGATATTCCGTATCTTGCTAGAACCTCGTGCACTGCCGGCGTACCTAAATAGCAGACAGCTCACCCTGCACGGAAGTTTTTCTTCCGTCTATCCACTAAATCGCTTCTGAATGACCTCCTCGACGAACTTCCGTCCAATCATTTCTACGCCCATTGTATAAACACGTCCATCCTTACTACGAATGTGAAACTGTCCTTCATCGATATTATAACCAATTTCAGTCATTGACGGCACATCAGGTGTTGTCAAGAAGTCCAAGCGTTCGTAATGAAATGACCCTGGAGGGGACTCCCGACTGATGAATAAGTCAACAGTCGACTTCGCTCTCATGTCATAACTAGGTGATCCAAAAAAAATAGATACCGGTCGGATCTTCCTCCGACGACAAAATCAATTCGAAAGAACCACGTCTTCTTGGCTGATTCGTAGCTTTTGAGGGAGACATATTTCTCAAACTCGATGGCGCCGAAGTCTTTGTAGTACACTCGTCCAAACCTGGCACTTTCATCAACACTTTCGACTGACGCCCTGACATGACCCCCTAAAAGCTCAACAGCGTTTTTCCAAATTTCGTATTCATTTTCGGCACGAATTTTTGCTTTTGCATCAAACTTACTCGCGATCGAGCGCGCCCATTCTTGATCCGCGCGCTGCTCCTCAGCAGCCTTCGCATATTCCTCGAAGCTTTCCTCAACGCAATCTTCAAGCAATGATAAGAACGGCCCGAGATCGGAGGACTGAGAAGTCTCTAATGCATCGTAGTATCTGATGCGGTCTTCCTTTGTAATAATTGCAATCGGGAAGCCGTATCGCATTAGGATTAGGTTCATCAGAAGGCGCGCAACACGTCCGTTACCATCTACAAATGGATGTATGGTAACAAACCAAGTATGGGCTATGGCCGCAGCGACAATACCTTCCGTTTGCGAGATCATCTCGTTAGGAACGCTCGCGGGAACCAACCAGGCAGAAAAACCCTCCATCTCACCTGGTACAGCTTCGGGACGTGGAGGCGGGAACTGCGACCCGCTTATTTCAACCGGGACTGTGTGGTACTTACCGGCCTGATCGTTTTCGAGTCCACGAAGCACAAATGAGTGGATCGTCCTGATGTCTGTTTCTGTTATCGGACGAGTGGGGTCCGCAGCCAACTCTTCCAGATAATCAAGTGCGCTAGATAGATTCTTTGCTTCGGCCTGATCCTTCAACGATTTTCCTGTGAGGGTAAGGCCCTGCTCGACGACCATGCGAGTTTCGCCGGCGTTCAGTCGGTTTCCCTCAATCGCATTTGAATGATATATGCTTTTGATACGGAAATAGGTCCGAAGATGCTTAAGGACCTTTGCATCAAGCTTCCCAACCTTGCGCATTTCGGCAATACGGTTGCCGAGCTTTTGGAGGCGGTCTATTCCCGCCTGATCTGCCGCATATGGCGTGCCGTCTAAGTTGATCATAAGTGAAGCTTAATGCAGAGCTTGGAGTTCAGCTATAGTATATAGGTGCGTCAATCTCACCGCGATAGTCCTTTAGCCGCTGAGAACGAGCGTATAACGCTGGGGCAAACCGTATCCGCCAGCGGTTGGCGTCTTTATGATGATGGCTTCGCCGGCATTGATGACGGTGGCGTCGCAGCCTTTGAGCATTTCGATGCTATTGTCGTTGCGTCGCACCCAATTTTCGCCGACTTGCCCGTCCTCGCCGCCCGCAAGCCCGAACGGCCGCACGCGGCGGTGGCCGGAGAGGATCGTGCATTCCATCGTTTCCAGAAAGCGGATAGTGCGAACGACGCCGTCGCCGGCGTTCCAGCGGCCGCGGCCGCCGGAATTCTTGCGGATATGGAAATCTTCGAGCAGCACAGGATAGCGGAATTCGAGAATTTCCGGGTCGGTGAGCCGGGTATTGGTCATATGGGTGTGCACCGCGTCGGTGCCCGCAAAGCCCGGGCCCGCCGGCGAGCCGGAACAGATGGTCTCGTAATACTGGTAGCGCGCGTTGCCGAAGTTGAGATTGTTCATGGTGCCCTGCGCCGCCGCCATGGCGCCGAGCGCGCCGAACAGGCAATTGGTCGTCTCCTGCGAGGTCTCGACGTTGCCGGCGACCACGGCGGCTGGAAATTCCGGCGACAGCAGCGATTTTTTCGGAATGACGATCTTGATCGGCCGCAGGCAGCCGGCGTTCATAGGGATATCGTCATCGACCATCACCCGAAAAACGTAGAGCACGGCGGCGCGCGTCACCGGCTCCGGCGCGTTGAAATTGCCGGGCTGCTGCGGGCTCGTGCCGGTGAAATCGACAGTCGCTTCGCGTTTGGTCCTGTCAACGCCGATCCGCACCTTGATGACGGTGCCCTGGTCGGTCTCGACGGCAAAACCGCCGTCGTGCACGCGGTCGATCACGCGACGCACGCTTTCGGCGGCGTTGTCCTGGACGTGGCGCATATAGGCGCGCACCACGGAAAGCGTGAAGTGGCGCACCATCCCGCGCAACTCCCGGACGCCCTTCTCGTTTGCCGCGATCTGCGCCTTGAGATCGTTGACGTTCTGCATGGGGTTGCGCGCCGGATATTTGCCGCCGGTCAGCAGAGCGTAGAGTGCCTTCTCGCGGAATCGGCCGCGGTCCACGAGCTTGAAATTGTCGATGTAGACGCCTTCCTCGTCGATGGTCACGGCGTTCGGCGACATCGAGCCCGGCGAGACGCCGCCGACATCAGCGTGGTGCCCGCGCGAGGCCACCCAGAAAAGAATTTCTTCTTGGCGCTTTTCCGTCATCCTGAGGTGCCCGCGCGCAGCGCGGGCCTCGAAGGATGCGCCCCGACCGCCCGGGCCTTTGCCCTTCGAGGCTCGCTTCGCTCGCACCTCAGGGTGACGATCCAAAGCTGAAAACACCGGCGTGCACACCGTGATATCCGGCAGATGCGTGCCGCCATTGTAGGGCGCGTTGATGGCGTAGACGTCGCCGGGGTGGATGTCTTCTTTGTTCTCGCGAATGATCGTCTCGACCGCCCGATCCATGGAGCCGAGATGCACCGGCATATGCGGCGCATTGGCGACGAGCGCGCCGTCGGCGTCGAATACGGCGCAGGAGAAATCGAGTCGCTCCTTGATGTTCACCGAATAGGCGGTGTTTTGCAACGCGACGCCCATCTGCTCGGCAATCGACATAAAAAGATTGTTGAACACTTCGAGCATCACCGGATCGGCCTTGGTGCCGATGGCGCGCGCGCGGGGCAGCCTTTTGACCCGTCGCAGCAGCAAGTGGTTCTTGGCCGTGAGCTGTGCCTGCCAGCCGGTTTCGACGACGACTGTTTGATGCGGCTCGATGACGATCGCGGGACCTCTTAGCTTGTGCCCCGGAGCGAGCGTCTCGCGCATGAAAACCAGCGCGCTGTGCCATTGGCCGTTGGAAAAAAAGCGGGTGCGACGAGCCGGCGCCGGTGCCGGCACCCGCTTTGTCTTCTGCGCCGCTTCGCGAAAGCGCGCGCCGCCGCCGACTGCCTCGACCGACACCGCCTCGAACACCAACGTCTTGCTGCGGTCGACGAAGCCGAACCGCGCATTATGCGCGCGCTCGAAGGCGGATTGCATTTTTTGCAGCGGGAAAAACGCGGCAACACGTACAGCATGTCCCCTCCCCCCTTGAGGGGGAGGGCTAGGAAGGGGGGTCGTTCGCCCTGATCGCTTTAGGCGCTTACCCCCCTCCCGCCGCGCTTCGTGCGGCGACCTCCCCGTCATGGGGGAAGGTGAAGATGAAAAGCTTCCCGCATCGACGATGAGCGCCGTGTCGGTTCCGGCATAGCGGACATGAGCGCGCACCTTAATCTTGATCTTCCCGGCGGCCACGCCCTGGCGCGCAACTTCCGCGGCCGCTTGACGCGCGAGGCGGTGCGCCGCGGCAGCGAGCGCCGCCCGCGCCTCGTCGCCGAACGGCTCCTCGATCGCCTGCTGGCGCACGCTGCGGATATCCGCAAGGCCCATCCCGTAAGCGGAGAGAAGCGAGGAGAACGGATGGATGAGCACGCTGGTCATGCCCAGCGCATCGGCCACAAGACAGGCATGCTGACCGCCGGCTCCGCCAAAGCAATTGAGCGCATAACCGGTGACGTCATAGCCGCGCTCTACCGAAATCTTTTTGATCGCATTCGCCATGTTCTCAACGGCGATCCTGATGAAGCCGTCGGCGACATGTTCGCGGCTTCGGCCGTCGCCGATGTCTTTGGCCAGCGCCGCAAAGGCGGCGCTCACGGCCTCGGCGTCGAGCGGCTGGTTCTGCTGCGGCCCGAATATCTTCGGAAAAAGGTCCGGAATGAGCTTCCCCACCATCACGTTGGCGTCGGTGACGGCAAGCGGACCGCCGCGCCGGTAGCATTTCGGACCGGGATTGGCGCCGGCCGAATCGGGACCGACGCGGAACCGGGCGCCATCGAAATGAAGGAGAGAGCCGCCGCCGGCCGCCACGGTGTGGATGAGCAGCATCGGCGCGCGCATGCGCACGCCGGCCACTTCGGTCTCGTAGGTGCGTTCGTACTGGCCGACAAAATGCGATACATCGGTCGATGTGCCGCCCATGTCGAAGCCGATGAGCCGGGCGAAGCCGGCTTCCCGCCCGGTCTGCGCCATGCCGACCACGCCGCCCGCCGGCCCCGACAGTATGGCATCCTTGCCGCGGAACAGGTTGGCCGCGGTCAGCCCGCCCGAGGACATCATGAACATGAGGCGCGGCTTTTCTTCACTTCCTTCTGGAGGGGGGAGGTCGCCGGCCGTGGGACGGCGAGTGGGGGTGATCGGGCCCAAGGGCTCTGTATGGCGGCTCGGCTCGTCACCCCACCCCGACGCGTCGCTTTCGCGACGCGTCGACCCTCCCCGTCCAGGGGACGGTAGATTTAGCTCTTTCGCCACCTGCGCCACATAGCGACGCAGGATCGGCGAGAGATAAGCGTCGATGACCGTGGTATCGCCGCGCCCGACCAACTTGATGAGCGCGGAAACTTCGTGGCTGGCCGAGATTTGCGTGAAGCCGATCTCGCGCGCAAGTGCGACGACGCGCCGTTCGTGCTCGCTGTAGCGATAGGCGTGCATCAGCACGACGGCGACGGCGCCGAAGCCATCTTTCCTTGCGCGCACAAGCTCCGGGCGCAGCGCCTCGAGGTCCAACGCGCGCTCCACGGTGCCGTCGGCACGCACGCGCTCGTCGACCTCGATGACCCGTTCGTACAGCATATCCGGCTTGACGATTTGCCGGGCGAAGATTTTCGGTCGCGCCTGATAGCCGATGCGCAGGGCGTCGCGAAACCCCCTGGTGACGAGCAGGAGCGTGCGCGCGCCTTTGCGCTCGAGCAGCGCATTGGTGGCGATCGTCGTTCCCATTTTCACCGCGCCGATTTGCACGCTCGGTATCGGCGCGTCGGGCGCGACGCCGAGGAGGTGACGGATTCCCGCCACTGCCGCGTCACGATAGGCCTCGGGATTTTCCGAGAGCAACTTGTGGGCGACGAGCTTGCCGTCCGGCCGCCGGCCGATCACATCCGTGAAGGTCCCGCCGCGGTCGATCCAGAACTCCCAGGTCTTTCTTGGCGTTCGGTTCATGGCCAGGCGAAAATCTAGCTGGCGCCTGTGAATTATTTCTCTTGCTGCAAAAGGCCGGCGACGGTCTTGATCTCATTGCGGGCATATTTGGGCAGCCCGGCGCTGATCGAAGCGCCGGAGTTGAAGGAGGACTTGCCCATCAGCACTTCTTCCGGCACCAGATTGCGCAAGACCGGCACCTTTTCGAATTTCCGCTTCTTCTCCAGCACGCTGGCCTCGATCGCGAGCGCCATATAGGCGGTGACCACGGTCTTGCCTGGGTCGGTCGGATGGTCCTGCACCACGGCGAAGAATTTTCCGAATTTCATGATCTGATTGACGTAGAAGATATTCTGCTCGAGCGCGCCGACGACCGCAGTGTCGAGTGCGGTCAACTGCTGCAACGCAGCCTGATCAATATCGGAGGGCGCAAGCAGCGACAGCTCGCTCTCGAAATCGATATGGTCGGAAATCTTCTTGGCCCTGTCGCGCAGCTTGTTCGCCAGCATGATGCCGAGGGGGATCCTGCCTTCGAGGGCGTAGCTCGACTCGATGCAGATCAATGTTGCCCGCCCGGTGCACCAGGGACGCTGCGGATTGTCATTGCCCGCCGCCTGGGCGTCCTTATGCTGCGGTAGATCGGCGGCGGTGATGACTTTGTGCTTGATCGCGGGATCGGTCTTTCCCAGGAACGGCAGCGTCACGTAACGCGCAAGACCAATCGTGGCCGGCGGCTGGTCGAGAATGAAACGCGCCTGCGCCACATACATGTAGAGCTTCTGGGTGACGGGGCTTTTGCGGGCGTTCGCTTTCGGCTGGTTCGCTTTCGGCTGGATAGGCTCGCTGTAGCCGGGATAGGGCGCCAGGAATTTCGTCTGCAGCGGGTGCGACTGCGCCCATTGCTTGAACGGCACCAGCGCGGCATCGTCGGCGGCCTTGGCGCCGTCCGCCCGGTCGCTGAAGACGACGGTTCCCGGCTTGATCTGCGCCACATTCCAGTCCGACGCCGTCGTCGCTTCTTCGATGCGGAAATCCTCGGCACAGGCGGCGGAAATGGCGCTGACGAGGCAGATAACCGCGATTGCCGGCCGTATCCACATGCAAAAATCTCTTGGTCGAATTTTTCGTAAGCGCGCGTTTCAGTTTCAGTTAACGGGACCGCCCCAGAAATCGCCCGAACCGCGGGGCGCGCGATAGCGCGAATCATTGGAATCGAAAAATGGTGTAAACAGGCCGCGCGCCATCGGCGGTGGCGGCTGCGGCGGCATCCGCCGCCAGCCGGGCGACGCTTCATAATAGGGGCGGCCGCCGCCTCGGATTTCTTCGTCGCCGCCGCCCCAACCCAACCCTATCCAACGCCGATCCCGCCCCCCGTATGGTTCTTGCTCGACGCTGTAAGCCTCCGCGCGCGAAACGAGCTGATATTGCGTGTCATCCAGGCGACCATCGGCCGCAAGTCGGAAATGCTCGATGAAGCCGTGGCCACCGGTGACGCGGTCCCCGGTCATATAGTCGATCGGCAGGTCTACGAGATGCCGCCGCGCCCGCGATGACGGCCCGCTGAGCGGGGTTTTCGGCGCCACGTCATCGGCCCAGACCGCCGCGATGATCCGCGCAAAGATCGGCAGTGCTACCCGCGCGCCGGTCGCCCGTTCGCCCAG
This sequence comes from Pseudomonadota bacterium, assembly GCA_021811945.1. GTDB lineage: Bacteria > Pseudomonadota > Alphaproteobacteria > Rhizobiales > Xanthobacteraceae > BOG-931. The sequence goes on along the minus strand of JAKAPE010000211.1, from coordinate 150 downwards.
CGAGCGGCGCTTGCCGTTGCCGTTGTCATAGCCCACCCAGACGGCAACGGTCACGTCGTTGGTGAAGCCGACGAACCAGGCATCGACTGCATCTTCGCTCGTGCCAGTCTTGCCGGCGACATAAGGCGAAAGCGATCTGAGCGCTAGATC
>JAKAPE010000210.1 GCA_021811945.1 Pseudomonadota bacterium | reverse complement strand
CTTCGCCCACAGCCTCGCGACTGCTGACGCACGGCTCGGGGCCGATGTGGACCGCTACTCCTTCATCGCAGGGGACTTGCACCCCCTACTCCTTGCCGGTCTCCCGGCGCACATTCAGTAAGATTAGCAGGCTGCTGAAGAACTCGTCGATGAGGTCTTTTGAACTTTATGTCGGCGCGGGTTGGTAGTGATGTCGGCACGATCACGGCACGTCACGCTGCTTGGCAGCGCGTCCATCAGACCGCTCCGAGGAGCTTCGGCAGTCTGATGAGATTGTAGGCGGTTGCGGTAAGCGTGAAGGCCCAGCGCACTTTGTCTCGTCCTCGGTGCCGGGTCTTGCGTAAGCCGCCGACGGTCTTGATCCAGCCGAAGGCTTCTTCGATCCGCTTGCGGGCACGCTGGCTCGCGGCGTAGCTCGGGTGCCGCGTTGTCCGCCCATCGATGGCCGAACATCGACCGGAGAGGTTCTGCGCGACGTGCGGAACGACGCTCTGTTCTCGCATGTTCGCAACGAAGGCCGCCGTGTCGTAGGCCTTGTCTGCCCCCACCGTCGCGTGAGGACTGCGCGGTACATCTTCGATCATGGCCTCGGCTGCGGAGCGTTCGCCCCAACCCGTTGCAGGCGTTATCTCGGTCTCGACGATCAGGCCGTGGCGGTTTTCCATGGTCAGATGACCCATGTGGCAGAGCTTTGCCGCTTGACCGGGACTCTTCCGGTAGAGGCGCGCATCCGGATCGGTGGTCGAAGCGTGCGTTTCATTGGTCCGCTTCTCGCCGTGGAAGTTGCGCTCGGCGTTGCGGCCACCACCCGTCGGCGGTTCGTCCGATCCGTCCTTGGCCCGGAAGCTCTTCATCGACGCCCAGGCCTCGATCAGCGTCCCATCGACCGAGAAGTGCTCCTTCGACAGCAACTGCCGTACCTCGGGCTGGTTCAGCACCGCCGCCATGAACGCGCGGGCGATATCACCATCGAGCAGACGGTCCCGGTTCTTCGAGAAGGTCGTCGCGTCCCACACAGGCGCGTCCATCGATAGTCCAACGAACCAGCGGAAAAGAAGATTGTATTCGAGCTGCTCCATGAGCTGACGCTCCGAGCGCACGGTGTAGAAGGCTTGCAGCAGCAACGCCCGCAGCAACTGCTCGGGCGGGATCGAGGGCCGTCCTGTGTGGGAGTAGAGCGCCGCGAACTGAGGCGAGAGAGACGCAAGCGCGCGATCCACGATCTCGCGGATCGGCCGCAATGGATGTTCTTTCGGTACTCGCTCATCCGGGCGCAAGTACGAAAACATCCCCTCCGAACCTTCCTCGCCGCCCCGCATCGCTCGCTCCATCACTCGACGACCGAAACCGAATCACATCAACCGCTCGATTGCGAGCGGTTTTTCAGCAGCCTGTTAGGGCGAAAATAGCGATTTTGGCCAATGAGAAGCTGCCTGTCCGATTTGGGTGCGGAGGGTGCGGGAGTGCTATTTGAAGTCCGGGGCAGCCTGTGAAAATGACCATTAAGATGAATGACGGCGTAATCGGGCGTCAGGATTTCGCCGACTCTCGGTTACCCGCCATGCTCTGCAAGAAGGCGGCTGTCCCCCAGAATGGTGCTGGTTCAACAGGGTCGCGTGGGCGCCCTAAGCAGCATCGGAGGACAGCCATGGAGTATTTTGCCGGATTGGACGTGAGCATGAAAGAGACGGCGATTTGCGTGCTCGATGGGACGGGAAAGATCGTGGCGGAACAGGCGGTGGCGACCGAGCTCGCGGCGATCCGCTCCGCGCTTGAAAGCTACGCGGATCGCCTGGTACGCGTCGGTCACGAGGCGGGTTCGTTATCGCCCTGGCTGCATCGCAATTTGCAGAAACTCGGCCTGCCGATGTTCTGTCTCGAGACCCGCCATGTCCATGCGGCGTTGAAGGCGCAGCGCAACAAGACCGACCGCAACGATGCGCGCGGCATTGCCCGGCTGGTGCGGTCGGGCTGGTTCAATCCGATCCATGTGAAGAGCGAGGCGAGCTATCGGCTGCGGCTGTTGCTCAATCATCAGCGCGCCTTGAAGCGCAAGTTCCTCGACATCGAGAACGAGATTCGCCATTCGCTGAAGGTCTTCGGCGTGCGCTTGGGCGCGGTCGGACGCAGTGCGTTGCCCGCCAAGGTCCGCGAAGCAACGGCGGGCGATCCGCTGCTCATGCATCTCACGGAAGGGATGTTGCGGGCGCGCGCGGCGCTCTGGGCGGAATACACCCAGCTCCACAAATTGCTCGTGCAGTTCGTCGCCCAGGACGAGGTTTGCCGGCGCTTCATGACCGTGCCGGGCGTCGGTCCGGTGACGGCGCTGGCCTATCGCACGGCGGTCGAGGACCCGGCGCGCTTCGCCAAATCGCGTGCCGTCGGCGCCTACTTCGGGCTGACGCCGAAGCGCTATCAGTCGGGAACCAGCGTCGATTGGGACGGCCGCATCTCGCGCCAGGGCGACGATGCGGTGCGCACGGTGCTCTATGAAGCCGCCAGCGGCTTGCTCGTGCGCAGCAAGAGTTGGTCGTCGCTCAAAGCCTGGGGCCTTAAGATTCAGCACCGCCGCGGCCACAAAAAAGCGGTCGTGGCGGTGGCGCGCAAGCTTGCGATCATCCTGCATGCGATGTGGCGCGACGGCACCGCGTTCCGCTTCGGCCGGGCTCCGGCCGCGCCGGATAGCGACGCCGAAATCATGGCGGCGACGGCCTGACGATCGCTGTATGAGCGCTTAACAACGACGGAATCCGCCGCCGGCGGAGAGGTGTCTGGTGGGTCTGGAGAAAGCGGAAAGCGCGATATCTTGCCTGCCGCCGAGGGGCCGAAAGGCTGATCGAGCGCGCGGGAATGACTGTGCCGCCCCGCGATCCCGACGCCGAACTGTGCCCCCGCGCCACGACCAAGGTCGCGGGATCCGAGCACGCAAGAGTGCATGGACCGCCAGCGCATCTCGATCGCAACGCGGCGTGCTTCGTCGTAGAAGGACGTAGTACTGATCATGTATAACAGAGGAGATGATCATGGACCGGAAGAAGACCACAAGACGCCCGATTAAGAGGGCAAGATAAAGCGAACTGCGTTCGCGCGCCTTTCTGGCGCAAGTATTTGTCTGCACATCATCTTTTAGGGAGACACTGCAGCTCCCTCTGAGCAATTGGGGAGACGGTTCGTTTCCCCGCTCTTCTTTTCTCCCGACGATTCAAGGCCCTGCCGGGGAGATACTTGCCGACATCCGCCTAACCGCCCACTTTTGGCGACTATGGCACAGGACGAAGACCGCTTCGAGCCGCAGTTGGAGCGCTCGCGCCGTGACAAGGTTCGTACCCCGACGACACTGCGCACGGCGCTGATGAGCCGCGTCGCCCGCGCCGGCGGCAATCCGCACCGGTTGCCGAGCGCCCTGCCCAGCCCTTCGGCGCAGCGGGCGCCGTCATCCTCGCCGGGCCGGTTCAACGCTCGCGGCAGAGGGGCGAAGATCGCCGCCGGCTTCCCGCGCAGTTCGGGCTGGTCGTTCGATCGGCAGTCCGGTGCGCGTGTGCGGTCCCGCCGGGCGACAGTGAAGGTCCGCATCGTCAAGGCCAACGGAAAGACCGGCGGGGTGCAAGCCCATCTGCGCTACTTGGAGCGGGAAGGCGTCAGCCGCGAGGGCGAGCCAGGCCGGCTCTATTCGACCTTCACCGACGACGCGGACCGCGATGCCTTCAGTGAGCGCGGACTGGAGGACCGCCATCAGTTCCGAATGATCCTCTCGCCGGAGGACGGTGCGGCCTATGAAGACCTGAAGCCGTTCACGCGCGATGTGATGGCGCAGATGGAAGCCGATCTCGGCACGACGCTCGATTGGGTGGCCGTGGATCACCACGACACCGGCCATCCTCACGTCCACGTCGTCATGCGGGGCGTCACTGAGGACGGAAAAATTCTCAACATTGCCGGCGACTATCTTTCCCACGGCATCCGCCACCGAGCGAGCGAAGTGTTGACCCGCGACCTCGGTCCGCAGACCGAGCAGGAAGTACGGCGACAGTTGGAGCACGAAGTCGAGGCCGAGCGCCTGACCCGCCTCGACCGGACGCTGATCGGCCGTGCCGAGCAGGGCGTGATCGATCTTCGTATGGACAATCCCGGCACCGATTTCGAGCGCACTCATCGCCAGTTGCTGATCGCGCGGGCGCGGCAGCTCGAACGCATGCAGCTCGCGACACCGGAAGGACCGCTCCGTTGGTCGCTGTCGCCCGATGCGGAAGACGTGCTGCGTACGATGGGCGAGCGCGGCGACATCATCAAGGCGATGCAGCGGGCGATGACCGAGGCGAAGCTGGAGCGGTCGCCGCAGCTTTATACGATCCACGACCGGACCACAGCTCCCGTTGTCGGGCGCGTCGTCGCGCGCGGGCTCGCCGACGAACAAGGCGCCCGGCGCTATCTGGTGATCGACGGCATCGACGGCCGGAGCCATTACGCCAACATCGGCGAGGCGGAGGGGAGCTTTCCCGTCGGCAGCATCGTCCGGCTGTCCAACCGCTCGACCGAGCCGCGCCAGGTGGACAGAACCGTCGCCGAGATCGCCGCCGCCAACGACGGACGATACAGCATCGACATTCACCTCCAGCATGATCCCACCGCGAGCGAAGCTTTCGCGACGACGCATATCCGGCGGCTGGAAGCGATCCGGCGCACCACTGGTGCCGTCGAGCGGGAACGGGACGGAATCTGGTCCATCGCGCCCGACCACCTGGAGCGGGTCAGAGATTATGAGCAGCGACTCGCACAAGCGCACCCTGTCACCATTGACACCCTGTCCACCGTGCCGATCGAGCGGCAGATCGGCGCTGAGGGCGCGACTTGGCTCGACCGTCAGCTCACCCGAGAGGTGGACCAGGAGCGTGCCAACCACGGCTTCGGCCGGGATGTGCGCCAGGCCCTGGTGCGCCGGCAGCAATGGTTGATCGAACAGGGACTGATGCAGCGCGACGGCAACGACGTTCTCTTCCGGAAGGACATCTTGGAGGTTCTCCAGCAACGAGAACTGCGGCAGGTCGGAAGCCAGCTTGAGGCCCAGATCGGCAAGATATTCGTCGATCCGATCCCTGGCGTCCGCGTCGATGGCGTCTATCGGCAGGCGGTCGATCTGGCGAGCGGACGCTTCGCCCTGATCGAGAAATCGCGGGAGTTCACGCTGGTCCCCTGGAGGCCGGTGCTGGAACGGCACATCGGACGTGCCGTTTCGGGCATTCCGCACGGCGACGATTTCGATTGGACGATCGGCCGCGGACGTGGAGGACCGTCCTTGTGAGCATCGTCGTAGGGCAAGGGCGTAGTAGGGAGCAGAATAGGTCTCTAACGCTCGGATCGGCTCGGGGCGTATCCTGGATCACGGATACGCCACCGGGCGTAGCTGTGATCTGCTTCGCATCGAGGTCGAGCGATGATCCGCGGCAAGACACGTCACCAGCTATTCCTTCCCGACGAGATGAGCCGGCGGCTCACCGCGATGGCAAAGAGTCAGAAGCGTTCGCGATCCGACCTGCTGCTGGAGATGGTCGAAGCCTACATGAACCGGCGATCGGCGTCGCAGACCGAAGACCGGGTAAACGCGAAGCTCGACCGCCTTGCCCGCGAGGTGAGCAACGCGAACAGCGAGTGCGTCGTCATCAGCCACAGCCTTTATCGTTTCATCCGCCATCAACTGATCTACGCCGCCGCCCTGCCCGCGCCCGGCGAGGACGCAAAGGCACTGGGCGAGAAACGCTTCCAGGCGTTTCTCGATTCCGTCGCGCAGGTGATGGCCAAAGGAGCCGACAACGACAACGAGCCTCCCGAGGCGGACAAGGCCAACGAGGCTTGATCCTTCGGCCCGCCGAGTGCGACGCTGGATTTCCATTGGTGCTTTCCCGGCAAGGCGGCTAAGCCAGATACTTGTCATCTCAGTTCGACCGCCCTTGATTCCAGGTCAAGCTCGTCGCTCGACGCCGCTCGATATCCGAGGCTCCGATATCCGGCTTCCCGCTTGACGGCCATTTTCGCGAGCATCGGCTCGTTCCCGTCGACATAGTCGTAGATGACAACATCGCGTTTCGTGGCGTGCAGGCGGTGCAGCCGGCCAGCATATTGCGCAAGGATTCCGCGCCAGGAAATTGGCATGGTGAGAAACAGGGTGTCGAGCCGCGCGTCATCGAAGCCTTCGCCGAGATAACGACCCGTCGCTACCAGAACCCGTTCTTCGCCGGCCGGAATTGTGGCCAAGGCTTCGGTTGCCGCTCTTGACTGCCGCCTGCTCATGCCGCCACGCAGCACAATGACATTCTTGGCGAACTTCGACAGACGCACCGCCAGTTGGTCGAGATGATCCTTGCGTTCGGTGATGACTACCGGCGAACGGCCATCTTCAAGCGCCGATAGGATGTCATCGAAGATGAGATCGTTCCGCGCCGCGTCTTGAGCGAGCTCTGCGTAGAGCTGCTGGATAGCCGGCTTTTCGTCGGAGCCGTTCCGGGCATGCCGGAACTCCGTACGCCGGAACACGACCTTGTGGTCGAACGGGCGAAGGGCCGCCTGCTTCCTGGCATCGACACGATGACGGATCGGGCCGCACTGCATGAAGATGATCGGATGGTGGCCATCCTTCCGCGTCACCGTCGCCGACAGGCCAAGCACGTATTGGGCCTTGGCCTCCCGAGCGATAGCTTCGAAGCCCACGGCGGACAGGTGATGACATTCATCGACGATGACATGGCCGTAATCAGCCACCAGATCAGAGACTACCCCCTTCCGCACCAGGCTCTGCATGAGAGCGATATCGATGTTACCGCTCGGCTTTTTCTTCCCGCCGTGGATAACACCAAGCGTGTCAGTCGGGACGTCCAGAAACGCCTGGAGACGCGCCAACCACTGATCGAGAAGCTGCCGACGATGGACAAGGACCAGCGTATTCCGGTCCCGCATGGCTATCATCTTGGCGGCGACGACGGTCTTGCCGAATGCCGTGGTTGCTGCGAGCACCCCGGTTTCATGATCAAGAAGGTTTGCCACCGCTTCATTCTGCTCCGGCGTCAACTCACCGAGAAACCGTGTCCCGAGAGGCTGTCCTTGCTGGCGTTCGTCGCGCAGTTCGGCAGCAATACCCACGTCACCGAGAAGATTCAACAGATCGTCGAGGCATCCCCTCGGAAGGGCGACATGCTTTGAGAATAGCTCGGCACAGGAAATGATGCGCGGCTTGCCGAAGGTCGGCAGGCGCATGGCCTGTGCTGCGTAGAACTCAGGGTTCTGGAAGGCGGCCAGCCGGGCGATTCGGTTTACCAGGACCGGCGGTAGTTTCGCCCGATCGATATAGACTTGGTTGCCAAGCACGACCTCGACCGAATCGGGAAGCTCACCTTCGATCGGTGGTTCCTTGTTACGGCGGGACGGCAGCGCGGCCCAAGGCTCATCACCCTCTTCGGTGGAGGGAAGCCGCACGCCGATAATTCGTCCTGTCGCGGCAGCCTCGGCCACGATCGATGTCAGCTCGCCACGCGATAGCCGGCCGATCGTTGACAGATATGCCCACTGATCTTCATAGGGATGGAAATCGTCATCGAGAAAAACGCTGTTGCCGTTTTCGCGAGGCCGGCTTTGAAGCGGCAAGGCGATCAGATTGCCGAAACCGCCCGCCGGCATCGTGTCCTGGCTCGGAAAGAACCGATCATATGAATCAAAGCCGATATCGGGGTAACGATCCATCGTCGCCGTGATGAGAAGCGCACCGAGTCGCCTTGCGTCCGCCGCCGATACCGGCTCGGCAAAGAAAATCCAAGCATGTGCGCCGTTTCCCGAGCGCGACCGTTCAATGGCGACCGGAACACCCTTCGCCCTTGCCGTGTCGCGAAACGCGGCAACGTCCTGCATCCAGGACTTCTTGTCGAAATCAGCGGCAAGAAACCAGCATGTTTCGTCCGGCAGCATCGGGTACACGCCGACCGTGACATCGGCCGCATTACCGGATGCCTTTCCGGCAAGATGCGCCCGGATAATGTCGTCGCCGACCGGGATGAATGCCTCATTTGGGCACTCGCCGCACTTCACCTGCGGCTTTCCGCAGACGCCCCGGACCCATTCGCTCCGACACATCGGCGCGTACCCCGCCCTCCCGGTTTTTGGATTTTCCCACCGGCGCGGCAATACATCCTCGCGCCCGCGAAACAGGCTCCGGAAAAGCGCGATCTTCGCGGCAGTTGGCGAGGCCATCGTGACGGCAGCAACGGCACGGGCCGGCTGTTTTGCCTCATCCGCTTGCGCGCGCTGAAGCACACTCAATCGCTCGGCGATTTCCGACCGTTCCCGATCGAGCGCAATCAATTGGCTCTTCAGGGTCGCAATCTGTCGAAGGATGTCGTCCGCGTGAGCGATCGTATGATGTCCGTTTTCGTGGAAGCTCCTTGCCGCAGCCGATCGGGGCTTTGGCCCGCGAATAATGCGTGATTTTACCGGAATGTGCCCCACTGCGCATTCCGGTGATCGCGCCCACTCATTCCGACGCATCGCGACCACCCGGTACGATCGATCGCGACCAGTGTGAAGGCGCCGTCAGGTGCATCTGCTGATCTCAA
>JAKAPE010000209.1 GCA_021811945.1 Pseudomonadota bacterium | reverse complement strand
CTGGATGCGAGTCCCTCGCATTGAGAACCGCTGCTCCGCGTCCCGCCCCGTTGCATCACCGCCCCGCCTGGGGCAACAGCAGCAAGGAGCCGGCCTCTCAAGTTAACCGTGGTCCGAAGAAACAGGGCAGGTCAAGATCGCCGCGTCATGGATTGCAGTCACTGCACTGCCCGGAATCCGCGGTTGTTGCTGACACCAAGCGCTCAAGCCGGTGGCCACAGGCCGCGCACGACAGCACCTCCGCTCTGATCGCCAAGGTCGGCCCGCCGCACCACGAACAGGGCAGACCGGCGAGGCGCTCGGTCACGGCGAACCCGGGCGCTGCGCAAACCGGACACGGGCTGCGGAATCTGCGGATCAGATCGAGGGTCGCGCGTTCGATGGCGCGCATGCGCGTCGGATTGCGATGCGCGCGCATGTCGGTCTCGACAAAGGCAGCGCCGCAGATCCCGATCACCTGCGTCACGGCGTTTTCGAGATCCGCCGGGTTGCCGATATCCTTGATCAGCGCGCAGGCCGGCGCTGGCTGACCGTCGATGACGCCCATGACGATCACGCCGTGCTCAGGGAACTGCGCATGGTCCACGAAAGCGTGTGCCGCTCCGACGTCCGAGACAACCGCGTGGCTGAAGTTCGTAGTCGGACTCGCATGATGCCCGATAAATTCGAGGCCGGAGGCGCGGTTGGTGAGAACGACGATCTCACGGGCGAGCGGCAGGAATGGAATGTAGGGGTGCGGACCGAAACTGCCTTCGCTGGCCAACGCCACCTGGGTGTCGGGCGCGTCTGCGAACGCCGCCGCGATCTTGGCCCGCGCCGCATCGAGCTGCGAGCCGGTCCGCTCCACGTCCCGGCTGAAGGTGCCGAAGCGGTCGGTATCGATGCCATTGCTCACCCTGACCCGCAGGCCGAGCGCGCGCTCCAGCAACGGCGCGATCACCCGTTCCTTGCCGTGCATCGTCGCGAGCACCGCCGGTTCTTGCCTGTAGGGTCGGGGGGCGCTGGCCATCGCTAGAAATACCCCTCGCGCTTCTTCTGCTCGAGCGAGCCGCCGTCCTCGCCGTCGCTGATCCGGCCCTGACGCTCGGACCCCGAGGCCGCCAGCGTCTCGCGAACCACGGAGGTGAGGTCAGTCGCCTCCGATTCGACTGCCGCGGTGACCGGCCAGCAACCGAGGGTGCGGAAGCGCACCGTCTTTGTTTCGACGTTTTCGCCGGCCCGCAGCCGCATGCGCGGTTCGTCATCGACCACGATCAGTCCGCCACCGCGCTCGACCACGGGTCTCGGCCCCGCGAAGTAGGGCGGCGCGAGCGCGATGCTGTGGGTCAGCGCGCAGGTCCAGACGTCGATCTCGGTCCAGTTAGACAGCGGGAAGACGCGCGCCGACGGATCTTTGCCGAGCCGCGTGTTGTGCAAGCGCCAGAGTTCGGGACGCTGCTGACCGGGTTCCCAGACATGCCCCATGCCCCGAACGGAAAAGACTCGCTCCTCGGCCTGCGACTTTTCCTCGTCGCGGCAGGCGCCGCCGAAGACGATATCGTAGCCGCCCTGGTCGAGCGCGGCCTTGAGCGGCTCGGTGCGCATCGCCAGCGTGTAGCGGTCGCCATGCTCGAAGAGATTGAGCCCCACGGCGCGGCCTTCCTCATTGGCAGGGACGATCAGCTCGAACCCGTGCTCGCGCGCGAATGCATCACGGAAGTCGAGAAGCGACCGAAACTCCCAGGTCGAGTCGATGTGGAGCAGCGGCAACGGCGGGTGGCCGGGATAGAAGGCGCGCAGCGCGAGATGCGCGAGCACCGTCGAGTCCTTGCCCGCCGAGAACAGCATAATCGGCTTGCGCGCTTCGGCGACCGCTTCGCGCAGGATATGGATCGTTTCAGAGTCCAGGCGCGCCAGATGCGAGAGCCGCGCGGTCATGCCGCCGCCTCCCATCTGAGATCGCCAGCGTAGCGGCGGATCGTCCGTCCGTCGTCGGCGAGAGCGAACAGGTGGGCCCAGCCATTGTCGACGAGCTGGCGGACGCCTGTATGGGTCGAGATCACGCGGTTCAACGCGTCTTCGGGCGCTTCGATGAAAACGCTGAGGCGCAATGGCTCATGGACGAAGCGCTGGCCGTCATGCACCGACTGCCAGGGCAGCCCGACCTTGAGATCGCCGGCATTGCCCTCCAGGACGCCGAGCTGGCCGACGACGTTGTGGAGCACCTTGTTGCCGCTGCCGAAGGCGCGGTTGTTCACGGTCGAGCCGTAATATTGGAGGTTGATCCAGCTTGCAACGACCATCGGCGCAGTCATGATCAGTTCGAGAACGCCGAACCCCGCGTCTTTCCGCCAGTCGTAATCGTGCAGGAAGGCGCGGCCGCCGAGGTCGAGCCCACGGGTGCGTTCGCGCGGCGCGGCGATGAACGCGGCGTTCCCTGCCAGCCCCCATTCGGGACGCACCTGCGCCCAGTCGCGGCTGCGCGCCTTCACGGCGCGATCGACTTTTTCGGTCGTGCCGATACCGAGCAGCCGCGCCCGCTCGGCACGGGCGAGCGCTGAGGCCTTGGCGAGGACTTCGCGCAGCCGGGCGAGATCGCCGGCATGAGACGCCGGCAGCCGGTCGGCATCGAAGATGCGGACCTCGTCGGTGGTGGTGTCGTGCAGGCAACCGAGGAACCAACTGTCTTCGGGGATGTCGATGCCCTTGGCGGCTAGCCCGATGCGCACGCCGGGATCGTTGAGGATAGCGGCGGCGACGCGGGCGTTCGCCTCGCCGGTGTGGCCGCCGCACGCCCCGCAATCGAGCCCCGAGGCATGAGGATTGTTGACGGTGCTGCTGCCATGGCCGGTCAGCAGCACCAGCCGCGCGAAGCCTTCGGTCATCGACATCGCCCGCAGCACGGCCTCGGCCATCGCGACGCGCTGCCCGTCATCGAAGCCGGTGAGCCGGCCGCCCACAGCGCGCGGCTCGAGGCACGGTCCGATGCGGCCGATAACCCCACCATCGAGACCGTCTGTGTTGGGATCTTTGACCGTCCGGGTCAGGCGCGCGCTGTCGCCGACAAGCTTGCCCGCGAAAAGCAATCCCGCCGTCTCGACATAGGTGAAGGACGACACCGCCGAGAGCTTGAATGCCTTCCAGGCTTTCGCGGCCCGGCGGCGCAGCAGGCGCAGGTTGAGGATCTCCGCTTCCTCGGCCTCTGACGCACCGGCCACCGCCTCGCACACGACAAAGGTGGGCTTCAGCAGCACCGGGCATTGCGCGCCGCCGGTCTCGCGGCCAATTGGCACATATTCGATCGGGAAGCCGAAGAAGCCGGCAAAGCCGATCGTCTCCATCTCGGGGCATCTGGTTTCCAACGCGCGCCGGTAGATTTCGGAGCGGACGTCGATGCAGAAGGCCGCCTGGAACGCCTTGCGTGTGGCGGCGGGCTTTTTGTAGGGCGCCGCGACATGTTGCGCCAGACGCGCGAGCAGCCGACGCCGGTATGCCGCCTCATAGGCTTCATGCAGGATGAGATCGAGAACGAGTTCGGGATCGTCGCCGAGCCGCTCGTCCTCGGGCAAGGCCGCAGCGTCCGCCATCACCTTCGCCCACGCCGCAGTGAACGCCGGGTCGGCCCGTTCGAGGAACAGCGCATAGCCCCAGACAAGGCGGATCGCGAGCAGTTCGACCAGCGTGTCGTCGTCACGCCCGTAAAGCGCGTTGTCCCAGACGCGGTAGCGCGCATAGGCGGCCCAGCCGCCGATATCGATCAGCGCGCGGTGGAGATAGTCCTCCACGGCGCGGTCTGGGATGCCGAGCGCACGCACGACCGCGGCGATGGTCTCGCGCGGGTCCTCCGGCATGGCGGCGACAGCCTTGCGGAAGCCACGGATGCCCATCGTCTCGGGATTGCGATCGAACCGCATCGCGGCGCGCCAGGCGGAGTACGGCGGCAGCATCCTCGCCGGCAGCTTCCAGGCGGCCTGGCCCTCGTCGAAATAGGCCGCCGACCATTTGGAGATCTCGTCGATCATGAACGCCGTGCGTGAGGCCTGACGGTCGCCCGCCGCCAAGCCGTCCAGGACCTCGGCGACGGTGGCGACGACGGCCCGGGGCCGTGCGGTGGAAACAGCGTCGCGCGCTGCCGCAAGGCGCAGCGAAGCCGCGTCTTGCGCGAAGGCCGGATCGCCGGATACGGCAACGCTCGCTGCCTCCAGATCGCGATCCTCGATCGTCCCCGCCGCGAGCGCGTCGCGGTAGAAGGTGCGCGGCATCAGCATGTCGACCTGGGCGATGCGGCGCAGCGTGGCGCAGGTCGCCGCGAAGCTCTGGTCGCAGAAGCCAAGGAACGGATTGACCGCGACGAAATGCTTCAACGGCCAGAGCGGCGCGATCCTGTCGCAGGCCCGGGCGATGGCCGCGTCGATGGCGGCCGCGTTCTCCGCGCCTGCCGTCGCCCGGGCTGCAGCGAAGGGGCTCGGCGGATCGGTCTCGATGGCCATGCTCATGGGTGGGCTCCGCTGGTGGGCATGATGGACGCAGCGCGCCCGGTCGGGACGGGCGGCGGACTCGGCCAGAACCGCAGCACCAGCCGGTTGGCGAGCGTGTTGACGTAGAGACCGTTGGCGAGGTGCATATAGAGCGCCTGCCAGCGTGGTTCGGCGGCCTTGCCCGGCAGCAGGCTCTGCAAGATCGTCACCGCGGCGAAGGCGAGGACGACGGCCGCGACGATGGCGAGATCGAGCGGTCCTCGCAGCGCCTGTACCGGCGGCAGCGAGCCGGCAAGCAGATGTTCGGCGGCAAGCTGCAAGCCGAAATAGGCGAGCCCCACCAGGACCGCGAGCGCCACCGTTCGCCCGATCACGTAGAGGCTCGGCCGTTCGTCGAACGCCTGGATGATGAGGTGCGCGAGACCCAGCATCACCACCGCGCCGAGCGCGAACACGCCGGGTTGTGCGGTGATCGTCGCGCCGAACAGCGTGCCAATCATCAGCGTCACCGCCAGAACCAGGCCGATGACCATCGCCATCCGCGCCGGGTGTGGCCGCCCGCCGGGGCTTGGCGACCACGACGCGCGGGCCAGATCGATGACGCTGCCCGACGACAGGAACGCGTGCGCCTTGTAGAGCGAGTGGGCGACGATGTGCAGCAGCGCCGCCGGGAAGGCGCCGAGTCCGCATTGCAGCATCATGAAGCCCATCTGTGCGATCGTCGAATAGGCGAGAGACACCTTCACGCTGGTCTGCGTCAGCATCACCACCGACCCGAACAACGCGGTGAATCCGCCGACAATCACCAGGATTTCGAGCGAGGACGCCGACAGCGAAATTACCCCGGCGAAGCGCAGCACGAGGAAGCCGCCGGCATTGATGACGCCGGCATGCAGCAGCGCCGACACCGGCGTCGGCGTCTCCATCACCTCCGTCAGCCAGCCATGCAGCGGGAATTGCGCCGACTTGAGCAGCGCGGCGATGACCAGAAGCGCCGCGACCGAGTGGATCGCGCCCGGGACCGCCCCGGTTGCGCGCATTGCCTCGGCGCCAGCGAACAGGACTACATAATCGAGGCTGCCGAACGTCTGGTGCAGCAGCACCATGGCTGCGATCAGGCACAGATCGCCGACGCGGCTGGCGAGAAACTTCTTGCGCGCCGCGAGCACCGCCGCCTGCCGCTCGGGATAGAAGAGCAGCAGCTTGTTGAGACCGACGCTTGTCGCAACCCAGGCCAGCGCGAACTGGAACAGATTGCCCGAGACGATCAGCAGCAGTACCGCAGCGAGCGTCAGGCAAAGCCAGAGGGTGAAGTGGCCCTGCCGGGAATCGCCGTCGAGATAGTTGCGGCTGTAGACGATGACGATCAGCCCGACGAAGGCGACGAGGCCGACCATGATCGCGCTCAGTGCGTCAAGATAGAACCCCAACCCCACGCCGCCGATGCCGAGGGTGCCTGTCGTGAGTGGACCGTGGACCGCGACAGCGAGGCCCGCCGCGGCTGCCAGGGCCAGCGCAAAAGCCGTCGCCAGGGCCACGCCTGGTCCCGCCCGTCGGCGACGCGGATCGGCCGCGCCAGCGGCAAGGCCGGACACGACGAGCGCGAGGGGGCCGAGGGCGAGGCACCAGGTCAGGGCTGAGTTCATGGTCGTCTCCGATGAGAAGCGCCCCCCTAATTAATGCCCAGGCTAGATTCTTTATAATACAAAGATTGTGACAATCCGTTCGTTTTTATAAAACTTACGGGAAGGCCAGGCCTCAATTGCCATCACGTCCGCTAATCTGGGTGGTCCCATGAAGGCAGCACGATGCGCGCCGCCGAGAGCGCCTCAACCTGTACCAGTCGGCGCTCTCGCCGCAGTTGGGAAAGCTTAAACAGGGTAGCGTCCGCGCTGCGATCGCGCGGCATCGCGAGCTATCCGTGCGGCGCACGGAAAGTCATTGCTTAACATCATCAACGGTTTCTATAAATTAGAAGGATTGTAACATATCGCTCGGTTTCATAAACTGACCGGTATGACGAGTCTCAATTACCATCACCTGCGCTACTTCTGGGCCATCGCCCATGAAGGCAGCCTCACGCGCGCCGCCGAGCGTCTTAACCTGTCCCAGTCGGCGCTATCGGTGCAGCTTGGCAAGCTCGAGCAACAGCTCAGGCAGCCGCTGTTCGAGCGGACGGGCAAGCGGCTCATCCTCACCGAGGCTGGCAGGATCGCCCTTGACTACGCCGACACCGTTTTTCAGGCGGGCGACGAACTTGTCAGCACCATGCAAGGGCGGCCGGTCGATCGGCGTCAGGCCTTCCGGGTCGGCGCGTTGACGACGCTGTCGCGTAATTTCCAGTTGGAGTTCCTCCGTCCTTTGCTCGGCCGCGCGGACGCGGAGCTGGTTGTTAGGTCGGGCACGATGCGCGATCTGCTCGCGCAGCTTGAGGCACACGAGATCGACGTGGTGCTCGCCAACAGCGCCCCCCACCACGACGCACGATCTGATTTTCGCGGCCACCTGCTCGATCAGCAGCCGGTCGCGCTGGTCCGAAGGCCTGGTGTCAAATCCATTCCATTCCGATTCCCAGAAGACTTGCGCTCTGAGCCGATCCTTCTGCCCAGTCTCGACAGCGAAGTCCGCATCGCGTTCGATCGCATTCTGGAGCTTGCTGGCGTGCGTCCGATCATCCTGGCCGAGGTGGATGACATGGCCATGTTGCGGCTCCTCGCCCGTGACAGCGGCGGTCTGACACTGGTGCCGCCGATCGTGGTTCGCGACGAACTGGCCGCTGGTCTGCTCGTTGAGGTCTGTCCCATCCCGAACCTCAGCGAAACTTTTTATGCGATCACGCAGAAGCGGCGCTTTCCCAACCCGTTGCTTGGCGAGTTGCTCACGCGGGCGGTCACGCGAAAATGACTCCGACGTTCTTACAAACCGATTGATCTCTATGTCTGCCCTGAGGTTTCAGGTTGACCAAGTTTCCGAATCCAGCGCCAATACCTCTCGGGCCAGATAAAGCGATCCGCAAATGACCACATGTGGAGGCGCCCCTTTATCCGAAAGCGCCGCCTCCAGAGCTGCTGAGATATTCGGGGGAGCCTCCGCATCGAGGCCCGCTGCACGCGCCGCGTCCAACAGGATTGAACTTTTCTACAACCCGCAGCGACGCCACTCGACCATCGGCTACATCAGCCCTATGGAGTTCGAAAGGGTCGCCGCCGCGAGCTAAAGCAGGTGTCCTCCAAACCGGCAGCAGCTCACTGGCGGTCGCTGAAATACGAGGACGTCTATATCAAGGGCTTACACTGACGGCACGGAACTGCGTGCCGGCGTGGCGCAAGGGATGGGTTTTTACAACAACCATCGCCTGCAGCCCCAACAGCAGCCAAAGGCAGCTTGATGTTCATGGAGGTCGGAACGGCGACACTTCCAACTTAATTTTCCCGGCGCCTGGTCCCGTCTTCAGGGTATAACCCGATTTCTGTCGAACCGAAAGATGGGGGGCGCGGTCAGTCGGCTTGGTTGACTTTAGCCCCCGCGCCACGAACCACGAGATCCACGAGATCGGCGAGAAACCGCCCCGCTTGCGCGAGCATCGCCGGGCGCAGCCGCTCGGGGGTTGCGGCAACGTGATTGATGACACCCCCGACGATGGCATCGACGATCAGCCCATGACTGATGCCCGCCGGAATCTCCCGTCGGGTGATGGCGCGGCGCACGATCAGCCGGCTTTGCAAAACCACCTTTTCGCCCCAGGGGCCGGTTGAAGCACGCATCTCGCCGAAACGCGCGGCATCGGTATGGAGATGCAGCGCCACCCGGCCATGCGGGCCGGTGAGCTTCTCGAACAGCATCCGCGCCAGGGTGAGAAGATCGCCACGCAACGAACCCGTGTCGATCGCCGCCACCTCGTACCAGCGCGCCTCCAGCGTCTCGCGGAGCAAATCGCCGCGGCTGCTCCAGCGGCGATAGAGTGCTGCCTTGCCCACGCCGGCAGCCCGCGCGATGGCATCGAAATGAAAGCCCGGCCAGCCGGTCTCGGCGTAAAGAGCGATGGCGGCATCGAAAACACGCGCCTGCAAATCCGGATCACGCGGCCGTCCCCGTGCTACCTTCGGTTCCGGCTGCGGCGCGAGAACGGCGGCCACA
>JAKAPE010000208.1 GCA_021811945.1 Pseudomonadota bacterium | reverse complement strand
AGCGTCAAATCCAAAACCACACTAGATTCATAAAGTTGCTAGTGTCCCTTTGCTTCCGACGTTCGTAATAGGGCATGCGGCAAAGTGATACGAACGTCGGAAGCGGGACACTAGCGGCGGACGAAATGGCTCGAATAGACGCTCTGGGAGGAGAAATTCAGCGAATCCAGAACGACGGCAGCGCCGATGGCAATGACCACGATGGCTACGAGGCTGGCGAGAAACGACTTCATGCTTCTCTTCCCTTATGATGCGGCACCGCCGGGCATCATTCGGCCGGCGTAACGCTTTCCTTCCCCCCGAGTGGAATGACGGGCTGACTGTCCCGCGCCGCCTGTCGCTCGGCCCACACCGAATGATGTTCGCGGGCCCAGCTCACATCGACCTCGCCTGTCCCCATCGCATCGAAAGCGCCTTCCATCCCCAGCGTGCCGATGTAGACGTGACCGAGGATGAGCGCGATCATCAACAAGGCGAGGATCGCATGCCAGATCGAGGCAAGCTGCATCTCGTGGACGGGCGCGAGGTTGGTCGGCAAGTTGGCGCCGAACAGGTTGAGGAAGACGAATGTCTTGGAGAACATCGCCAGCTGGAACGGAAACAGCAGGTCGAGGCCTGAGGCGGCCAGCGAGCCGCCGCCGAGGACGATGAGCCAGAACAGGATCTTCTGACCCGCATTGAATTTCTTCGCCGGCGGATGCACCCCCTTCGCGAACATGCCGCCGCCGCGCAGCAGCCATCCAGCGTCATATTTGTCGGGAATATTCTCTGTAACCCACCGGACAAATACGACAACGAGCCCGGCGATGAAGGCGAACGCGACAAAATTGTGCAGATACTTGGCCCACAGGCTGACCGCCGCGAACGTCGGCTGGCCGATCAGCGGCATCAGCACGTGCCTGCCGAAAGTTATATTGAGGCCGGTGAGCCCGAGGACGACGAACGAGACGGCGATCAGCCAATGCGCAAAACGTTCGATCGGACCGAAGCGCGTGACGGTGCGCCCGGAAAATCCGTCTTCGACCCGAATACGGCCGCGCCAAAGAAAGAATATCGCCAGCGCCACGACAACCGCGCCCAAAAGATAGGCGCCGTCATGGAGCAGCGGCCCGTTGCGGACGGCGCGCCATGTTTCGCCCTGCGGCTGAATGAGCAGCCCGGCTTTCCGATCGGGAATCGAAACCCAGCCGCTGACTCCGGAATGAACGGCGCGCCACAAAGCCGCATCGTTGCCGACGCCGGGGGTCACCTGCCGCGTGGCGGTTGAAGGCCCCAGTTGCGCCGACGCGCCATCGGCAAAACCGAGCTCCACAAACAACAACGCACCGGCGACCGCAGCAAGGGTCAGGAGCAACGCCGACAGCCGCAGTTTGCGCGTGCGCCCGGTCGCCCGGAGCATGTGCGCCTCCCTCAATAGTTCTGCAACGAGACCCGCTGGCGCAAAGCTTCGAGTTGGTTCGCCGTCAGCTTGGCGCCGGTGTAGCCGCTGTATCCGCTCCTCGCGGAGGTGGTCGCGGATTGTTGGCTGCAGGCGGCGGCGGCGAGCGAGAGCGCAAGCAAGCCGGCTGACAGGAACACGCGAAGAGCCTTCATGATTCCTCTCCGAGGAGCTCTTTGTTTGCGCGGCTTCGCTGCCGCATCGAGTGGCGATCGCGACGCAGCGGGCGAGCCGCTGCGTCAGCGATCAAATCTTTCCTTGGCCCTGGTACGCCCGGCCCCAACCCCATGGCGCCGACCCGTAGCCGCGGCCGACGACCCGCTCGCGGTAGATGGTAGAGACCACGTCGCCGTCTCCCGCCAACAGCGCCTTGGTCGAGCACATCTCCGCACAAAGCGGCAGCTTGCCCTCGGCCAGCCGGTTGCGGCCATATTTCTTGAACATGACTTCCGGATCCTTCTCCGGACCCCCGGCGCAGAAGGTGCACTTGTCCATCTTTCCGCGGCTACCGAAGTTGGACGCCTGCGGGTATTGCGGAGCGCCGAACGGGCAGGCGTAAAAGCAGTAGCCGCAGCCGATGCACAGGTCCTTGTTGTGCAGCACCACGCCTTCCGCGGTGTGATAGATGCAATCCACCGGACACACCGCCATGCACGGCGCGTCCGAGCAGTGCATGCAGGCGACCGAGATCGAGCGTTCTCCAGGCTTGCCTTCGTTGAGGGCGACCACCCGGCGGCGGTTGATGCCCCACGGCACCTCGTTCTCGTTCTTGCAGGCGGTGACGCAGGCGTCGCAGTCGATGCAGCGCTCGGCATCGCAGAGGAATGTCATCCTCGCCATGATTCAATCCTCCCTCATGCCGGCCGAATGCGGCACAGTGTGACCTTGTCCTCTTGTATGTTGGTCACCACGTCGTAGCCGTAGGTTGTAGCGATGTTGCCCGACTCGCCGACCACGTACGGCCCGGTGCCTGCGGGCAGTTTGGCCGCGAGATTCTCACCCTGGAAGCGGCCCATGAAGTGGTAGGGGACCCAGACGTTGCCCTTGGCGACGGCTTCGGTCACCTTGGCCTTCACCTTGATCGAGGCGCCCTCCGGGCTTTCGAGCCTGATATAGCTGCCGGGCCTGATGCCGGCGTTGTTGGCGTCGTAAGGGTTGATCTGCGCGAACATTTCCTGCTGCAGCTCGGCGAGCCAAATGTTGGCGAACGATTTGGCGCCGCCGCCTTCCTCCTCGACCAGGCAGCCCGAGCTGAGAACCAGCGGAAACTGCTTCGAATGATCGACCGCCTGGATGCTGGCGTATTTGACCGGCAGCCGGAACCGTCTGCGATCCGAGTAAGTCGGATACTGCGCTACCAGATCGCGCCGCGGCGTGTAGAGCGGCTCGCGATGGATCGGCACCGGATCGGGAAAAGTCCAGACCACGCAGCGCGCCTTGCCGTTTCCGCAGGGCGAGCAGCCATGCTTGATGGCAACGCGTTGGATGCCGCCGGATAGGTCGAGCTTCCAGTTCACCGCGTCGACCTTGGCGCCGCCGATCTCTTGGATGGTCGCAAGCTCCTGCGGCGTCAAGTCCTTATCCCAGCCAAGCTTCTTCAGGGCCGCCATGGTGAACTCGGGATAACCGCCCTTGATTTCCGAGCCCACGGGGTAGCTCACGCCCTCGATATCGCCGCCGGCGAGCAGATCGCCGCCGCCCCAATTCTTCGGTGCTTCGACGCCGAAGCGGGCGCGGAAGCCCATGCCGCCCTCCTTCACCGGAATGGTCGGCACGTAGAGCGTCGGCGAACCAGGATGCTTCATTTCCGCAGTGCCCCAGCACGGCCAAGGCAGGCCGTAATAATCGCCATTGCAGGGGCCGCCGTTGGCGCGCAACGTGGTCCGATCGAAGGTCTCTTTGTGCTTCTGATGCAGTTTGAGCCGCTCCGGCGACTGGCCGGTGTAGCCGATCGTCCAGGCGCCGCGATTGATCTCGCGGAGAATGTCCTCGATCACCGGCACCGTGCCGTCGACCTTGATGTGCTTGAACATCGGCTCGGTGAAGCCGAACTTGCGCGCGAACAGATACATGATCTCGTGGTCGGGCTTGGACTCGAACAGCGGCTCGACGATCTTCTCGCGCCATTGCAGCGACCGTGACGAATTCGCCACCGAGCCGTGCGTCTCGAACTGGGTCGAGGCCGGCAGCAGGTAGGTGTTGTTCTTGCGGTCGCCCATCAGCGCCGACAACGGCACATACGGATCGACGATGACCAAGAGATCGAGCTTGGTGAACGCCGCCGACTGTGCCGGCAGACGGGTCAGCGAGTTGACCGAGTGCCCCCAGAACACCATCGCCCGGACATTGTCCTTCTGGTCGATGTCCTTCTTGTCCATCAGCACCAGCTCGTACCAGCGCGACACCGGCGTGCCGGGCGCCTCCATCATCTTCTTGGAGTCGAAACGCTTGAGCAGGTCGTCGTAGTCGACGTCCCAGACGCGGGCGAAATGCTTCCAGGCCCCTTCCGCCAACCCGTAGTAGAACGGCAGCGAATCGCACAGCACGCCCATGTCGGTCGCGCCCTGCACATTGTCGTGGCCGCGGAAGATGTTGGTGCCGCCGCCGATCTTGCCGACGTTGCCGAGCGCGAGCTGCAGGATCGGCATCGCGCGCGTGTAATTGTTGCCGATCGTGTGCTGGGTCATGCCCAGCGTCCAGGTCAGCACCGCGGGCTTGTTCTTGACCAGCGTCTCGGCGACGCGATGAAGCTGCGCGCCGGGCACACCGCTCACGCGTTCAACCTCCGCGGGGGTCCACTTGGCGACTTCCGCGCGCACATGGTCGAGGCCCCAGACGCGGTCGTTGATATAGTCGGTATCCTCCCACTTGTTCTGGAAAATGTGCCAGAGGATGCCCCAGATCACGGCGATGTCGGTGCCGGGGCGCGGCTGCACGAACTCGGTCGCGTGCGCGGCGGTGCGCGTGAACCGCGGGTCGACGACGATATAGGGCGCCTTGTTCTGCTCCTTGGCCTTCAGGATATGCAGCATCGCCACTGGATGGGCCTCGGCGGGATTGCCGCCGAAGGTGATAATGCACTTGGCGTTGTGCATATCGTTGAAGGTGTTGGTCATGGCGCCGTAGCCCCAGGTGTTGGCGACGCCTGCGACCGTGGTCGAGTGACAGATGCGCGCCTGGTGATCGGTGTTGTTCGAACCCCAGAACGCCGCAAACTTGCGGAGCAAATACGCCTGCTCGTTGCCGTGCTTGGCGGAGCCGAGCCAATAAACCGAGTCCGGGCCGGATTTGGCGCGGATTTTCAGCATCTGGTCGCCGATCTCGTCGATCGCCTGATCCCACTTGATGCGCTGCCATTTGCCGTCGACGAGCTTAAGCGGGTATTTGAGCCGGCGCTGCGAGATTACCTCCTCGCGCGAGGCCGCGCCCTTGGCGCAATGGCCGCCGAGATTAATCGGACTGTCGAAGTCCGGTTCCTGCATGACCCAGACGCCGTTCTGCACCTCGGCCTTGATGCCGCAGCCCACCGCGCAATACGTGCAGACGCTCAGCTTCGTCTCGATCTTGCCGGGGGCTGCGGTTGCCGTCGTGGCGGCTTTCGCCTTCTGCACCCTCGCCAAAGGCGCGGACGCAAGTCCGATCCCTGCCGCCGCAAGACCGGACCTGCGCAGGAAAGCGCGGCGGTCGACGGTGCCGTTGTTCGATACGCTCGTCAGAATCTTGGAGAATTGCGGAGCCCTCGGCGCCCGCTCGCTCGTCTTCCTCAGCATGAAACGTCTCCTCCGAGACTTGCCGCCCGAATGCGCGCCGACTCGCGGTCAGACGCGGGCGCGGGTGTAGTAGGTCTTCACGTGTTCGGATTCGTGATAACCTGCCGAGACCTGGTCGGACGCGGTTTCTGGGGCTGCGACAGGCTCGGAGTGAAGGCCCGTCGCGACCGCGCCTGCTGACGCCGCGGTCGCGCTCGCGAGTTGCACAAACCCGCGGCGGCTGACGTTGGGTTTTTTTGCTGATTTCCGATCCATGTCCTCCCTCCGCTCTCCAGCGTTCGGTTTGGTCGGATCGAAGACTTCGATCCGCGGCCACCGATGCGGCTCAAAGCCGTCGTTCACATGAAGAACGCGCAATGATTGCGCCTTTTTGCCGCATGAGTCTAGGGGGATTCTCAGGAGGGAAATGGCTTGCTCTTGTCAAATTTGCCGCAGGCCCTCATGCCGCGCTGCCGCTCGACGCAGCCTGCTGCACCATGACGCCCGCCGCGGCGGCCGGTGCCGAACTGCGGAGCGACGGCAAGGCGCGGCGGGCTAGGCGACCATGTCGAACGCTGCCCGCTCGATTTCCATGAATTGGCGGCCGAGACGGCCCACCGGCTTATAGAAAACGGCCGATTGCGCCCCTTCCAGGTCAGCAAACAAGCGCGGGGCCCATGGCAACAGGTGCTTCTGAAAGAATTCCTTCTGCTCCGCCGCCGAAGCGGGACCGTGGGCGAAGGAACCGAGAATCAAACCCGCCATCATCTCGAATAGAGCGCTGATATGGTCCTCAGGCTCGCTGGTCTGTTGTGCGCGCGCGATGCCGAGCTCAGCCATGTCCGTCCGCAGCTTTGCGAGCGGACGCGAATAGAGCGCACCCGCAATATAATGCGATGCGTAGGGAACAAGCTCTCCCCGGTCCAAGCCGATGAAAAGGGCGTGGAATTCTGCGCGCAGCTCTTCATGATTGGGGCTCGCCGCCGCTGCTGCAAGCGCGTTGACGGTGCGGCCGAACGGGCTCTCATCGCCCTTGAGATTGGCGACCATTTGGTCGAGCAGATCCGTATTCGGCGGCTCTTCGAGAAGCCTCGCCAGCAGCAGATAGGTTTCGGCCCGCAACCGGTCCTCTTTCTCGACAGCCGCCATGTTGTTATCGACTTCAACGTTCACCCGGCTCGCTCCTACAGCGGACCGCCATCACGCTTCCTCGCTGTGGGCTTCAGACTTGCCGGGTGCGCCGTCCTGCTCCGGCGCCGCCTCCGCCGCGTCGGCTTTTCCGCTCACCGGCTGCTCTTGCGGCGGCTCTGGCGCCGGCTCTGCGGCGTCGCGCCGCGGCAGGCGCTCTTCCCGTTCGAGCGCCAGCTCCGCGGGCGATTCCGGTTCGAAGAGCTTGCGCAGCGGCGAATCCACGTCGGTTATTACCCGAAAGTCATCCTCGTAATCGTTCAAGCCGTCGAGGTTTGCGAGGACGGGATCGGAGCGCCACAATTTAGCGAGCGCTGCCGATTGCAATACCGCCGGAATACCTTTGCGCAGAAAGACCGTAAAGTCCGATTTGTACGTCAACGTATCGACGTCAGGCAGATCCTCAATCCGCGCCGGTTCCGGCTCCTTCTGGAGCGGTTGCGTTGCGGCGGCGGCCTTTTGCGGCGCCGCGCGCGACGGCCCGGCACCGGAAGCGGCTTGTGAGGCGGCAGTGGCATCCACCGGCCGCGCCTTTGCAATCGCCATAGGTGCCGCGGGCATATTCCCGCTCTTGTTCCCGCTCTTGCCGGCGTTCTCGGCGGCCGCAGTCTCACGTTTGAGCCGCGACCAGCGGGACAGCGGGCCTTCCTTGCGGTCCTCCATTAATGTCCTCCCGCCGCGCCTATCGTGTTCGGCGTGGATCCTGTTCGGCGTGGATCCTTTGGTTATTACGCCGAACCTGCCATATTGTTGTAAGGAAGCAAATCACCGACCGCAAGGATTTTGCAGGCCGACAGGATTTTGCAGGCCGACACGATGTCGGATATTCGCCTGCGCTTAAGCGGGCGAGGAACGGCTCGCGTTCGCCGGTGACGGCCATGAAGCTGCTCAGGACGATTCGATTCGACGCGTCAGACGAAAGCGTGTTTGACGCCGCGGCCCTTCCGGATGAATGGGCCGTATCCGGGGCTTTCGCCTTTCTGAATGTTGCTCCCGGTAGCCTGAGCGGCAAGGCGCGCCAAGCGTTTGCCAACGGTTTTCTTGGTCTCGGCAGTTTCGGGCGCTCGACCTTTGCCGCCGTTGCGGCTGCCTCCGCGGCCGAATTCGAAGAGGTGCTGCGGCGGCTCGCCCACCATCTCGTTATCGACTACGGTGCCCCCGATGTCGCCGCCGCTTTGTCGGCCGCGACCGAAGAGATCGAGTTTGTCCAGGACCTTTGTCGAGATGTGCCGGTCGACACCGTGTTCGCCGTACGGCGCATGTGGGACGAACAAGGACGGATCAAGGAAGAGTTCCGGCAAATTCTGCTTCCCGAAGGCGAGCCCTTGCACGCCCGGATATGGAATATCGTTGACGATGATGAGGTGTGACTTCTGGAAATCCGCCGGCATGCACCTCCTCGATCGCAATGCCGACGGACGGCTTAAGGTAACGCCGCAATTCCTGCGCGCCTGTTATTATATGCGGTGGCTTTTGATTGCCTGCGCAAAGCGCACCGGTCACCAGCCCGCGCATCATCCTGGCGATCAGCCGGAGTCCTCGTCCGCGGATCGCGCGGCTGCGGCCTTCCGCGCGGCGTCCGCCTCAGCGATATAATCCTGCGTGGTGCGGACCAGCGGACGCGGAGCGCCGTTGAAGGGATTGTCCGCCGCCTCGGCCGCGGCGACGATGCGGCACGTATCGCACATCTGGATGACGCGCAGGTGATCTTCGTTCTTGAACATCGGATGACCCCTAAGGCGGGCCAGCACGCGTTCGATGGTCGATTTGGTCCCGAACGGCTTGCCGCAGCTTACGCAGAGAAACGGCTCTTCGCTGTTGAGCACGACCGCATTCGAGGCGGCGTTGGTGAAATTGTAGCGGGCCTCGAGCGAAATCACTTTCTCCGGGCAGGTTGTCGCGCACAATCCGCACTGTACGCAGTTGGACTCCGTAAACGCCACCTGCGGCCGCTCCGTGCTGTCCGAGAGCGCGTGCGCCGGACAGGCACTGACGCAGGCAAGGCACAGCGTGCACCCGTCCCTGGCGATATGAATGCGTCCGTAGGGCGAGCCTTTGGGCAAGACAACAAACTCGGGCTGCACAGGCGCTGCGCCCTGCAATTTTTGAAGCGCGAGGCGGGCAACCTCGCGTTTACCGTTCGAAGCCATGAAGCGCTCGACGGGCGGCGCAGACCCTCGCGGCAGCTCGTACAGCATCGTTTCGACGAGATCGGGATCGCGCTCGACGACAAGATGCAGGCGCTCGCCTT
>JAKAPE010000207.1 GCA_021811945.1 Pseudomonadota bacterium | reverse complement strand
ACAGTTCTGCGCTACACTGTGTCAGCATCGGGGTGCTCTCCGAATCCCTCGAAAGTAGTTGTCGCAAAACAACTTTCGCTGATTCGGCGCCCCGATGCGCCAATTATGTGTGAGATATCCGGGCTAGAACCAACTTTCACGCTGTTCCGCGATCCGGGTGAGGGGGCTGTTCCGCGATTCAAAGCTTGGCGGTACAGCCCCCTCACCCCAACCCTCTCCTGCGGGGAGAGGGGAGCAAGAAACTCGATCCAGGCTTTATCTGGTCTTACTGCCGTCGTTCCAGCCGCCGCACCACCTCGTCGAGCTGGTCGAGGCTGCGGTAGCGGATGCTGAGCGTGCCGCCGTGGGAGCCGCGGGCGTCGATGCTGACGATAAGGCCGAGGGCATCGGACATGCGCTTTTCCAGCGCCAGAGTGTCGGCGCTCTTGGTCGCCGCGGCGCGCAGCACGTGGCGGCCTGCGGGTTTCTTGCCGTTCTTGTGCGCGCGCTCGCGCGCCATTGCCTCGACCTGGCGCACATTGAGGTCGCGGGCGACGATTTCTTTCGCCAACTCCTCGGCGTTGGGCGCGCCGATCAGCATGCGGGCATGGCCGGCGGACAGCTTGCCGCTATGGATAAAGGCTTTTACCGAATCGGAGAGTTTCAGGAGGCGCAGCGTGTTGGCGACGTAGCTGCGACTCTTGCCGACGGTCTTGGCGACCTCTTCCTGACTGTTGCCGAATTCCTCGATCAGCGCGCGATAGCCCTCGGCTTCTTCCACCGGATTGAGGTCGGCGCGCTGCACGTTCTCGATGATGGCGAGCTGCAGCGCCTCGGCATCTGTCGCCTCGACAACGACGACGGGAACCTCATGAAGGCCGGCGCGCTGGGCGGCGCGCCAGCGCCGCTCGCCGGCGATGATCTCGTAGCCGCCGGTGCCGCGCGCCGGGCGAACCACGATCGGCTGGATGATGCCGCGCTGGCGCAGCGAGGCGGCAAGCTCCTCAAGTTCGGCATCGGCAAAGGCGCGGCGCGGATTGCGCGCGTTGGGCTGAAGCGTCTCGGTCGGTAGCCGCCGTTGCCCGCGCGGGCGCTCGATCGAAGTCTCGGCGCGGACGTCGCCGATCAGCGCGGCGAGACCGCGCCCCAGGCGCGTCCGCGTCGCCTCTTCCGCCACCGCGGTGTCCCCTGAATTTTGCGTCATGCGCGCTCCATTTTCACTGGTCGTCTTTCTGGGGCCGAGCACAGCGAGGAGCCCAGAATCCATACTCACTGACGTCGTGGTTATGGATTCCGGGTTCGCCGCTTCGCGCGCCCCGGAATGACCAAAACATTGCTCACCCCACACATAATTCCTTCTCGCGCTGGATGATCTCCGTCGCCAGCCGCAGATAGGCTTCGCTGCCGCTGCATTTGAGATCGTAGACCAGAACCGGCTTGCCGTAGGACGGCGCTTCCGACACCCGGACGTTGCGCGGGATGATCGTGTCGTAGACTTTTCGCCCCATGAATTCGCGCACGTCGGCGACGACCTGGCCCGAGAGGTTGTTGCGGGAATCGTACATCGTCAGCACGATGCC
Organism: Pseudomonadota bacterium; assembly: GCA_021811945.1. Classification (GTDB taxonomy): domain Bacteria; phylum Pseudomonadota; class Alphaproteobacteria; order Rhizobiales; family Xanthobacteraceae; genus BOG-931. Next base: position 7,072 of record JAKAPE010000207.1, on the reverse strand, counting down.
GTGGATGGTGAGATCGGGATTAAGCTGCTCGCGCACCGTGTCGACGGTCTTGAGAAGTTGCGACAGGCCCTCCAAAGCGAAGAACTCGCATTGCAATGGAACGAGAACGGCGTGCGCCGCGGCCATCGCGTTGACCGTGAGCAAATTGAGCGACGGCGGGCAGTCGACCAGCACATACCTGAAATTGACGTGTCCCGCCGCCGAGTCGTCGAGCGGCGCCAGCGCGCGGCGCAGGCGCAGCGCGCGGTCGCGGGCCTGACCGATTTCCAGCTCAAGTCCGGCGAGGTCGAGCATCGAGGGCGCGAGATGGAGACGCGGGACCGCGGTTGAGACGATCGCTTGGCGCAAAGTGGCCTCGCCGACCAGCACGTCATAGGTGGAGTAGCGGCGGTCGCGCCGGTCGATGCCGAGACCCGTCGAAGCGTTGCCTTGGGGATCGAGATCGATGATCAAGACCTCATCGCCGATGGCCGCCAGCGCCGTGCCGAGATTGATCGCGGTCGTGGTCTTGCCGACCCCGCCTTTCTGGTTGGCGACGGCAAGCACCCGCGGCGGTTTTTCGCGCCGCAGGTACGCTTCGCGGTCGGGCGCTGGGAAGGCGACCACGCTGGAGGACTGATCCGACGGTGATGCGTCGCTCATGGCAGCCGATTCCATTTCAGTTACAGATTCACCCGCAAAATTAGGATTTCGTTAACCGGCCCGGATTGCGCTTCGGTTCGAGACCACGCACGACGACGATTCGAGCCCTCGGATCGGTCCGACTCGGCACGAGGCTCATCCGAATCTTCCAATATTTAGTGGTTTCGGTCAATTCGCCGGCCACATCTTGCCCCTTGGGAAAGAGACCAAAGGCTCCCTTTTTTTTCAACAGCGGATAAGCCGCCGCCAGCAGCTCGGCAAGCGGCGCCAGCGCCCGCGCGGTGACGACGTCGACCGATTCCGGGGCGTCTTTGACAAAATCTCCGATTCGCATCGCGTGCACAATGGCCGGCGCGCCGGTTGCGCGCGCCGCCTCGCGTAGAAAGGCCGCCTTCTTCGCATTGCTTTCGACGAGATGCACTTGTGCCCCCGGCGTGTCCTTGAGCGCACAGGCAATGACCAGGCCGGGAAGACCGGCGCCGGAGCCGAGATCGACCCAGACCCGCGCCTGCGGTGCAAGCGCAAGAAGTTGGAGCGAATCGGCCACATGGCGGGTCCACAGCTTCGATTCGGTCGAGGGCGCGATCAGGTTGATCCGCCGCTGCCAGGCGAGGAAAACGGCGACGAAGCAATCGAGGCAGGCGAGCGTTTCACGTGAAACAGGAGTGAGCGACAGCGCGCGGGCGCGATCATCGGCAAGCTCGGATACGGGCGTTGCCGAATGCGTTCGGCGCGCCTCGCCTCCTCGTGGCCGGCGAGGCTTCTGCTTTGCGATCATGCTGCGCCGCGATCAAGCTTGCGACCACCGCGGCGCATGAGTGCAGCGAGCAGCGTCAACGCTGCGGGCGTAATGCCGTCGATGCGGCCGGCCTGGCCGATCGTCCGCGGCCGGTGCGTCTGCAACTTGTGGCGCACCTCGTTCGACAAGCCGGGCAGTGCCGCATAGTCGAGGTTGTCGGGCAAGACGAGACTTTCGTCGCGGCGGTAGGATTCAACGTCGGCGGCCTGGCGGCCTAGATAGACGTTGTATTTAGCGTCGATCTCAAGCTGCTCCGCGATTTTCGGTTCTAACTCGCCGAAAGACGGCCAGATGCGTGCAAGCTCAGCGGTGCCGATATCGGGATAGGACAAAAGCTCGAAGGCCGAGCGGCGCTGACCGTCTTGGCGCAATGTGAGGCCATGCCGGGCGGCTTCGCTCGGCGTCAGGGTCCGTGAGCGCGCCATCGTCCGCGCCGCCCCGAGCGCGGCCATCTTCGCCGCATGCGCCCGCGCCCGCACCGGACCGACACAACCGAGCGCGATGCCCTTATCGGTGAGCCGCTGGTCCGCGTTGTCAGCGCGCAGCGTCAAGCGATACTCCGCGCGCGACGTAAACATGCGATAGGGCTCACTGACGCCGCGCGTCACCAGATCGTCGATCATGACGCCGAGGTAGCCTTCGGCGCGATCGAACATGACCGCCGCCCCGCCCGCGGCCCGCGCAGCGGCGTTGAGGCCGGCGACGACACCCTGTGCCGCTGCTTCCTCGTAGCCGGTAGTACCGTTGATCTGGCCGGCGAGGAAAAGACCCGGTAGGCGTTTTGTCTCCAGCGACGGATTTAGCTCGCGCGGATCGACATGGTCGTATTCGATCGCGTAGCCCGGCCGCAGCACCCGCGCGTGCTCAAGCCCGGGAATCGAGGCGACGAGCAGAAGCTGCACCTCTTCCGGCAGGGAGGTCGAAATGCCGTTCGGATAGACGGTCGTATCGTCCAGACCTTCAGGCTCCAGAAAAATCTGGTGCCCGTCGCGCTCGCCGAAGCGCACGATCTTGTCCTCGATCGACGGGCAGTAGCGCGGGCCGCGGCTCTTGATCTGGCCGGAATACATCGGCGAGCGGTGAACATTGGCGCCGATGATGGCGTGGGTGGCCGCTGTTGTGCGGGTGATGGCGCACCGAATCTGTGGGTTTATGATGCGCGGCGTGAGCACCGAGAACGGCGCGGGCGGTTCGTCGCCGGGCTGCCATTCCAGCGCCGACCAGTCAATGGTCGTGCCGTCGAGCCGCGGCGGCGTCCCGGTCTTCAGACGCCCGAGCGTGAAGCCAGCGCGCTCCAGCGTGCGCGAGAGACCCGTAGCCGGCGCTTCGCCGAGGCGCCCGGCTGGAACCTGCCGCTTGCCGATATGGATGAGGCCGCGCAGGAAGGTGCCGGTGGTGAGCACGACGGCGACGGCGCTGAAAGCGCGGCCGTCCAGCAGCCGAACCCCGGTCACTCTGGTTTCGGCCACAAGGTCGTCGACCTCGCCCTCGATCACCGTCAAGTTCGTTGTGGACCGGATCGCCTCTTGCATGGCCGCTGCGTAAAGCTTGCGGTCGGCCTGGGCGCGCGGGCCGCGCACGGCTGGTCCCTTGCGACGATTGAGGACGCGAAATTGGATGCCGGCAGCATCGGCAACGCGCCCCATGAGCCCATCGAGCGCGTCGATCTCACGCACGAGATGGCCCTTGCCGAGACCCCCGATCGAAGGATTGCAGGACATGACGCCAATCGTGGCAAATCGGTGTGTAATCAGCGCCGTTCGGGCGCCTATGCGCGCGGCCGCGGCCGCGGCCTCGCAGCCGGCGTGGCCGCCGCCGACGACGATCACATCGAAGCGGGCATCCATCACAATTCTCCGGAACTTCCGATCTCCTTAGCGAGCCCCCAATCCCCGGTCAAAACTCAGTCTAGACGTTTCACGTGAAACAATTCTTCCGTTAGCTTTTCATTTACCAATGCAGAAATCGCGAAAAATAACATCAAGGATATCTTCGACATCGACCCTGCCGGTAAGTCTTCCGAGCGCCGTCGCGGCAGCGCGCAATTCCTCGGCGATTACCTCTTCGCGCCCAGCTTTCCCCTCGCGCAATGCCCGATCGAGCGCCGCCACGGTTGCTGCAAGCGCCGCACGGTGCCGCGCCCGTGTGATAAGAGCGGACTCAGTCACGGAGAAATAATCTCGGGCGTAGGCCGCAAGCGCCATTACGAGAGCATCGATTCCCGTACCTAGGATCGCCGAAATTGGAAAAGTCGTGAGGGCTTCATCCGCGGGTTGCGACAGATCGTCCCTGCACAGTTCATCCCCAACCTGATCAATCTTGTTATGAACTATCCATATATTTGATTTATCGACGTTTTTGTTGAAGTCCTCCACAGCTTGTCCACTGACCGATGCGTCAATGACCCAGAGCACCAGATCGGCCGCCGCCGCGCGTTCGCGCGCGCGGCGCACGCCTTCCTGTTCGACCGGATCGTTGCTGTCGCGGATACCGGCCGTATCGATCAGCATCACCGGATAGCCGCCGAGGTCGAGATGGACCTCGATCACATCGCGCGTCGTGCCGGGATAGGGCGACACGATCGCCGCCTCGCGGCGGGCGAGCCGATTGAGCAGCGTCGATTTTCCGGCATTCGGCGGGCCGGCAATGGCGACGGCAAGGCCCTCGCGCAACCGTTCGCCGCACCCGCCGTCGGCGAGCCTTGCCCCGATTTCGCCACGCAATTGCTGCGCAGCACCGAGCGCGGGCGCGACGAGATCTTTCGGCACGTCGGCCTCGTCAGGAAAGTCGATGCCGGCCTCGACCAGCGCCAGCGCCTCAATGATCTTTTGCCGCCACGCCTCGGCGCGGTCGCCGATCAGCCCTTTAAGCTGGCGCAATGCCTGCCGGCGCTGCGCCGAAGTCTCCGCGGCGATGAGGTCGGCCAAACCCTCGACGGCGGTGAGATCGAGCCGGCCGTTTTCAAAAGCGCGGCGCGTGAACTCGCCCGGCTCGGCGAGACGGCAGTCTTCGACCCTACCCAGCGCATCGAGCACGGCGGCGATGACGGCGGGACCGCCATGAACTTGCAGCTCGGCCATGTCTTCCCCGGTCTCGCTGTGCGGCCCTGGGAACCACAGCGCAAGCGCCTGATCGATGATCTCTCCGCTCGCCGGATCGCACACACGCGCGAGCGCCGCCTGGCGGGGTCGCGGCACGCGGCCTGTGAGGCGTTCGAGCGCAAGTTGCGCGGCGGGGCCGCAGACGCGGATCACCGCGATCGCCGCCGGCGGCCGGCCGGAAGAGAGGGCGAAGATGGTGGATCGTTCCGACATAGCGGGGCGTTGCAGTTTCAGACGGCTTCGGTTCCACGCCCGCTACTTGCTACGATGCCTCCATGTCAAATTCGCCAAACAGCCAATCTCCGCGCCAAAACCGTCTCGCCGCCGAGACCAGCCCCTATCTTCTCCAGCACAAGGCCAACCCGGTCGATTGGTGGACCTGGGGGCCGGAAGCGCTGGCAGAAGCCAAGCGCACGAACAAGCCGATCCTGCTTTCGGTCGGCTATGCGGCCTGTCACTGGTGCCATGTGATGGCGCACGAAAGCTTTGAGGATGAGACCACCGCACGGGTGATGAACAAACTCTTCGTCAGCATCAAAGTCGACCGCGAGGAACGCCCCGACATCGACCAGATCTACATGACCGCGCTGCATCATTTGGGCGAGCAGGGCGGCTGGCCGCTGACGATGTTCTTGACCCCCAATGGCGAGCCCATCTGGGGCGGCACGTATTTTCCCAAAACGTCACGTTATGGCAGGCCGGCTTTCGTCGACGTGCTTCACGAGGTCGCGCGACTGTTTCGGGAGGAACCGGAGAAGATCGAACATAACCGTGCGGCCCTGATGGCGCGGCTCGGTGCGGCGGCGCGACCTCCTGGCGTCGTTACAATCGGTGTGGCCGAGCTCGACGACGCCGCGCGCCAGCTCGCTGGCCTCATCGATCCCGTCAACGGCGGCACTCGCGGCGCGCCGAAATTTCCCCAAGCGGCACTGTTCGAGCTGTTGTGGCGGGCGGGCCGGCGTAGCCCCCACCCCAACCCTCCCCCGCATGCGGAGGAGGGAAGGGAGGGGGAACGCTACTTCGCCGCCGTCGAGATCACCCTCGACCACATCTGCGAGGGCGGCATTTTCGATCATCTCGGCGGCGGCTTCTCCCGCTACTCGGTCGACGAGCGCTGGCTCGTCCCCCACTTCGAAAAGATGCTCTACGACAATGCCCAGCTCCTCGTGCTGCTGGCGACCGCCTATCTGCGCTCAGGCAAGCCGCTTTACCGGCAGCGCGCACAGCAGACCGTCGCCTGGCTCGCGCGCGAGATGACCACGGCCGAGGGCGCATTTGCCGCTTCGCTCGACGCGGATTCGGAAGGCGAGGAGGGCAAATTTTATCTCTGGTCTTACGACCAGGTGATCAAAGAGCTCGGCATTGAGGATGGCGCATTCTTTGCCGGCCATTACGATGTGACGCCGCAAGGCAACTTCGAAGGCCGCAACATCCTCAATCGCCTCAAGCACCCCCTCCCTATCCCTCCCCCGCTTGCGGGGGAGGGAAGGGTGGGGGATGACGAGGCGCGGCTCGCCGCGCTGCGTGAAAGACTCTTGGCTGCGCGCGAGCATCGCATACGTCCGGGCCTCGACGACAAAATCTTAGCCGACTGGAACGGATTGATGATCGCGGCGCTGACCCATGCCGGCCTCATGCTGGCGCAGCCATCATGGCTTCACATGGCGGAACGAGCGTTCGCCTTCATCGCCCGCGCGACGACGCGCGGCGACCGTCTCGGCCATTCCTGGCGCTACGGCAGGCTCACGTTTCCCGGCCTTGCCTCGGATTTTGCCGCCATGATCCGCGCCGCCCTCGCGCTCCATGAGGCGACCGGGCAGCAAAGTTATCTCGACCAGGCGCTGACCTGGCAGTACGTGCTCGATCGCGATTACGCCAATGCCGAGACCGGCACCTATTACCTCACCGCCGCCGACGCCAAGGGCCTCATCGTCCGCCCCGCCGCGACAGCGGACGAGGCGACGCCCAATCACAACGCCGTCGCAGCACAAAATCTCGTTCGGTTGGCGCTGCTCGCCGGCGACGATCGTTTCCGGGAAAGAGCCGACCGGCTGATCGCAGCCGTCGCACCCCGCGCCGTCGAAAACCTTTACATGCATATGGCGCTTCTCAACGCCGTCGATCTGCGCCTGCGCGCCGCCGAGATCGTGGTGACCGGCAACGGCGAGGGTGCGGAGGCGCTGCTCACCGCTGCCCGCGCGCTTCCGCCATTTGATCGCGTCGTGTTTCATGCACGGACCGCGGAGAGCTTGCCTTCGGCCCATCCGGCACGGGAAAAAATCCGGACCGGTCACGCATCGCAAGCCTTCGTCTGTATCGGCGAAACCTGCTCGCTGCCCATAAGTGAGCCGTCGCGCCTGGCCGGCGCCATCGAAGCGGTGCGGCATGTTTGACAGCACCATCGTAAGCGGTCCTCTGGCCCCACGTCTCTGAGTGCTTGACATTGGCCAGGAGCGTCCCGGCGTCACGCCGCGAGTTTGTTGGTGGAGTGCTCGGCGGCCCACGCCCAAGGCATGAGCTCATCGAGACG
>JAKAPE010000206.1 GCA_021811945.1 Pseudomonadota bacterium | reverse complement strand
GTCGCTTGTTGGCTTTGTGACCTGTACTTCGATCCAGTGCCACTTAGAGAAACGCTGATCTTCATCTAAAAATCGATACGGCACAGGAAACAGTCTTATCCAATTGCCTTGATCTGTGATTCCTCCCGTGCATGATGCTTCAATAGTGCTGCTGGCGGGGACGGGATAGGTCCTCACCGTGATTAAAACCCTCTTGGCCTCCCATCTGGCCATAAACCTTAGGCTACAGGTCGTATCCCCGCAGTCCCTGTAATTCCAACGCCATAAAGATTCGATGGCGATGGCACTCTTGCGGGTCACATTCCATGCACATCATCGCAACCGGATAACCAAAGTTCAGAACCCGATGTAAATTGCGCCGAAAGTGCGGCCCTATAACGCTGTCGTCGTACCACTCCCAAATCGCCTCACGCGATCCGGTTTGCATTGCGCGAGCACGAATGTCGCGCGGCACTCCCCATTCGCGAAGATGATAATAAGCAATGCCAGCACTCTCTAGCAAGCGTTGCAGGTTGTTTTTGCTTAGCTCCGGGCGATACATACTGACCGGGTTATAGCGAATGTCCACGACGCACTGGACGTCAGCGCCTTTGAGGGCATCAAACAAATCTGCGGTCGATCGCCCCTCATACCCAATCGTGAAAAAGTCAGCTTGATCCCGCGTGCGTCCGTCATTCCAGAGCGCCTTGCTTTGCGCGCGCGCTCGCGCCGACTTTGTTGGAAGCTTTAGGGGCTTCTGATGTGCCGAGGTCAAGCGTCGCATCCTTCAACAACCAATGAATTACTCCATCCGATTCGCGGCGCCGTACTAGGCCAATATCCGTTTCCATCCGGTGAACCCACTGATTATTTGGAAACGCCTGCGGCAGATTGGCCGTCGTTCGCACCTCAGTCCAAGTCAGCGGCTGCCCGGTCTTGCGAAGCGTCGCGGCAATCTTGTCGCGGAACGCCTCGTAAGACATTCGCGCCTTTTTGTCGGGCTTATTCCAAAGGCCGCTATGGCACGACGGACAAACACGCGGCTCTTCCTCGCCGATGCCGCCGCGAGGAATCCATTCGTGGCCGCACCGCTCGCAACGATAGCCCATGACCGTGATCGGGACCCTAGCCATAGGGTCCACCCTACCCTAAAAATATTGATTTGTAAATATTGACTAGCTAATCAACATTTGCTAGTAGATAGGCATGGCCAAGCACTTACAGGACGTGACACGCCCCCGCCCGGACTACTACCGGGAGAGGGCGTTTTCGTGCTTGGGCGGGGATCGTCTAGCGGTCAAGGACGCGGTGGTTACGTCACCGAAACGTCAGTTCGAACCTGGCTCCCCGCGCCAATTAAGCGGGACCGTCACCGTTGGAGCGGCGGCGGCCCCTGATCGTCAACCTCGGGATTGCGCCCCTTGGCATCCGACCGTAGCGAATATAGCAGCTTCGGCCCGGCTTTTCCACGCGGACCAGTCCCCAAACGCGGATTGCGCCCGCCATGAATATCCTCCCCAAATCCAAGCAAGTTGAAATCATCGGAATGCTCTGTGAGGGCGTCGGCCAGCGCGCCGTCAGCCGCCTCACTGAGACTGATCGCAAGACCGTCGCGCGCCTCGCGCTGGGGATCGGCCGGGGGTGTGCCGAGCTACATGACCGCATGATGGTCGGGCTGCACGTCCATCGTATCGAGTGCGACGAGTTGTGGGCTTACGTCCACCACAAGCGAAATCCGCAAAAGAGGAAAGCGCGGCCGTCGCCCGTATTTGGCGACCAATACACCTATGTTGCGCTGGCGTCTGCCACCCGCGCCATCATCGGCTACCGCACTGGCAAGCGCGACAGCGCGACCACAGATGACTTTATCCAAGACCTGCGGGGCCGTGTGATCGGCTCACCTGAGATTTCGACTGATGGCCTGAACCATTACCGCACGTCGATCCGCGATGCGTTCGGCAAGCGAGCGGTTCATGGCGTCATCAACAAGACCTACAGCGTAACGCACCTGAACGTAACGGAAGCATCGCGGCGCTATTCGCCGGCAGCGGTAATCGCCGTGGAGCGCCAAGCGGTAGCCGGTGAGCCGGACGAAATCAGCACGTCCTATGTGGAGCGGCAAAACCTCACGCTGCGCATGCAGTCAAAGCGGTTTGCGCGGCTTAGCAACGGCTTCTCGAAAAAGATCGACTGCCATTTGGCGGCCATCAGCCTATACGTCGCGTTCTACAATCTCTGCAAAGTGCACGAATCTCTTTCGCCGTCTACCAAGTCGCCAGTCACGCCAGCGATGGCGCTGAGCATTGCCGATCATCCTTGGACGATCGGCGAGCTGATCGACGCGGCATTGAAGGCCGTTCCGCCGAAGCCGACTCCAACGCCAGCACAGCGTCGCAAGGCATTCCGGGTAATCCAAGGCGACTTATTCGATTGATATATAAAAAGATTCGACTCCGCCGTGTGGCACGCGCAGAGTCCGATTTAGTTATTCGTTGGTGCGGACGGGGCCTTGCACGCCCCGTCCGCGTCAATCCCGCGAAATGGTTGGTCGCCTGCGGGACTGAGTCTCTCGACGCGCAAAAATGCGCCATACGGGCTCATCGGTCAAGGCGACCTTTTTCTCATGAAGGAGCGCCACTTATGGCCGTTTCAGAAGCAATTCGAAAAGAACTATACAAGCGTGCAGGCGGTCAGTGCGAATGCACGATGAGAGTCTGCGATCATCACAGACCCGGCGTTAGATGTTCGCGGGGATTATCGCCGGGACATTGGGATGCCCACCATAAAACTGCCGGTGGTCCCGACATTCTCAGCAACTTGGTTGCGATGTGTGCGACTTGCCACAAGAATACCCGAACTTATGGGAGGTCCTGAGTTTCTTTAGAACCTTCGCCACTTTGGATTCGGCGCCGGGCGCAACTGAAATTTCGCCCTGCGCTGTTCCAAAACTTGTGACCTGCACGCGCACGCTCGCTACATCACCGAGTTCATCGGCCAATTTTGGCCCTATAAACTCCAACACAAATTCCGCTAGTTCGCGCCATGAATTGTGGCGTGAAGAACCATAACGGAAACAAACCCACGCTCCCGATTGAGAGCCACCCTGGCAACTCTCTAGGGTCACTATCCCGTCAAATTCCGACAGTGCCGAAACAAGGTCCGCGATCCCCTCGTCTACCCATGCATTGACCTTGACCGGAACATCACGGTGTTCTGTCATCGCTTACCTGCCAATAGCGGTTGGCGCGCTCGGGTTCCCGTGGTCCCTTTTGGAACTTTCGGATGGTCCTTTTTCATTCATAAGGGACCAGTACCCGCAGCCCGGTGCTGGCCCCTTTCCGAATGCCGTGGGCCGTTTTGCATTGAAGGGTTGGTAAAGGGTTGGTCCCTTCTGCTAGGTTCCCTCCAGGTCAGACGCGCGTTATCGGGGGCTAGTCGCGTGGCATCGATCCTTCCGTTCATCCCGCGAGGCGTTTTCGACGACGCCGCCACCAAGATTATGGGCGAGGCATTCGATGCCGCGTGCAAGGCGCTTCGTGACGCTCGCCAGCCAGATGTCGTGCACGAGGTCATAGCGCGGCGAATCATCACCGCTGCTCGCAAAGGCGAACGCGACGTGAAGAAGCTGCGGGATATTGCGCTCGCGGCACTCCCGAAAAACGCCAGGGCAGAAGAAGAATAGGCCTGACAACAGGCCGCCTCAGTTGGCGGCCTCTTTGTTTGGCCGAATGGCCAGCGAGCGCTTTCGCGGTGACCCGGAAAATTGCGCTGGATTTCCTGCTTCCGCGGGAATGAGCGGCGAAAGGACCGCTTGCCTGAGCCGACGTGAATTTATCCCGCTTTAGGCAATGACGGCGTAATCGCAGATGAGATCATTGACAGCCCGCCGTTCGTTTTTCCTCGCAAATTGCTTACGTTCCATAACTGCCGCGCACCGCAAAAAGCCGCCGGCGCGTGGCTTCGGCCGCCGGCCCAGGCGTTACCGCCGCCAATTGTCCACCGGCCCATTTCCCGATGGCGGCCTCTGGCCGACCGGTGATAATATTCTCTTTGCCCACTTATCGGCGGGTAGGTCTAACCTTGGGGCGTGGACGATCTTGATGCACGGGGTCGCTCCCCAAAGGTGCGGTCAAGTAGCGCGCCCATTGTTAGGCGGAGGAGCCGGGGGTCGCTCCCTCGGCTCACTCTTTTTTGCGGTGGACCTCGCGCTCCGGTCGATTGATTTTTTGAATCGCCACCCTCGCCAATAACGCATAGCATCGGTGATCGCGGCAACGATGGCGTCCAGGGATCGGCGGCTGGAAGGCTCTCCGCGCTTCGCCGGTCGAGGAGGAGCGTTCATGCCCATAACTCCCTTTTTGACTAACACATCGTTCGATCCCGAAACCGTCGATACCCTGAGCGCGGCCTTCGAGGAGGCGTGGAAAAGGGTCAGGCAATCGGGTTCTACGTTGTCGCGGCCGGCGTACGAGCGCGGGACGCGCGAAGTTTTGGCCAGGTGCATCATTGAAATGGCGCAGCACGGCGAGCGTGACCAACGCCGTCTCAGCGAGGCCGCCGTGCTTTATCTTGCCAATAACTACAAGGAATAAGCCGAACGGTTTTCGCGGCCGGCTGCCGGTCCGCTTTCGCCGTAGCCGCTGCGATCGACGGCTTTATCTGATTGGCAAGAACGCCCCGGCGAGTCACCGGAAAATCGCATGACCGACCAAGCTCGATGACCTCAGCTTGGGCGCCGATGGCGCAAGATCGGCGCAAGATCCCCTCGCTCAGCCCAACCCGGAGGCGGGTAGCGCGCAGGCTTCGCGGATGCGTTCGACCAGGGCGTTGCCCAGCAGCGGCTTTTCCACTATCGGAACCCTGGCCTTGGCCGCGCGTGCGGAGAGCGCCGCATTGGGCTGGCTGATGATGAGGATCGCCGGCGTCGCCACTTGCCGGTCGCGCAGCGTCCTGATCAATTCCAGCCCAGTCATAATCGGCATCACCTGGTCGATGACCAGGCAACTGAAAACGTCGAGGTCGCCAGCATGGAGGAGTTCGGCCCCGCTGCCGTAAGCGCGCACATTGAAGCCCTCGAGTTCGAGCGAGAATTTCAGCGAATTGCAAACGGCCGGATCGTCGTCGACGACGGCTACAACCGGTAGTTGCTCTTTCAGTTGCGTTTGGCGCTCGGCTTGCGGTTTCTTCACGTTCGGCTGCACCCCTCGGGTTTGCGGCCATGATACCGCTGGCCGTGCCGACGTCGTTGACATGGCTCAACTTGAGCAAATCTTCTTTCTGGTCCGAAGGTTCCGGAGTATCGAGGTATGAGACGGTGCGTGGGCTAACCCAACTTGCGCAGTTTAGGGTCGCTTCTTGCAAATTCACAAGAAGCGGTGCGCGTTGGATCAATAGGTTAGGTGGCGGCGGCTATTTTCCTATTTTCCAAACTAGGCGGTTGATTTTGCTGAAGAATGCCGCTTCAGCGCAACTACGGCTCGACCACTATGCGTGGCTCGCCCTCCCGCACCTCACCAATGATAGAGGCGAAGGGATAGCCGGCGGCCACGATCGTCTTGAGTAAAGCATCCGCGCGTGCCGCGGCGCAGGCCACAAGCAGGCCGCCGGACGTTTGCGGATCGCAGTATAGCTGCCGCTGCCATTCCGGCGTGCCCGCGGGAAGGACGACATCGGAATCGTAGCTCTTCCAGTTGCGTCCGGAGGCGCCGGTGATGAAACCTTGTTGCGCCAGCGCCGCGGCCTCTTTGAGCCACGGCAGCTCGGCCGGCTTGATCACTATCGTCTTGCCCGCCCCGCGCGCCATTTCCAGCGCATGCCCGAGCAGGCCGAAGCCGGTGACGTCGGTCATCGCGCGCACGTCCGGATCGCTCGCGAGCTTCGTGCCGACACAATTAAGCAGCGTTGTTGTTGCGATGAATTCGTCGTAGGCGTCGCGGCTGAGGGCACCCTTCTTGAAGGCGGCGGAATAGATGCCCACCCCGAGCGGCTTGGTCAGAATCAACTTGTTCCCGGTGCTGGCCGTGCTGTTGCGGCGGATGTTGGCCTTGGAGCCAATGCCGATGACGGCCAGGCCGTACATGGGTTCAGGCGAGTCGATGGAATGCCCGCCGACTACCGGAATGCCGATGCGGTCGCAGATCGACGCCCCGCCTTTAAGAATTTCGCGCACAGTCTCTGGCGGAATTTTGCCGATCGGCATTCCCAGAATTGCCAGCGCCATGATCGGCGTCCCGCCCATCGCGTAGATATCGGACAAGGCGTTGGCCGCGGCGATGCGCCCGAAGTCATGCGGATCGTCCACCATCGGCATGAAGAAATCGGTCGTGGCCAAGACGCAGGTTTGGTTATCGAGCTCCCAGACGCCGGCATCGTCACCCGTCTCGACGCCAACCAGCAACTTTTGATAGCGTTTCCCCGTCGGGTGGCTCGATAACAGATGCTGCAGGACCGAAGGCGCCAGCTTGCAGCCGCAACCGCCGCCATGCGAGAGCTGGCTAAGGCGGATCTCCTGCGTCATGATCAACAGCGCCCTGCCGGCAAGGCTGCGTTGATGCGCAAGGAAACCAATATCTCCGCGTTGGCGCAATAGTTCTGGAAAGTCGCCGCGCTGACGCCGAGATCGAGATCGGCTGCGCAACGGTCCTGGCAATCGCAAGCAACGCATTTCCGCTGCATGTCGCGAACAAGTTGCGGCGCATTGCCTTCGATCTTGATCGGATCAAGTTGCATGGCGCGCAAGAGCCGCGCCAGGAAATTTTTGGCGGCCCATTCCCGCAAGCGAAACCGCCGCGCCTTGCCGGTTGCCGTGCGCGGAATGGACTCGAGAAAGACGATTCGCCGCGGGCATTTGTACCTCGAGAGCGTGGTGAGCAACTTGTCTTGCACTTGTTTTTGCAGCGTATCGTCGCCGCCGTCGGACGCAACCAGGAACATGGTGAGGCGGACGAGCCCGTCCTCGTCGTGGGCGCCGACCACGATCGCTTCGGAGACACCGGGGACCGATTGGGCACATTCCTCGATTTCGGCCGGGCTTACCCACTGTCCAGAGATCTTCAGCAGATCGTCGGCGCGGCCCTGGTGATGCCACCAGCCCTCATCGTCGAAAATGAAAACGTCTCCCGTACGGAACCGGCCGTCGCGAAATGCGGCCTTGGTCTTGTCCGGTTGCCGCCAATACCCGCGGCAAAGCGAGCCCATCTTCACCCACAGCACGCCCGAGGAATTCGCCTGGGTAACAGGTTGTTCGGTCAGATCGAGCAGTCTTGCCTCGACATAGGGAAGCGGCTTGCCGGTGGCGCCGGGCCGATGATCGTCGGGGGTGCCGCCGATCATCATAAAAATGGTTTCGGTAGTGCCGATGCCTTCGACAATGGGGACGCCGGTTCTTTCGCGCCATCGGTGATAGATGCTTTCGGGCAGGGATTCGCCCGCCGACAAATAACAACGAACGGTTTTGAAACCTGGCCGGCTGACGTGATCTTCGCGCAGCAGCAGCCGGTAAAAGGCCGGGACGCTCAGCATCAGCGTCGGTCGATAGCGTTCCACGACATCGGCGATGGCGTGAGCGTCCGGCCAGCCTTCGTAAAGAACGATGGTAGCGCCCGTGCGCAGCGCCCCTATCAGGACGTGACCGAGGGCGAATGCAAAAAACAGCTTGGATGAAGAGAAGACGCGCTCGCCCGGCCCCATGCCGAAAGCCTGCATGTACCAATCGCCGACGACGATATCACCGTGGCAGTGCACGGCGGCTTTGGGCGTGCCCGTGGTGCCCGAGGTGTAAAGCCAGAAGGCCATGTCATGCGCGGCCGCCGGCATGGAATGAAAGTCCGTCGCGGCGTCGCTCAGCAAATCCTCGATCGCTTGCAACTGTCCTTCTGCCTGACCGCGGACGGCAACGAGCGTGGGCATGTGCACGCAGGAGGCGATGGCCTGCCGGTAGAGCGGCACGAATTCTTCGTCGATAAGCAACACCTTGGGGTCGGCATCATCCATCACGAACGCCAGATCCTTGGCCGTGGACCGCGTGCTAAGCGCCACCGCGACCGCGCCTGCGCGCATGGTGCCGAGATGCGCGGCAACGAAAACCGGACTGTCCTTTAGGAGGAGCAATACTCTGTCGCCTTTCGCGAGATAGGGCCGCAGCGCGTTCGCGAAACGGTTCACCTCGTCGTTTAGCTCATTGAACGTGATCTTGGCGTCGCCAAACAGGATTGCGACATGGTCGCCTTGGCCGCGCATGAGGGACGGTCCGAGAATTTCATCCGCGGCATTGCACGACTGCGTGCGCGGCGCAGACTTGTCCGCGTTCATCGCCTCTCTCCGACATTTTGCTTGCACGCCGCAAATACGCGAAGCGCGCAAACCTGCGGCTGCGGCTGCAGCCGACCGACCACGACCCGCTCGGGAATTTGCTCACCGCTGCTCGATAAGGCGTTCAGCATGAGATTCGCTTCGGCCATTCGCTCCGGAGTATCGGCTTGATTGAGGTAAAGTACGCGGCGCGAGCGCGCCGGCGCCCCGCGCGCCAGCCCGCCGGGATGGGTGACGACGCGAGCTACGGCCTCCGCAGAGACGCGTTCAGACGGCCGAGACCCCGCCAGCGCCACCCATCGGTCTGGGCGAAAAATGGTGTCACTGCTGACAGGCGTGCCGAG
>JAKAPE010000205.1 GCA_021811945.1 Pseudomonadota bacterium | reverse complement strand
ACAGCGACGGCGTCCATGATCGCGCTCCATGCCGAATCAGAGCGCCAACGGGATCACGATCCTCCAGTCAATACAAAATCACCCGAAATTGCCCGTTAACCTGACTTCCGAGCCGTGGCGAAAGACTGCGGAGCAGTTGACTGCCGTCGACCGACGCGATTCGCGGGCGACAGGTCTGCGGCACGGCGGCACCCACGCGCCTCCCGGCCGACGTGGTCGAAACCGCCGTCATGCAGGAGATTCGCCGCCTGGTGCGCGCGCCTGAGATCGTTGCGCAGACCGTGGCCGCTGCCAAAAAGGAAATGCCGCCCATCGAGGAGCGCGACGCGGTTGCCGCCCTCGACCGATTTAGCGAGGTCTGGTCGGCACTGTTTCCCGCCGAGCAAGCGCGCATCGTGCGGCTCCTGATCGAGCGCGTTACCGTAACCGCCGAGGGTCTCGCAGTCGAATTGCGGACCGAAGGCCTCGGCACCCTCGTGAGCGAGATAGTGACGCCAAAACGTGAGGAGGCCATCGCATGACTGACGCGCCATCCACGATCTGTGTCGTTATCCCGCTCAAGCTGAAACGCCGAAACGGTCGGCCGCGCATCTTGCCGCCCGACGATCTCGACTACGCCGAAACCGCCACTGCGCAGGACCCGCATCTCGTTCGCGCTATCGCTCGGGCCTGGAACTGGCGACGCAAGCTGGAAAACAGCGAGATCATGACTATCGCGGACCTCGCCGCTGCGGAAAACGTTTCCGACCGCTTCGTCAACCGCACGCTGCGCCTTGTCTATCGCCGTTCGTACTGGAGAAACTTCTCGTCCACCGCCGCCCCTGCGCGCTCTCGATCAAGGACCTCATTGCGGTCGCTGGCGTGCCCTGGATTGAACAGGAGAAGATTGTATTCGGCGAGTGATCGTTGCACGACTTCGCTCCACAACCCCCACGTCGGGTTTAACATCCTCTTTCCAGGCGAGATGAAGCGCGCGAACGGTTCGGCCGCGCAGATTTGGCAACATCATGGAAACGCAAGATATTTTTTGACCGAACCAAAATAGAACGGGTTCGGTCGAACAGAGACAGAAACGGTTTTGGAGACCGAATTCGCCCCCCTTGCAGTCTCCGAGGTTCGGATGCCTTCGGCAAAGCCCTTTGAACGCAAAAGATATTATGGGGCTCGATCGGTCGCGTTTCGGATTCGCAACCGGCGGTTGGCGGAGGGAGTGGGATTCGAACCCACGATACGGTTGCCCGTATACACGCTTTCCAAGCGTGCGCCTTCAGCCGCTCGGCCATCCCTCCGGGCTCGGGGCTGATGCAATATAGCGAGGGAGTTTCGACTAGCAATCTGCACGATCTGCACGATCGTCGCCAGAACGAACGGCTACGAACAGCTACGAACAGCTACGAACAGCTACGAACGGCTACGAACTGCCGCAAACAGCTTCACGCTGCCGCCTCTTGCGCGGCACGCTGCGGTTTTCCGCGACGGCGCCCACTTGCGGCGAAGCAAGGTATTTTCGAGAAAACCGGCACCGCTTTCGGCTCACGCGCTAACGCGCATTGACCGCCGCGGGCCCGATCGGCATTGGCGGCCGTGGCGTGTCGTCGAAGATCGAGCGCGAGCGGCGTGCCCGCGCCGACGGATAACGGTGCGTAGCCCGCCCCTTAACGTCGCGCAGCTTTTCTCCGCCGCGCCCGCCGCCCATGGTCTTTGCCGGCGGCAGCATTGACGCCGGCGGCGCCGAAACGACAGCTTCCGCCGGCACCGGTGGTGCTGCGGGCGGCGCCGCTGCGACCGCCGGCGCGGCCGCAGTTGAGGTACTAGGCGGCCCGGACTTCGCGGCCGGCGCCGACGCGACGGAGGCGGGCGGTTGAATCTGTGTGTGCGCGGGTGCGCTTGCAGCGGCGCCTGCGCGCGGCGGCCAGGAAAAATTGTCGGCGCGGCCGGCGGGTGCCACAAGCGGGTCGCCGCGGCTGAACACGCTCACCACAAGCGGATCAGCTTTGTCCGGTGCCACGCCGTTGCCGGCGCCGACGAGATCGCGTCGGTCGTCGCCGCCGATGGCGCTCAAGGGGATGACCGGGCCGACAGCCGGCCGCGCACCATTGTGAATCGACGCCTCCGGCACCGGCCACTTCGCCGGCGCCACTCGGCTCGACATCAGGCGGCGCAATTCGCGTTCGACATAATGGCCGAGCTTTGTGGCGCCGGCTTTGGTGAAGTGGATGCCGTCGGGGCTGCGTAGGCGGCGAATCTGGCCCTCGAAATCCGGGCCTAGCGGTGTGTAGCGGCCGTTTTCGTCGACAAAGCCGTTCCAGACGTCGACATAGGTGATGCCCGCTTTTTCCGCCCGCGCCCGATAAAGCTCGTCGAGATAATTCATATCGCTGGTCGGGCGGGTGCCGCGGATCGCCGGCAATCCGACCCACGCCACCGGCACGCCTTTTGCCCTGAGGGCGGCGATCAGCGCGTCGATGCGCTTGTCATAAAGTTCGGCCCATTTGTCGGTGCGGAATTCGTAACGCGCGGGCGGCGTCGCGCGCCGGCCCGCGGCAACGGCCTGCGATTTGGAAGCAGGCTTTGCAGATCCCAATGCGTGTCCCGCCGCCGCGTCCGGCGGGACCGGCGCCGCCGTCGTGTCCGCGGGCGGAGCGTCTTGCAGCGATCGGCGATCGTTCAGGCCAAGCATGACGACGATCGCACTGGGCTTCTCGATTGCGAGAATGGATTTGGCAACCTGCGGCCATTGGAGCTTGTCGTCATGCCCTTCGTACCGCACCAGGCCGGAGGTCGCCCGGGTCTTGCGCACGATGCCGATTTCCGGCGTGTCGGAGAAGACTTGCTCGAGACCATAACCGAGCCAGTCCGCGAACGAATCACCGATCACCAGGATAGTGCTGGTCGGCGGCACCTTCGCCTTGTGCGGCGGGGGCGCCCGTGAGTAGTCCAACGGCTGCGACGGGCGCGTCGATGAGCCAAACCGATTGGATGAGCCCCAGCCGCGGTTGTGGTCTCCGAAAATCGAGAACGGATTAAAATCACGCGGCCACGCGTGATGCCGGTCCGGCTGGCGACTCTCCCAGAACTGCGCGCGAGCAGATCCCGTGAGCGCGGACGTCGCCGCAGCGGTCAAGAGCAAGAGCATAAGCCGTCGCCGGATCAGTCCCATCATGCCGGTGCCCGTGCCGCTGTCGTCGTGCGGCGTCGAACCTTTAGCCATCACATCGCCGTTGCTGCTACGGCCTGCCGCCAGCCGATCAAACCCCATTCTACCTGAAAAATGTCAACTTGACGTTGGTTCCATGCCGCACGGCCTTGGCCTCTCCTTGGCCTCGTACCCGGATTGACAGAAACCTGACACGCGGCGACGAGCGATATTTTTCCGCCCCCGTGGAGCGCAGCGGAACGGGGGAGGATAGAATCACGCGTCTCTGCAAAGCGAGCATTAGTAGCAGCCGCAAACAGGCTGTCCGTCCGGCGCGTAACGGCAGTCGTAATAATAGCCTTCCGGACAGGCCGGGCGGTCGCCGCCCGGCCAGCAGCCGCAATATCGGTGGCCGTAAACTCCATACCAGCAGGCGTAATGCGTTCCTTGCGGACAGAACGGACGGTGAAAATACGCGCCCACGGCGATCAAAGGCGCTGCCGCGCTTTGCGGCGCCGCGACGCTTTCGGGCGCCGCCTGCGCCACATAGAGGCCGATCGCCGTCGCCACCAAGGCTACTGTCGCGACGCGCACAAATAGACACATCGTCACGTCTCCGTTGCCGCCGGTAGGGGCGGTGACAGCTCGCGTGAACACCTGCTACTGTCGGCGAAAGATACGTGCGCCCGCCATTTCCTTCCTTGCGCCTGTTTCGCCCGATCGAAAAGAATAGCAAACCATGCAGCGTTTACGCAAAGCGGTCTTTCCCGTCGCCGGTCTCGGCACCAGGTTTCTGCCGGCAACCAAGGCCATGCCGAAGGAAATGCTGCCGGTCGTCGACCGCCCGCTGATCCAGCATGTGGTCGACGAGGCGCGCGAGGCCGGCATCGAACATTTCATCTTCGTCACCGGCCGCAACAAGGGCGTCATCGAGGACCATTTTGACCGTCAGCTCGAGCTGGAAATGACGCTGCTGGAGCGCCAGAAGCGCGCAGCGCTCGACGTCCTGCAGCGGGAGTTGCCGGAGCCCGGCTCGACCAGCTTTACGCGCCAGCAGGAGCCGCTCGGGCTCGGGCACGCGGTGTGGTGCGCGCGCGAACTCATCGGGCAGGAGCCGTTCGCGCTGCTTTTGCCGGACGTGCTCGTCCAGCATGAGCGTGGGTGCCTGGCGCAGATGATCGACGCGGCGGCCGAACTTGACGAACGGGCGAACATCGTCGCCGTCGAGGAGGTGCCGGCCGAACGCATCGACCAATACGGCGTCGTCGGCGTCGGCACGCAGAAGGGCAAGACGTTCGTCATCACCGGCATGGTGGAAAAGCCGCCGCGCGAGCGCGCGCCTTCGAACCTTATTCTCACGGGCCGCTACATCCTGCAGCCGGAAATCCTGAAAATTCTGGCGACGCAGGACCGCGGCGCCGGCGGCGAGATCCAGCTCACCGACGCTATGATCGCGCTGTCGCGCACACAGCCTTTCTACGGCCTGAAATTCGACGGCGTGAGCTTCGACTGCGGCTCGAAGATCGGCTTCCTTGCCGCCAACGTCTCCTACGCCCTCGCCCGGCCGGACATCGCGCCCGGGTTTCGCGCTGAGATCAAGAAAATCCTCGCCGAGATCAATGGGCGGTGAAGTTCGTTATCCTCATTCCCATGCGCGGGGACGAGCGGACAACACCATCTGACTCTCGCCCGTCATCCTCTCAGGGTGACGGACAGAATTTGTGCAGAGTGGTATAATGTAAGGATCTGATTTCGTTCGAATTCATCATCATGACGACGCGGGCACTCACCGCTGCAAGTGCAAGCCAAGGAGGTAAGTCGTCGCCATGAAGGAGAAGTCGGGCAGGGTGGCCAATTGCCAATCCTGCCGCACCAGAGCTCTGACCTGCACCTCGCGGGTCAATGTGTAGATGAGGCCCGCGGAGACGAAATAGCGGCTGTCGCGAAGAGGCGAGCCGACATAATCGTCGGTGCCATAGCCGGCGCTCGCGGTGCCGACGAGCCGGCGCAGGAAGGCGTGGTCGATCTCGATGCTCACGTCGCGGGCCAACTGGCCGGAAGCGCCGGTTACGATCGTCTCGTACACCTCGGAAGCGGCGGTGAGCTTTGCCGTCGTCAGGCGGGTTGCCTGCCAGGTCAGCGCGCCGTTGGCAATGAAGCCGCTGATGTCCGGCAACGTCGGATCCTCGTAGGAACGAAAGACCCAGCCGCCGGCCATTTCGCCGGTGAGCGAGCCGAACAGATTGAGGTCGCCGCCGGCCAAGGCGGTGGTGCCCACCGAGTTGCGTTGCAGCCCACTGCGATCGAACTGCAAATCGTGGATGCGCTCGTCTTCCTGGACCTGCACGAAGGGCGCCAATCCGGGATCGAGATCGTAGCCGAGCCGCAGGATGCCGGCGGTCTGGTTGAAGTTCATATCGGCGTTGCTGGCCTTCTCGCCGTTGGTGAGCAGCGAGTCGTAGTACACGGCGCGGTCGAACGTGCCCAGGGCGGCGACAGAGAGTCGATTGAATTCCTGGACCACGCCGAGCGTGCCGCCGACATCGGTGTCGATGGGCAGCTTGGCAAGTTCCGTCTGCAGGTTCGGGCTGCCGGGATTTTCGGTGGTGAGCAGGAAACGGTTCTCGGCAATAATTTGGGTCTGGCGTGAGACGTCGATGCGGCCGTCGACCTTTGAATTGAAATACGGCGCGTTCAGCGACGGAACCAGATCGCCGCCATAGAGGGAATAGTTGCCGGTGATGTCGGCCGTAAGCGAATGGCGGTCCCAATCGGAAGCAATTTTCAGGTCCGGTCCGCCGACGAAATAGGCGGCGGACGGAAAGCCGGGCATGCGTTCGGGATTGGTGCTGTAGCCGCCGGAGAGATCAAGCGAAGGGAACAGCACGAATGAGCCGGCGCGGATGCCGAGCGCGGTGTAAGGATCGCCTTCTGCAATCGGCAGCGGGCGCAGCGGTTGCATTCCCGGCGGCAATGTGTTGGGCGGAGGCATGGTTGGGGACGGCGTCGCCGGCGGAGTGATTGGCGTGGCTGCCACCAGCGGCAACGCGCTCGCGAAAGGTTCAAAATACTCGGGCGGCGGCATGGGCAGTGCGCCGCCGCGCCGGTCGGCGGCAGTTAGCGGGTGCACTTCGGGCGTTGGATTGCTGCTCACCGGCGGCTCTTCGGGCGACGGCGGCAGGGCCGCACCGCGTCGTGCCGCCGCCTTCGCCGGATAAATGACCGGCGGCGGTTTTCGCGGCGGCGGCGGCTTGGGCCGAAGAGGCGGCATGAGCGCCGGCAAAGGCGCGAACGTCACCTGTTGCGACGGCGCGATCTCGTTCGTGACCGACCGCCGTCGCGGCCGCCTTTTGCGCCGGGCGGTATTGCTGGAATCAAAGCCGGTGTCTCCGGCGCCGAACCCGGTCGGACTGCCATAAATCGGCGTCGTATAAATCTGCGACGCTGTGAACGCGCCCGGCAGAGGTGTTTGATTTTCGCGCGCGGTTGCCCTTTCGCCTGGCCGATGGAAGCGCGGCGGATGGCGCGGGTTGCTTTCAAGCGAGGGCTGCAGCAGATCGATGCCGGAATCGCCCTCCGGGGTCTGTGCGGGGCTCGTTAGCGGCGCGAGCGTGATGGCAGTGGCCAGGACGACCCCGCCGAGGCGCGCCACGGAGCGGCGTGGCAGGGCGGGCGTCCTCGCAGCCGAGGCGCGCACTGTTGCCGCCGTCCGCGTCACCTCGCGAGCTGCCAAAGCTACCCACCGTCAAGGCTGCGCCGATGCCGAGCTTCAGGCGGCAGCCGCGTGTTGCCGCGCGCAGGCCACCGGCTCGCGGGCGGATGGTTAACGGAGTTAGAATGGATATGGTTAACGGGAGGTTGATTGCGGCCGAGCGGCTTCGCTGTTAACCGCTTGCTGCCGCGAAAGCGGACTGAAGGAATTTGCCGCCGAGCGGCTCGCAAGCGACTGAATACCGGCTTGCGTGACCAGCGTGGAGCATTGCGGCGCGGTGGCTATACCCAGCCCTTGAGCTCGCGCATGGCGAGCTGCCAGATCATCAGCATACCGGCCTCGCTGTCGTTGAGGCAGGGTATGGCGGCGAAATTCTCCCCGCCATGGCGCTTGAACATGCGGGCATTATCGACCGCGATTTCCTCGAGCGTTTCCAGGCAATCGGCAGCAAAACCCGGAGTGATGACCACCAGGTTCTTGACGCCTTTCCTGGCGAGTGCCTTCACAGTCTTGATCGTGTATGGCTCCAGCCACCGCGAACGACCGAAGCGCGACTGGAACGTCATCATCAGCTTCGTTTCGTCGAGGTTGAGTTGCTCACGCAAAAGCTGGGTTGTGCGCACGCACTGGTCCTCATAGGGATCACCTTTACGCACATATTCGCGCGGCATGCCGTGATAGGAGGCGATGATGACGTCGGGCGTAAACGGCAGCGCCTTCAGCTCGGCCTTAAGCGAGGAGGCCAGCACTTCGATGTAATAAGGGTCGTCGTAATAGGGGGGAAGAATCCGCAGCGCCGGCTGGCGACGCAGCTTCATCAGGAAGCGGAACACCTCGTCGTTAACCGTCGCCGTCGTCGCCGCCGAATATTGGGGATAGAGCGGCATGACCAGGATGCGATCGCAGCTACGCGCAATGAGCGCCTCAAGCCGTGAGGCGATCGAGGGATTGCCGTAGCGCAGCGCCCAGTCGACGATGATATGCTTGCCCAGCGGCTCAAGGACGCCGGCGAGCTTTTCCGCCTGTGAGCGCGTGATGGTCTTGAGCGGCGACTCGTCCTTCTCGCTGTTCCAGATCTTTCTGTAATTGCGCGCTTTGCGTCGCGAACGCCAGGGGAGAATGATGGTGTTGAGGAGGAGCTTCCAGATCAGTGTATTTTTCTCGATCACGCGTGGGTCGGTCAGGAACTCTTTCAGATAGCGGCGAACCGCAGGCGGATCGGCGGCTTCGGGGGTGCCGAGATTGACGAGAAGCAGGCCGATTCCGGCGATTGCCGGCAGCGCCTCGCTTGTCGGTTCGACCGCTGCAGCCGGCTTTTCGGGCGCCGGTGTGTCGACGGTATCGGAGACGACCGGCATGATCGGCGCGGGCTCCGTCGCCGGCACTGCTGCGAGAAGCGCTGCGTCGGCCGGCGTTTCGAGCGAAGCTGCGGTCTCCACGGCCGTACCGGATATTTCCGCCGGCGACGGCCCAGGCACGTCTTGCGCCCCGGCTTTCGCCGCCGTGCTGCCGGTAGCGGGCCCGTCGGAAGCCTCCCCGTGCAGAGGTGCGGCAGGCGCCGGCGGGGCGACCCGGGCCGCTGGCCGGCTTTCCGCCTCGCCCGGCACGCCGGAAGGTGCCGAGGGTTCTGCGCTTGGCTCGCTCGTGATGTCGAGGGAATTCGGTAACTCGCTCATGGTTGCACTATACTCGATCGCCGCCTGGTGTGGCGGTTCAGAGGTCCGCAGCATTGTTGCCGCGATCTCGTCATGCGGACTTCCGAACCAAAGCCACACTAGATGGGGTAACGGGCCGCCGCCAGTGAAGCAAGCGGACGGCTTGCGGAAGATTGGCGGGAAGGCGGTCCTCCCTAGGAAGAAACTGGGG
>JAKAPE010000204.1 GCA_021811945.1 Pseudomonadota bacterium | reverse complement strand
AATCCCTCGCCAATCCGGCCACCGCGATTGTCGTCCTCACCGAAATCGACGCCGACCGCGCAACCGACGATCGGCTGGATGCCGGCGCCGGCCAGCTTTTCCGAAAATTCCAGCGCGCCGAACATGTTGTCGGTGTCGGTCAACGCCAGTGCCGGCTGGCGATCTTTCTTGGCCAGCTCCGCCAACCGGGCGATCGTCAGCGCGCCCTCAAGCAGCGAATAGGACGAATGCACATGCAAATGCACGAAACCCGGCTCGGCCACGGCGCTGGCAGTCATCTCGATCGGCACCCGTTCAGCGTGTTCAAAAATCCTCACTGTTCACCGTTATCCTGAGGTGCGCGCCCATAAGCGCGTTTACGCGCGTCTTCGACGTGCTATGGGCGCGCCTCGAAGGATGCGGCCGAGGCACCGGAACTGCCCGGGCCGTCGCCCTTCGAGGCTCGGCCTTCGGCCGAGCGCCTCAGGCTGACGGAACATAGGCCTCAGCATCTATTGCCGCTGGTATAGGATGCGGGACAGCGAGCGGCGCGTCCACGGCGTCGGCGCGCCAGCGCCGCGCCACGCACAGAAAACTTTGCCGCAGCCCCATTCAGGGCCGCAAAACTCAAATAACGCCCAGCACTTGCGTCCACACCGCGATCATGGCCAGGAACAAGGTGAGCGATGCGAGCGCTAAAGCTTCCTCGGCGACGGCGCGAACCATGACTTTCTCCCCGGATCGTAGAACGAACAGGGAACATAGTTCACTTATTGTTCTGAGTCAAGCAGCGCTTTCGCCGGGCAGCCGCCGTCCGTCGTAAACTCATTTTCGCCTGTCGGAATTTACGCTAAGAGCCGGCAGAACGGACCCAGCAAGCCATGATCATCCTCATCGACAATTACGACAGCTTTGCCTTCAACCTGGTGCACTACCTCGGCGAACTGGGGGCGCCGGTGCGCATCTACCGCAACGATAAGGTCACCACCGCCGCCGTCATCGCCGCCGATCCCGACGCCATCGTGCTCTCGCCCGGTCCCTGCACGCCGAAGGAGGCCGGCATCTGCCTCGAGCTGATCGCGGCGGTTTCTGGCAAAAAAAGCAAAAAAATCCCGATCCTCGGCGTCTGCCTCGGTCACCAGGCTATCGGCCAAGCTTTTGGCGGCGCGGTGGTGCGGGCGCCGACGCCGGTGCACGGCAAGCTGTCGGAAATCCGCCACCAGGGCGCCGGCATTTTCCGCGGCATCAACGCGCCGTTTCTGGCCACGCGCTATCATTCGCTCGTCGTCGAGCGCACAGGCCTGCCCGACGACCTCATGGTCACCGCCGACACCGACGACGGCCTGATCATGGGGCTTGCCCACAAGCGCTTGCCGGTGCACGGCGTGCAGTTCCATCCCGAAAGCATTGCCTCCGAGCAAGGCCACTTGCTGCTCAAGAATTTTCTCGACATAGCAGCGTCCTGGAATGCATCGAGCGGGCGGCGCGCGGCGCCGTTGGCCTTCCCTGCCCCGTTTGCGAGAACGGCAAGAGACGAAATGCCGACGGGCGCGGGCGCAAACTGAGGATTGGCGGTGACTGACACGTTCAAGGCGCTCATCGGCAAAGTGGCGACCGGCGCCGCGCTGACGCGCGAGGAGGCGGCCGGCGCCTTCGAGCAGATGATGTCAGGCGAGGCCACGCCCTCGCAGATGGGCGGCCTGCTCATGGCGCTGCGCGTGCGCGGCGAGACGGTCGACGAGATCACCGGCGCGGTCGCCGCCATGCGGGCGAAAATGCTGCGCGTCGCGGCGCCTGCCGACGCCATCGACGTCGTCGGCACCGGCGGCGACGCCTCGGGCTCCTATAACATCTCGACCTGCGCTGCCTTCATCGTCGCCGGCGCGGCCGTTCCCGTTGCCAAGCACGGCAACCGCGCACTGTCGTCACGCTCGGGTGCCGCCGACGTGCTCGCCGCGCTCGGCGTCAACATCAATCTTTCGCCGGAAAAGATCGCGCAGTGCATCGGCGAGGCCGGCATCGGCTTCATGTTCGCGCCCGCCCATCATCCGGCGATGAAGAACGTCGCGGCGACCCGCGTCGAACTCGGCACCCGCACGATCTTTAATCTGCTCGGCCCGCTCTCCAATCCGGCGGGGGTGCGGCGGCAGATGGTCGGCGTGTTTTCGCGGCAGTGGACGCAGCCCGTGGCGCAGGTGTTGAAAAACCTCGGCACAGAGCGCGCCTGGGTAGTGCACGGATCCGACGGGCTCGACGAGATCACCACCGCCGGGCCGACGAGCGTCGCCGCGCTCGAGGATGGCACCGTGCACACCTTCGAGATTTCCCCAGAGGACGTCGGCCTGCCCAGAGTCAAGCCGGAGTTCTTGCGCGGCGGCGACGCGGCGGCCAACGCCGAGGCGCTGCGCGGCGTCCTCGAAGGCAAGAACTCCGCGTTCCGCGAGGTGGCGCTGCTCAATGCGGCGGCGGCGCTCGTGGTCGCCGGCAAGGGTGCCACGCTCAAAGAGGCACTCCATCTCGCAACCCAATCGGTCGATTCCGGCGAAGCCGAAGGTCGGCTCGATCGCCTGATCGCGGTCTCCAATGCGTGACATTCTCGCCCGCATCGCGGCCTACAAGCGCGAAGAGATCGCCACGGCAAAGCGCATGCGCCCGCTCGCGGCGGTGGAGCGCGAGGCGAAGGCCGCGAGCGCGCCGCGCGGGTTTCTGCGCGCCATCGAGCGGCGGCTCGCCGCCGGCGATTATGCGCTGATCGCCGAGGTCAAGAAGGCCAGCCCGTCGAAGGGGCTGATCCGGCAGGACTTCGATGCGCCGGCGTTGGCGGCGGCGTATCAGGCGGGCGGCGCGACCTGCGTGTCGGTATTGACCGATACGCCGTCCTTCCAGGGCTCGCTCGATCACTTGCGAGCGGCGCGCGCGGCTTCGACGCTGCCGGTGCTGCGCAAGGATTTTTTGTACGATCCCTATCAGGTCGCGGAAGCACGCGCAGCCGGCGCCGATTGCATTCTCATCATCCTCGCCGCGGTCGACGATGTTTGCGCGGCGGAACTGGAGGCCACCGCCTTCGCGTTCGGCATGGACGTCCTCGTCGAGGTGCACGACGAACCCGAACTCAAGCAGGCGCTGCGTCTGAAATCGCGGCTCATCGGCATCAACAATCGGAACTTGAAGACGTTCGAAACCGCGCTTTCGACCTGCGAACGTCTGGCGCCTCTGGTGCCGGCCGGCCACGTCATAGTCGGCGAGAGTGGCATTTTTGAAGCCGACGATCTCGCCCGGCTGGCCGAGGGTGGCATCTCAGCGTTCCTGGTGGGCGAAAGCCTCATGCGCCAGAGCGATGTCGCCGCGGCGACGCGGGCGCTCCTCGCGCGCACAGTCTCACCCTACTCTGCCGAAGCGGCGGAGCATCGGGAAGGCACGGCCCGGTAAAGAGCGGTGGCGCGGCGAACGAAAAGATTGAGTCATCTCGGCGCCGGCGGCCAGGCGCGCATGGTCGACGTCGGCGGCAAACCCACCACCGCGCGCGAGGCGATCGCCGAGGGCCGCGTGCTGATGGCGCCACAAACCCTCGACCTCGTGCGCAGAGGCGACGCAAAAAAAGGCGACGTGCTGGGCGCCGCCCGCATCGCCGGCATCATGGCGGCCAAGCGCACGCACGAACTGATTCCGCTCTGTCATCCTCTGCAGATCTCTCAGGTGGAAGTCGATCTCGCCGCCGATCCGGCACTGCCTGGCGTCGCGGTGCGGGCGCGGGTGAGGGTGGCGGGTCGGACCGGAGTCGAAATGGAGGCGCTCATCGCCGTCGCCGTCGCGTGCCTTACCATCTATGACATGGTAAAGGCGGTCGAGCGGGGCATGCGCATCGAAGGCATTCGGCTTATCGAGAAGCGCGGCGGCAAGAGCGGTCATTATCGCGCGAAGGAGTAAAACGGTGGCGTTGCTGTCGGTCGCAGAAGCGCTCCAACGCGTGCTGGCTCATGCCGCGCCGCTGCCCGCTGAAGACGCCCCGCTCGCCGAGGCCGAGGGCCGCGTGCTGGCCTTGGGCCTCAAGGCGTTGCGCACGCAGCCACCGGCCGATGTCTCGGCCATGGACGGCTTTGCCGTGCGTGGCGACGATGTGGCGAACGCACCAGCACGGCTGAAAATCATCGGCGAAGTTGCCGCGGGCCGGCCGTTTCCCCGCACCGTGGGCCCGGGCGAGGCCGCGCGGATCTTCACCGGCGGCGTGGTGCCCCGTGGCGCCGATACGGTGGTGATCCAGGAGTTCACCAAGCGCATTGGCGACGATGTCGAGGTGGAAAGGTCGACGGAAAAGGGCCGCAACATCCGCACCCAAGGGCTCGACTTCAAAACCGGCGATGTGCTCATGGAAACCGGCCATCGGCTGACGGCGCGCGACCTTGCGCTGGCCGCCGCCATGAACCACCCCCTCGTTCCCGTGCACCGGCGACCGAAAGTCGTCCTGGTCGCAACCGGCGACGAACTGGTACCGCCCGGCACCGAACCGGCGCCCGGCCAGATCGTCTGTTCCAACAGTTTTACCGTTGCAGCGCTGGCCCGTGGCGAAGGCGCGGAGGTAACCGATCTCGGCATCGTCCGCGATCGACTCGATGACACCATCAAGGCGGTGCGGACGGCGCGCGATCTAAACGCCGATATCCTCGTCACCATCGGTGGCGCCTCCGTCGGCGACTACGATCTTGTTCGCCCGGCGCTCGCCGCCGAAGGCGTCGAGCTTTCGTTCTGGCGACTGGCGCTGCGGCCCGGCCGCCCGCTCATGCATGGTCGCATTGGCGCGATGGAAGTACTCGGCGTTCCCGGCAATCCGGTCTCAGCCTTCATGGGCTGCTTCCTCTTCCTCGTCCCACTGATTCGCCGCTTGGCCGGGCGCAGCGACCTTGCGTTCGCGACCGAATCGGCCGTGCTCGGAAACGATGTCCGCGAGAACGACGAACGCGCCGACTTTTTGCGGGCCAGGTTGAACGGAAGTCCCCACGGCGAAGTCGCTGTCGTCTTTCCGATCCAGGACAGCTCCCTGATGCTGCCCTTAGCAAAAGCCGATTGTCTTGTGATCCGAGAGCCTTACGCTCCCGCCGGCAAAGCCGGCGAGCGTTGCACGATCGTAAAATTCGATCGTTAAGGGGCCGTTGGCCTCAAGCGTCGCTTTCTTCACGCCAAATTAAATGGTTGCGGAACACATATCGAACGGATAGTGTATGTTCATGATTTGTTTCGACGCACTGCAGCCGGGAGGAAAGTGCCGATGCTCACAAGCAAGCAAGCCGAGCTCCTGCGTTTTATCCATGAGCGCCTCAAAGAGGCGGGTGTTCCACCTTCCTTTGACGAGATGAAGGACGCGCTCGATCTGCGCTCAAAGTCCGGCATCCATCGGTTGATCACAGCGCTCGAGGAGCGTGGCTTCATCCGGCGCCTCCCGAACCGGGCGCGCGCGATTGAGGTGATCAGGCTGCCGGAATCGGTTGCGCACGGCATGGGATCTGCCCGTGCGCGTGGCTTCACCCCAAGCGTGATCGAAGGCAATCTCGGCCGCGTGCGCACGGCCGCAGAGGACGACGGCGGCCGCCCGGTCGCGGTGCCGGTCATGGGCCGCATCGCCGCCGGCACGCCGGTCGAGGCGATCCAGACGCGCAGCCACACCATCAACATGCCGCCCGACCTTTTGAGCACAGGCGAGCATTTTGCGCTCGAAGTGCGCGGCGATTCGATGATCGAGGCCGGCATCCTCGACGGCGACATCGCGCTCCTCAAGCGCACCGACGCCGCCGACACCGGCGACATCGTCGTCGCCCTGATCGATGACGAGGAGGCGACGCTCAAACGCTTCCGCCGCCGCGGCGCCTCGATCGCCCTCGAGCCCGCCAATACCGCCTACGAGGTCCGCATCCTCCCGCCCAATCGCGTGCGCATTCAGGGCAAGCTGGTGGGCTTGTTCCGACGGTATTGATACGTTGTATTGCGAGCGCTCAATCACTTGCCTGGATATCCTGGCTTCTCGGCGTGGCATCGCGCGGCGAAGGATGGACGCGCGGGCGTAAATGTGGCGCCGGCGCCCACGGCCGGTCGTAGTTCGCAGGCCGCGCCGATTGGATGGCGAAGCCATCGGCATCGCGGCGCAGGGCGGTAGCGCCGTGCGTGCGCCAGAATTTGCGGCCGATCACGGTGGCGGCACAGCTCGGCGGCGCCTCGCGCGGCGTGACGACAAGGACCGCGCGCCGGCAATCCTCCTCGAAGGCATCGGGCGCGAGCGCGTAGGCGACGAGGCGGCCGTCGGCGAGCTTGCCGATGCACGCCGACGGATCGCAGGCAATGCCGGCACCGAGGGTGCCGTCACGAACGTCGCGCCCATCCGCATCCGCGGCAAGCCATTCGCGAATGGCGAAAGTGTCGCCACCGACGTGATGGAAGGAAAGCCGACCGCTTGGCCCGCGCACGGCAAACGCCCGCCCGTCGGCGGCAACGAGCACGTCGGGCAGCGGCGTGCGCGCGGCCCAGACGATGGCGAGGAGCGCGAGCACCGCGCCGCTCCAGCGCAGCGGCGTTTTCAGAAGCCCAATGACGAGCAGGCCGGCCGTCGCCAGCAGCAGCGGTCCGGTACCGAACGCTGTGACGCGGCCGAAAGCGCCGGGGAGCCCGGATACCCAACGCGCCACCGCATTCATCCAATCGATGCCGTGGCCCATCTGTCGCCAGCACTCGGCATCAAAGCCGAACGGCATGGCGATGATGCCGAGAAGACCCATCGGCATCACCCAAGCAGACACGACCGGCATGGCGAGGAGGTTGGCGAGCACGCCATAGGGCGCGACGCGGTGGAAGTGATAGGCCGCATAGGGCGTGGTGGCGAGGCCGGCCACCAGCGAAGCAAGCACCAGGCTGACGATCTCGTTGACGCCCCACAGCGCGGCGCGGGCGCCGAGCGAAGAGTCGGCCGCCGCCCGCGCCCGCGGCACGCCGTGGGCATAAGTGGCGATGAGCGCCAACGTCGCTGCGAACGACATCTGGAAACTGGGATGCACGACCGCCTGCGGCGCAAAGAAGAGGACGATAAAAGCGGCAATCGTCACTGTGCGCAGCGTCAAGGTCGGCCGATCGAGCAGAACGCCGACGAGAACCACCGCAATCATGATGAAGGAGCGTTGGGTGGCGACCTCGGCACCCGAGAGCACGAGGTAGAAGGCGGTGACGAGGAGAGCCGCAAACGCCGCCCATTTCTTGATCGGGACGCGGTCGGCCAGTCCAGGAATCAGCGCGAGGATCGCGCGCAGGACGAAAAACACGACGCCAGCGACCACGGCCATGTGATAGCCGGAGATCGACAGCACATGGCCGATACCCGAGACGAACATCGCATTGTAAAGATATGGATCAATCGCGTCGCGCTTTCCGGTAATAAGCATCGACGAGATCGCACCGGTGTCGCCGGCGACGACCGAGCGGATGCGCCGATCTATGGCGTCGCGCAGCCCTTGAATGAAGGAATTCGCCCGCAACCGCAGGCCTGCCGCAACCGGCGGCGCGATGATCTTGATAGGACCGCGCACGAAGCCGGAGGCGCCGATGCGCTGGAAATAAAGATCACGGGCGAAATCGTAGCTGCCGGGCTCGAGCCGCTGCAGCGGCGGGTCGAGCTGAGCCTTCAACGCGACGAAAGCGCCAGCCGGCGGCGCCATGCCGCGCCGCACCGAGAGCCGAACGCGCCGCGGTTTTCCCCAGATGCGGCTGCCGTAGATGCTTGTGACTCGAAGGATGAAGCGGTCGGTCCTCTGACTTTCTTCGCGCAGTTCGACAAAGCCTCGGATCCACGCGTGCGAAGCCGGATAGCGCAGCACCGGATGCGCGATGAGCGCGGTCTTCAACGTCGCCACGGCGAGACCCGCGAACACCGCGAAGAAGCCGAGCGCCACCACGAAGGCGACGGGCCGTCGGCGCAACAGCACGACGGGGATTGCGCCGGCGACGGCCAAAGCCGACACCGCCCAGGCGGCCGGTTCCCGCTCCGCCGTGAAATAAAGCACGATGCCGGTGCCGAAGGCGACCGCGAACCACGGCAGCAGCCGGCCGGCGCCGACCTCCGCCATCGCCCACTCGCGGAGGCGCGCGGGCACAGCGAATTCGGAGCGCGGCCAGAATCCGCTTCCTGCCGGCCGCGCGCCGCCGACCGGCCAGGTTCGCGTCCCCGCCGCGGCCTGACTTTGCGCCTGACTTTGCGCCCTGCCGTCGTCCGCCACCGCGCGCCCCCAAGCCACACGCTCGGACTCTTGCACCCGAGCCTTGCGCGCCAAAGGTCGGTATCATGCTACACGAGAAGCGGTCGCTGCGTACGGGTTTTTCCCTGCCCTTTGGGAGCGGACGTGATGAGGCGGCTCGTCGCAATGATCAGTGTGTCGGGTAACAATAATCGGCGGGACCTCACCAAGGAGGAAAAAGACTGACTTATTAAAGTCGGTCGCTATACTTCTCCTAAGGTGCGCCCAACGCCGCCGCCTGCGACGCCCACCGCAAGCTGCGTTCGGAGAACGAATAGCCATGACAAAACCGACAACCGCCGTCGCAGCGTTTGTAATCGCGCTCGCCATCGCCCCGCTCTCCCTGCCGGCGCAACCCGCCCAACCCGATACGACCGAATTGACTAATCAGGCGCGCGCACTGACGAAGAAATTTGCGGCGCGCATGCTCAAGGATCTCCAAGGCGCCCTTCGAGCCGGCGGACCGGAAAACGCCGTGAAAGTCTGCAAACAGATCGCGCCGAAAATCGCGAAGGAAGAAAGCGGGCAGT
>JAKAPE010000203.1 GCA_021811945.1 Pseudomonadota bacterium | reverse complement strand
AGCGTCAACTATATGGTCAACCATATATGCGAACCGATCCGGCCAAATCAGTCCGCATCTTCCGGCTCAGCCCGCCACGCACAAGGTGCGGCCAGAGGACCGCTTACCCTTCGGCCAGGGCCGCATGGAATTGATCGTGCGCGACGGCCTGCCGAAGGATTTGTATGAATTCCAGTACACGCTCTCCAACAAGCTGCGCCCCGATTGCGCGGTGTTCCTGCCGGACAAGCGGCCGCTCATCATCGACTCCAAATTCCCGCTCGAAGCGGTGACGGCCTACCGCGAGGCCAAGAGCGAGGATGAACGGCGGCAGGCGGCCGCGCGCGTGCGCGCCGACGTGATCAAGCACGTCGGCGACATCGCGCAAAAATATCTCATTCCCGGCGAGACCCAGGATCTGGCGCTGATGTTCGTGCCGTCGGAGTCGGTCTATGCCGAACTGCACGACGGCTTCGACGATATCGTGCAGAAGGCATTCCGCGCCAAGATCGTCATCGTCTCGCCGACGATCCTGATGATCGCCATCAACGTCATCATGCAGATCCAGAAGGACGCGCGCATGCGCGAGGCGGCCGGCCGCATCCAGACGGAAGTTGGTCTCCTGATCGAGGACGTGCGGCGCATGAGCGAGCGGGTGGCCAAGCTCAAGCAGCATTTCGGCCAGGCCGGCGAGGATTTGCGGCAGATCGCAATTTCGACGGAAAAGATCGAACAGCGCGGCGACCGCATCAAGGATGTGGAATTTGCCGATGACGGCGCCGGTGGTGCGGCGGCCTCACCTAATGTCATCGCCGCGCCGGCACCGGCGAAGCTCGCGGCCGGAGAATAACCCGTCGTTCCGGGCCGGTTGAAGGCTGGCGTCAGGACGTTAACGGTCGAGGGTGACGATCACGGCTGTGCTCGGAGCGCTCGGTCGGCTAGCTGCGGGTTGCCGCAGCGTCAGCATGGCGAGGATGTGCGCAAAGATTTGCAATCATATTTTTTATAATCATGACGCGAGCAGCTAATGTATCATTCAATATATTCTCGCTTCATTGGATGCGAAATGATCAACCTCTCCGGCGTGACGCAAGGGTTTGGTCAAGAGTAACTGATTGGAAGCGCCAACGTTTCTATTATTGCTAAGTCGTCCCTATGTAATAGTTAGGGCCATTGCCACGTAATTATTTTGCCAGTCTTGCGAGGCGCCTTTCAAAATAATACTCTTGTTCAAGTAAGCGTGTCTTGCCCGACTCAACCGGTATTGCAACATTTTCTTGGCGGCGACTTGAAGTTGCATCCTGTACGCTCAGGTTTGTGAAGGAGCGTCACTGTATCGGCATAATTGTTGCAGACCAAGCAGGGCCAGGACGGCCGAAGTCACATCTCTGGTCAAGCGCCGAGCTTTGCATGGGCGACCTCGTCAATCTGCGAACTGCACGCAAGCGGGCCAAGCGGCGCCTATCCGAACAAGCGGCTGCCCTAAGCCGGCTTGCCCACGGGCGGTCGAAGGCGCAACGAATCATTGCGCAATCGCAAAATGAGAAAGCCCAGAAAAGCCTCGACCAACACCGGATCGACATGGGAGACGGGCAATGAAATCGGCGGTCATCAAACGTTCGATCGTCATTGCTGGCCACAAGACGAGCGTCAGTCTCGAGGACGCGTTCTGGAGCGGGTTAAAGGAGATCGCGCTCAACCGGCGCGCGACCCTGTCGGATCTGGTCGCAGCAATCGATTCCGAGCGGCAGAACGGCAACTTGTCCTCGGCGATCCGGTTGTTCGTGCTCGACCATTACCAGGCGCGTAACGGCGAGCGGGGTGGGGGCGGGACGGCACCCCGCGACGTGATGATGGTCCCGGCGAGGGCCGCCTCAGTTCTGCGACCGGAATAGAAGATCGAGCGGAGAGTGCAGAGCCGGCGTGCCGGCAGGCGGCGGCGAAGGCCTCCGGGGCGGCGGTCGGCGTGCGGCAGCCGCGGTGGTATTCCAGCGGCGCCGCGGAACGTGCGGCAGTGCGGGTTTCGCTGTGGGAGGTGACGCTGCGGCGGCGGCACCGCGACCCGGGCTTGCGGCGTCGGTGCGAGCATTATCCGGCGCTGCCCCAGGCACTTCAGGACGCACGCGGTCGAGGCGGTGTCCGGCGAATGGCCGCAACGTCATTTCGGCCAACATGCCGGGATCGATCGAGCGGACCGGCGGAGACGCCCGGTGCATGGCCGGTTCCAGGACATCCGCTCGACGATTGACCTCGATCGATTCCAGGCGGCGGGTCTGCCGTTCGGCGGATCGCAACGTCAGCCAGGTGAGCAATGCCGAAACGTCAAGCTTTCGCGTGGGAGCCGCGAGCGGGCCCCCGATGATGACGGCGAGCTCCGGTCGAGCGCGGATCAAGGTACTTGCCCCCGGCGCCGCCGAGAGGATCATGCGGCCATCGATCGTGGCGTCGTTAAGATCAACAACGCCGCCGAGCGACAGCGCGGCACCGCTCGCGGCGTGCAACGTCGTAGGGGTGAGATCGATCTGTCCGTCGGCGATCGCTACATCCGCGCGGCCCTGCCGCACTGCAAGGCGGCCGTCGGCCATGGCGCCGCGAACTGCGGCGCGGATTTCCGATGCGTCAACCGCGCCGTTCCGGTCGGCCGCCGACAACGCGGCGGCGAATGCCGCGGTGTCAAGCCCGGCGAAATGGCAGTCCGTGAGCGCGATGGCGCCGCTGCCGTGCAGCGCGCCGATGAAGGCTTTGGGGCTCGGTCCGGTGCTTTCACCCTGAAGTTTCAACGTCAGCCGTCCGTCGGCCAGCTTCAGCGTGGAGCCGAGAATCGCGGCGGCATTGGCGTCGGCGAGAACGATATGGCCCTTGGCGGTGAATGCCTCCCCATCGTGACGGAAGGCCAGTGCGCCTGTGAGCCGTCCGCCGGCGAGCTTCCCGCCGATGTCATTTACCGCGATCCCGAACGGCGAGAAATGCACGACGCCGGTGAGGCCGCGGATGCTCAAGCCCGACGTCAAGACCGCATGTTGGAAGTCGAAAGTCACCGCCCCCCGAGCCGCGGCGAAGGCGCCGGTTCCGACCGGCGTCGCGGACCAAAGGCCGCCGGCGCCCGTCGCTCCCGTCGCTCCCGGCGCTCCTGGCGCTCCCGGCGCTGGACCCGGCAGGCCGAGAAGCAGAGCCGTTGCCGCGGCCGCATCGACATCGTCGGCTGCGATGTCGCCATCGATCCCGACCTGGCTTGCCAGATCGAGCGCAACGCGGCCTTGCAACGCCGTTTTGTCGATGGTGACAGCGAGATCGGTCAAGGACAGATGGCTGCCGGCAATCGCCATCTTCGCGTGCGCCAAGATCGGCACCGCCGTGCCCGGTTGGCCGGTCATGGTCCGGTGCAGCGGTCGCAGATCGGCGGCGGAAGCCTGCAATTGCAGGCTTCCGCTTGGTTCTCCGCCGCCGAGCAGGCGGAGTGTGCCTTGGGCCGCGGCAGAAAAGCCGCCCGCGGTCGCAAGCGCACTGACGTGCAGATCGCCGCCAAGCGGCCCTGTGGCCGAAATCGCCAGCTCACCGGGTAGCTGATCGACGGCAAGCACAGGGTCGAGTCGAAACAGCCGCAAGAGCGCGCCGCCGTCATCGCCGTCAAGCCGGCTCTCGATGCGCACGACGGCCGCGTCGAGATGATTCGGCTCGCCCTTTACCTCGCCGTTGAGGCCGAGGCGCAGAGCTCCCAGTTGTCCGGCGAAATTGAGCCTGGCGATACTGCCGGCGGTCGCGCGCCTATCCACCGTGAGGGTGCCGTGCACCTCTGCCGGTGCCGCGCGAGCGGCGAAGCGGCCGAACAACGCCGCGGCCCGCGGCGCGAATTTGCCGATGACTGCGCTCAGGCCGGCGAGCCTCGCGGCGTTGAGATCGAGCGTCAGGCGTCCGCGCGGCTTGGACGACAGCTCCTCGATATGGCCGCTGGCATCGAGCGCAGCGCCCCCCAAGTCGCCGATGGAAAGCCGGTCGACGTGCAATATCCCGGCGTTGAGCTTGACCTGCGCCGCGATCGTGCGCGCGGTGATGCCGGCAAAGGTTGCCTTGCCGATATCGAGGGCAAGTGCGACCTGGCGCGGCATTGCAAAGGCGCTGCCGGAGATCGCCGCCTTGATGAATGCCGTCAACGCATCGACATCGAGTTCGGCAGCGCGGAGTTGGCCATCGAGGGTCGCCGGTTGATCCTTGACCGCGAAGGCGTAGGCGAGCCGCCCCTTCACCTTCTCCTGGTCGAATTGCGCGGTGAGGTCATCGAGTGCGAAACGCTCCCCGGAGACGGCAATCTCGCCATGGGCCGTGAAGGATCTGGCCCCCACCGATGGCGAAGAGCTGCGTCCTTCGAGCCAGGCCACCAGCATTTTCAGATCGCTTGATTGGATGTCGGCGGGCCCGCTGAACGCCGGGCCGTGCGTGGTATTGTCCAGACGACCGCTCAGCGTTACGTCGGTCCACCCGGGAGCGCGGAATTTCAGACCGTCGAGGCTCCATCGCTTGCCGTCGAAACGGATGCCGCCTTTGAGCGACTCCAGGATGGCACCGCCGACGGTCAGCGCGTCGATAGCGATTTCAATGTTGGCCGGCACCGGCAGCTTGGCCGCTGTGACGAAGGCTTGCGCGAAGCTCTTGGCGAGCGGAAGCGGCGGCCGGCGCGTCAGGTCAGGATCGGCGAGCGCGCGGTCGACGTTCACTTGCCCTGCCGAGACGGTACCTTCGAGATGCGGATGCGCACCGAAAATTACTTCCGCCTTGCCGGTAAGATCGACCTGCCGCTGATCCTGCCCATATTGCATTGCAAGGTCATGCAGCAATGCAGCGGCGGGTGTTGCCCGGAACGCGCCGGTGAGAGTCCAGGGGTTGCTCACCACGCTTTTGCCGTGCGCCAGCGCGGCACCGGCCGGCCGCGATAATGTCAGGCTTCCCGCGAATTGCGGCACGCCGCGCCTGAAGCTGAGCGCGCCGTCGAAGTTCGTTGTCAGAGGATAATCGGTCGGATCGACACCCAGGCGGAGCTTCAGCCGGCCGTTGGCGTCGACGCGGTCGCCCGAGATGCGATAGCCGTAAAGCTCGTCGCCGGCGACGAAGGCGCCGTTACCGCGAAACGGGCCGAGCATTGAGCCGATATCGCCGCTGAACCAGAGCTTTTGCAGAACCAGACGCGAACCGGAGCCGGCGTCGGTCAACATGACGCGCCCGTCCTCGATGGAGAACCGCGAAACGGTGAAGTCGTCGGGACGCGCCGGTCGCCTTCTCAGGCGCGGCCAGTCGATCGCTCCGGACCGGTCGAGCCCGAAGGCTATTTCTGGCCTTATCAGCCGCAACTGTGTGGCCCGCACCTTGCCGCGCAGGAGCGGACCAAGCCCGACTTCGAGCGCGATCACGGCGGCCCGCATGCGCGGCGGCCCGCCGGGTGCTGCGATTTCGACGTTACGCAGGGTGACCCGCGGCATCGGTAGAATGCGCGCGTCGATCGACCCATCGACATGCACGGCGAGGCCGGTCAAGCGGCTCGCCTCGTGCTCGAACGCCGGCCGGTAGCGGTTCCAGTCGATCACGAGCGGGGCGACCAGCGCCATCACCAACGCCAGAATGATTGCGATTGCCAGTCCGAGTAGCGTGGACTGCACGGCGCCTCCGGGCGGTTTCTTGGTCGGCTATGCGAGCCGCGCACGCACCTCGTGTCCCGATTCCGAAGTTCATATCATTTTGCCGCTCGCTCGTCCGCGAACTTCGGAATCGAAGGACACGAGCAACTTATTGATCTCGTGTGGCTTTGGTTCAGAAGTCCGCATGACGAGTTTGCGGCAAGAATAATGCGGACTTCTGAACCGCCACACTAGGCCGAAACCTAAGACAGGCCTCGGCAATTTGCACGTGTCGCCCGCTGACGAGGCGCGGCGCGCGTGGCGCGCGTGGCCCGCATGCCTTGCCGCCGATCAGCGTCGCCGCAGCGCCCCGCGCCTCATGTCGGCTGCGTTCCGGGCGATTGTGTGTCCCCCCACTCGAAAAGCTCGCGCGGCAGGCGCGGTGTCTGCGGCAGCCCCTGTGCCGGCATGGCCGCCGCGCGTGCGCCACCGGGCCGAGCTTGGCCTTGCGCTTGAGTCGAGTCAGACGCCCCCTCCACCGCACCACGCGCGGTCCCCCTCCCCCGGTTCGCGATGGCGGATGAACGATATCGTTCTCGCGATGCGTTTTTTGATTCGCACCCGAGCTATGAGCAAGAGCGCATGATCCCGAAAAGTGGTCACCGGTTTTCGGAACAGATCATGCGCAAAAAACAAAGTCCCAAAACCCCTTTTCGGCACGGCGCCCGTTCGCTAAAAATCCGTAGTGCCGAATGCGATGGAAACCACTCGGGAGCACGTCGAGCGGCGCGGATGACGAAAGGATTCAACGGGACCGGGATCTCCAGTGACGATCCGACAGGGGATATTGCTGCATTACTCCAGTGGCCGTTCCCGCAAAGTGACACCAGACTTACTTTTCCTTCTGCGATAGAACCGAAAAATGTCGTGGTACGGCCAACAACACCAAAAGTATCAGCACGCCGACCGCCGTCATGTCCAAGAACAAATGGCGGGTCGCGAGGTCCATTGAATGACGCAGATACGCCTTCGCGGCGGCTCCGGCGCTGGCGTCGTGGAGCGCGCGGATTATGTCGTTGATGCTTTTTGGCAATCCCCTGGCGATCGAAGCCGGCGCTTGGGCGAGGCGGCTGGCCACCGCCGCATTGAAGACCGCGCCGAACAGTGCTGCG
This sequence comes from Pseudomonadota bacterium, assembly GCA_021811945.1. GTDB lineage: Bacteria > Pseudomonadota > Alphaproteobacteria > Rhizobiales > Xanthobacteraceae > BOG-931. Next base: position 2,041 of record JAKAPE010000203.1, on the reverse strand, counting down.
CCCAAGCTCTGGCCCAAATAGCGCGAGAACATATTGGCGCCGGTGACGACGCCGCGCTCGTCCCAGCCGACTACCGACTGAACACCGACCAGTAACGGCGTGGACATCAAGCCGAAGCCCGCACCCAGCGTGACTTGGTCTAGCACCACCGCCCATACTGGCTGGGGGCTCGGCATGAGTGGGAACGCGCCCGAGGCGAGGAAGATCAGCAGAGCGCCGATGAGGGCCGCGTCGCGGAAGCCGATGCGCATGTACAGGCGACCGGACAACGCCGAGGCCATCGGCCAGCCGACGCTCATGCTGGCGAGCACCATGCCCGCGGCAATCGGACCAAGGCCTTGCACCGATTGCAGGAACGTCGGCAGATAGGAGCTCGGCGCCATCATCACCAAGCCCATGCCGACCACGGCAAGATTAGACCCGGCTAGTATGCGTCGTCGCCACAGCCAGCCGGGCATAACGGGTTGGGCGGCGCGTCGCTCCGTCCACACCGTCGCCGCCACCAGCACAACGGCGGTTGCGAACACCGTAATGCTCTGCCAGGAACTCCAGAGCCACGCTTGGCCACCCTGAAGCAGACCGAATATCACCGCGCCGACCGAGGCAAGCACCAGGACTGACCCCAGATAGTCGATGCGCGGATCACCACGCTCGAACTTTTCGTGCAGAAAGGTGCCGATCAGGGCCAATGCCAGTGCGCCGACCGGCAGGTTAACCAGGAAGATCCAGCGCCACGACACGTATTCGGCGAATGCACCGCCCAGGAGCGGCCCGACGATCGCGGCGATGCCCCACACGCTCGACAACCACCCCTGCACCGGTGCCCGCTCACGCACCGAATACAAATCACCCGCCAGCGTCGAAATCGTGGCCATGATCGCGCCGGCGCCCAAGCCCTGCGCGCCACGAAACATAATCAGCGACACCATGTTCCACGATAGCGAGGACGCGGCGGAGCCGACGAGGAAGATCAGCGTGCCTACGATCAGCACCGGCTTGCGGCCGAACATGTCCGACAGCTTGCCGTAGATTGGAATGGTCACCGTCTGCGTCAGCAGATAGATCGAAAACAGCCAACTGAACAGCCGGAACCCGCCGAGATCGGCGACGATCTGCGGAATGGCGGTGGACACGATGGTGGTGTCCATCGCCGCCAGCATCATCGTGCACATCAGTGCCGCGAGGATCAGGCCGCGCGGGTTGACGTCGTCGCGATCTCGCATTGTCTTCATCCAAGCATCCGGAGCAATGAAACGGACGTCATCATTCAAAGCGCGCCCCATCTTCAAAAAGAGCCCGGAGGCGCTTGCCTTTGCAGGTCTCTGCGACCTCATTCAGCTTTTCCGCAGCCCTTTTCTGAAGGCTTTCTGCGCGGCCTCCTCTTTCTGCGGATGGTTTGGGCGAGCCTTTTTGGCGCGAGAAGCCGAGTCCCCCAACAACCCGGCGCATCGAGGCGGGATGCAAAGACTTGCCGAAGCGCTCGAGCCCGATCCGCGCGAGGTCAGCCAGCGTGTAAGTCGAAAAGCCGTCCCGATCGGGATCGGGGCCGGCAAGGATGATCCGGGCGAGATCCGCCTGCTCCTTCAACGCCACTTTGGGCGGCCGGTCTTTGCCCCAGCGATCGCGCAGTCCCTCCAGGCCAAACTTGTTGTAGCGGATCACTCGATCTCTCAGCACCTGCGGGTCTATTTCCGCCGCTTCCGCGACAGTTTTCTGCTGCCGCGTCACGCGTGGATCGCGCGCCCGCCAACGTCCAGCCGAGTCAAACCTTCCGCGAGCGGTATTGAACTCTTGCGCCCGGTCACTCGGCCCAATCGTCATTCTCGGTCTCGATTCACTGCGATGTGAATTAGGTCGGCGAGGTAGTTCCTGCCTCTTCCACGGTTACATCAAGCAGCGTCCCGCACCCTGGGCAGATGAACTCACGGTAGAACTGCCAATCGGCCCGCACAGCCATATGACCGAGCTCATAGGGAGAGCGATTCCTTATCGCGACATAATCATGGAAGTCATCATCTTTTGCGGCAAGCACCGTAGGTCG
>JAKAPE010000202.1 GCA_021811945.1 Pseudomonadota bacterium | reverse complement strand
CGGCGAGCGCATGTTCGTCGATTACGCCGGCACGACGCTTACGGTGATCGATGCATCGACCGGCGAGGCGAGGACAGCACAGCTGTTCGTCGCCGTGCTCACCCTCAGCGAATCGCCGCTCACCTGGACGTACTTCCCGCTGACCGGCGCGCCATATCGCGCCTACCTCTTCCGCGTCGGCCGCCGAACGCATTACTGGATCATGTATACGGTTGACGAGGACACGCGCACAGTTGACATTCTGCATTTTTGGAACGCATCGCGTGATCCGAAAACGTTTGAGCTTTAATCCGCCGGTGCTGCCCGATCGGATACAAATAAATTGGGAGGCGACTCCGCAGCCCCGAAGAGCTTTTGGCATCGCCTCCCGATGGTGATCTTCCTCAATATAGCACCCCTTTTGTAGTTTTCATGAAAAAGCGCGGCCGAGCCGTGGGAACGAGGCCGCACTGTCCCCTTCCGGCGCGTGTTTGCTAGCCGTCGTTTTGTCGATAGCGGCAATGACTGTATACTTTTGACAGAGACCTCCGGCTTGTGCGCCGCCCCCTGAATTCCTCGGGTGCCGGCGGAGCAAGACGGAGAGTGCCATGTTCCTTGACACGCCGGCCGGCGCCAAGCCGCCGGCTCCATATCCCCTCCAATTCGTCAACATCGAAATCACGCCGCTGATCGACGGCTGCTTCGCCGTGGTGATGCAAGCGACGCTCCTCGACGAAAAGCAACTCGAATTTGTCGGAGAAGACCTCGCCTACGAGCGCGTCCAGACGCTCGACGAGGCGCTCGCAGTCATCCGGGAAAACGTCGCCCCGCTCGCAGCCGCAAGTGCTGCCTGAGGAGGGCAGCGATGACCACGATCGCATCGCGCGGCAGCGCGGAACACATCCGGCTGCTCAACGACAACTTCCGCTCGACCTTCATCGGCGGTCGGATCGTCGTCACAGCGGGCGTCAGAATCCCGACGCTCGACATCAACGCTCGCGTGCTCTTGGCGGTTCGATCCTTCTGCAACTTTACGAAAGACAATGACCCGCACCGCGAGCACGACTTCGGCAACTTCGAGATCGAAGGCGAGACGTATTTCTGGAAAATCGACTACGACCCGGAAATGCGCTTCGGCTCCGAAGACCCGCCGACCCCGAGAAGACGACGCGCGTGCTCACCATCATGCGCGCCGACGAGTACTGACCTCCCAACCCAACCTAAAAGGAGAAGAGCGATGTCTGCTCAACAACCGTCGTATCGTGCCTACACCGTCATCAAACGCGAAGGCCAAGACGACTTCTGGCTCGCGATCGGCGCGGCGTTCATGCATCAGGACGGAGACGGCTACAACATCGTGTTGCAGGCGCTTCCGATCGACGGAAAGATCGTTCTCCGCCTGCCCAAGGGCGAGGACAACCAGCAGCAACCAGCTAAAGACAATGTGCGGCCGATCAAGAACCGCCGCGAGCGCACGGGTGCGTCATGAAGCTCGATGCTCACCTGTACGCTCTCCGGAGCTACACCATCAAGAAGCAGGGTGACGAGTTCTTCGTCTCCCGCACCGGCGTGAAAGGATCGCACCGCTGGAGCAGGCCATATGCCACGCTCCAGCGCGCAACGACCGCGATCGCTCGCAAGCTCCAGCGCGAGTTCACGCGGCGGCACAGCCGCGCCAACGGACGCGCATATCGTCCCTTTGGCGAGGTTCGCGATGAGGATCCGGCGGTTGTTCATCGTGAACGAAAGGTCGAGGCGCGGGGCGACCTGGCCGAGGATGAGGCGCAGGTGCGGCGAGGCGGTGAATTGGCCGGCTTTGTTCAAGATCGGCGCCGCGGCTTCCGCGCGCTGCTGTTTCGTGTAGCTCGGGTATTCCTCCTGCCAGAAGCGCATCGTGTCGGGGTCGGTGACTTTGGCGACGATGCGCCCACGGAAGGCGTCGTCGGTGTAGAGGCGGGGCAGGTCGAGCAGTGTCGCGTGCTGGCGCGAGATGAGGGCGGCGATGCCGTGCCGCAGGAAATGTTCGAGCCGCGGCCCCCAGCTGTCGGACCACAAATGCTTGAAGGCGGCGACCATGCCGGAGGCGGCGAGCGCCCGGCGCTCGGGCGCGATGCGGGTGGCGGGGTTGAAGCCGACCGGATATTCGATCTCGCCGGCGTCGAGGTAGCACACGTCGTTGATGCGCGAGCGCGGGATGGCGTCGAGGATGTCGAGCGCCAGGTCGCCGTGCGGGTCTATGACCGCTACTCCCTCGCCCGAATGGATGTCGCCCATGGCGAGATTGAAGAGGAACGTGCTCTTGCCCGTGCCGGATTTGCCGACGATGTAGACGTGGCGCTCGCGTTCTTCGCGCGAGAACACGACCGGCGCTCCGCTCGCAGTCGTGGCGATGGGAATAGCTTCGGGCTCCATAACGTCGCGCCAGCCCCCGGTGAAAACGCGCGCTGCCAGTGCAGCTCGCGAATGCCATCCGTGCGCATGTGCTCGACAGTGGAGGTGGAGCGCAAGCGCGGCTCGCCGAGCGACCTGTGGTGGGGTGTGGTCGGCGACCTACCCGAGGCTGTCGCCACGCTACTGACGCGTGGTCGTTTCAGTTTACGGGCGGCGCAAGATGATAAAGATGGGAGTGGGTGTGGATACGGAGCAGCTTCACGTCCAGCGTCTAAGCTCTTTCAGTGCATCGTCGAGTGTTCTCTCGTTATAGCTTTTGTCATCTCTACTAAGGCTAATAATGGTAGGGGTCGTCATGGTGCCGGATACTTCGCCGGGTGTCCGGCGGGACTGCATCATGTGCTGGAATATTGCCGCTCGAACGCCTTTTGGACATCTTTCCTTTGCTTGCCGAAATGCTGGCCGTACCTGATCGAGAATTTCCTGCCCATATTCGATGGCTCGCTCACGCGATGGGATCGTACCCTTATGAACGACGGCATTTCGAAACTCGATCGACTTTTGGCTCAGTAGCATCGGAGTTTTGTGAAGCTCTGCGAGGTAGACCAATATGAAAGCTCCAAGTTGCCGCTCGGACTGATTCGAAATAAGTTTCCAAGTTTTGCTAAATAGCGCCGCGTCAATTCCCTTCTCCAAAAAGGCTGCGGTGATGAAGAATTCATAAAATCGTTCTAAGCTTGAGGTAAACGACGAAACAGCCTCCCGGTAGTATCCATCGATCAACGCGTAGGCACCTATGTCGAATAGCAATTCGAATTTTTGCTCTTGGAGAATGGTGACCGCGGTATGCCCTTTGGGGCATGCGATTTCATAACGTCCCTCATCCTGCCATTCCATCGTCGTGAAAGGATGAGCTGACCCTACATCGTCCTTCATGCACTGCGGGCATACGATTGGCAATCTCATATCGGCATCCTACAGCAGACGCGGCACATTCGGAATTCTCGTCGTCTGACGCGCGATTACCCTTTACGTGATGCATTCTCCCTGGTGGGACAAGGGGACGCATTCCCCCCGAAGCCGACGTGTTCACATGTGCACGCCGATCGCGCGCGTCAAGGTCGGTCAGTTTTTCGGCCGCCCCGAAGGGGTCGCCTTGACGGGCGCGGGAGTCGGCGCGCGATGCTTTTTCGTTGGCTACATGCGAGAAAGCGCGGCTTGGAACCTTTTCGCCCGAAGATTGTGCGTCATCTATTACGGCGCGCCGGATCACCCCGCCCCCAGCCCCGTCCGGTAGAACGCTGAGTGTGTTTTATGACTTGTATTTCCCCGGCCTTGTGTCCGGGGTAATTTTTTGTCGTCTGTGTCCTGTGTTCCCCGCCCCCGCTTTGTCGGAGGGAGCGCGCCGAGGCAGGCACCGGAACGCGCCCGCGCGTTGCGGCGGCTGCCGAGGGTAATCCCATCGCAGATGCGATCGCGCGACCGTCCGGCGCAGCCGGCCGACCCCGCGCCGATATCTTCCGGCCGGCGGCCGGCGCGCTGCTGCGCGGCGGCGAGGATGAGGGCGATGAAGAAGCGGCCGAAGAACTCGGCGCCTTCGTCGCCAAGCAGCGCCTTGCTGTTATTGATGATGATGATTTTGCCGGCGTCCATCTCCTTGCCGATATCGAGCTTGGTCTTGAGCGAGGCGAACATGGCCTTGAGAACGGGATTGGAGAGCAGGAAGTCGAGGCGCCAAGTGAGCTGGTTGCGGGTCTCGGCATAGGTCTTAGAGTCGAAACCGTGCTCGCGGTCGGTGAAGAACTGCCGGATATCTGCATCAAGGTTGGCGAGGTGGTGGCGGTAATTGCCGATGCCGTTGATCAAGACATCGCGGAACGTTTCCAGCGTGGGATTGGGAATCGCCGCGACAAACACCGGCAAGAGCTTGCGGAACAACGCGGTTTGCAGCGCGGTCATCTTCGCTTCGAGCAGCGACGACATGACGTATTCGAGCAGCGAGAGGGTGTGCGCGACGCCGGCGCGCGGAATGTCGAGGGGATTGAGGGCAAGCGGAAATTCGGGGTCGGGCTCGATCAGGACAAGACGATCGGCGACGGCCTTCAGCGCCTTGATCGGCTCGATGAGGTCGCCCTTACTATCCATTACGATGATGGAAGCGCTCTGTCTTAGGTCGTTAAGAAACATGGAGTGAAGCAGTGTTGTTTTTCCGCGACCAGGGGGAGCGATTACCCAATGGCCGGCAAAACGTGCTTCATCAGGAAGTGAAAACGGCACAGGTAACTCGAACAAATCGATTAACGGTGTATTGTGAAGGTACGTGGAGACGATTTCTTCATGGTCTCCTTTGATTTCATACACCGGGGGTCGCAGTTTGCCGTTTGGCAGATGTGAGTTTTCGTCGAGCTGGAGGGTGATGTCATAGCACAAACTCTCCGGCGGCAAGTTAAGGAACAGGCGCATGAGGTCTGCAATGGTATTCGGGACATCTACGACGTTCATAACGCGGATGGTCGTGATCTGGTGAACGCCGGCCGTTTGAGGAGGAAGGGCAACGACTAAAATGGCGAATGTTTCGAGAATGATATCGGTGAATTCGCGTAACTTTTGTTCTGGGTTTGCAAGGGTGCGGCGTAGATTGAGAAGAATGTCGCGGCGGCGCGCACCCTCGATGGTGTAATACAAGTCGGGTGGAAGGGGACGAGGAGGAGTTGCGAAGGGCTGCATTTCGTATAGCTGCCCGACGAATGCCTTGAGTCCGGCAAGCATAGCCGGAGACACGGTGATTTGAGCTTTGGTGAGTCGGCGTTCTAAATTGAGATTTGCGATGAATGCGTCCGAAGCAGGATAATGCGCTTGAAGATGGCGGATTTCCTGAAGAATGTTATCGGTTTGGTACCAGTCAATGCTGGACATCAAAATTGATACGTCTTTGTTTGCGGCTGCCGCACTTGCGAAGCGGCATCGATTGCTGCCTTTATGGGCGGCAGATATTTTGTTTCAAGTTGTTCTATGTATAGGTTGGCTTCTAGGGGCGCGTGAATGAGATGGCGGTGAGGATAGGCGAGATATTGGCCGAGTGTGACGCTATGCGTGCGCTTATAGTCTTCCTCAAACTTTTTCAGATTTTCCGGTTTTGATCGTTTGGCCCCATAACGGCCTTCATCCGCAATTTCCTGATATTTGCGCAGGGCATCGGGGCTGCGCAGTTGGCGCTCGATGTCTGCATCGATGTCATCTTGTATATAATCGTATTCCCTACTGAACTCGGCTAAACGTTCTTTGAGTTCTTCGAAGTGCTCTTCAACAGGCATTGATTCAAGGCTGTTTGATTCGACAATAAATTTCGCTTCTTCTGATAGTTGAATCCAAACATCGACCGTTTGATCGGTGCGCGTAACGTCAACGCGCATCGTACCACGAATTGGTTCATTTGAGTTCGGACGGATGGGTTCAGGAAGCGGTGGGGGAGGTTGAACTTGTGTGATCGGTTCAGTTGATCGAGTTGGAAAATGTATCGGCGTGTCGGTTATGACATCTGGAAGCAGCCCCCACTCATGCAATTTTCCAAAAATTGCTCCTCCAATTACGGCGACGATAAAGAAGAAAATTGCGACGCTCCAATTTCCCGTGATGGCTGCAATGATAATGATGGCGAAAAGACCAAACACTATCCAAACAATTATAGGCATATGATCACCCTCCAAATGGGGGGTCGCCCGTTGGACTGAGCGGTCCCGCTCCCGCTAGGGAGCTATGCGGCTAGCTTGACCTTGACGCGAAGGATACCGCCTGCCCGCGGTGGACGTTTGAGTTTCAGTTGCATCGTGAGCCCCCAACGACCTGAAGATAAACGGCCTCCGGGTTGGATGCCGGAGGCCGGCTCCTATCGAGGCGCTAGCGTGCCTTCCGCACTCAGGCGGAGACCGTGGGTTTCGAAGTGGGCGAGCACGTCGCTCACGCGCCACACTGGATGCGAATTGCGGTGGCGGCCAAGCTTGAAGCACCGGGGAAACGGATCGGGGTTCGGGATTTCCGTAGCCACCGGATCGTGCCTCCCCCTGAAGCGCTTCGTCGCCTTAACCGTCGGTGCCATCAACCTCCAGGTATGAGCCCGTGAGTACGGCCAGCCCATAGCCTTCAGCCCCTTCCAGTCCACTATCAGTGACGGGTGGATCGACATTGCAAAGCTCCGTGTTAGGGAGCGTTGCAACGCTTGCCCGGTTGAACACCGCTAGCAGGCGGCAGGAAGTCTATGCGGCCCTACGCGCAACCGCAAGATGTACATAGATGCACATGGCCGCTCACGCTGCATGCGGATTGGTGACGGCCAGTCGTTTCAGCTCGTCCATCAAGTCCGCCCAGGCCTGCAACAGCTTGACGCGCTCCGGCCAGTACTTGGCCCGATTGTAGGCGCGGCGGACGACGTTCCTGTCCTGATGGCCGAGCGCAGCCTCGATGACATCGGGATTAAAGCCGCGCTCGTTCAGAATAGTGCTTGCTGCGGCGCGGAAGCCGTGGGCGCACATCTCGTCCTGCGCATAGCCCATTCGCCGCAGGGCGGAGTTCAGGGCGTTATCCGACAGCGGGCGGCGCAGCGATCGGATTGACGGCAGCACCAGTTCGTGCCCTTCCGACAACGGCCAGATGTCCCGCAGAATGGCAAGGGTCTTGGTCGAGAGCGGCACCTCATGCGGACGCCGCATCTTCATCCGCTTGGCCGGGATGCGCCAGGTGGCGGAAGGCCAGACGATTTCCGAGCGCCGCATCAGGCGGACTTCGCCCGGCCTCGTCATGGTGAGCGCCGTGAGCTGGAGGGCCGCCCGTATGGTCGGCCAACCGTCGTACTCGTCGATCGCTGCCATGAGTGCCCCGAACTTGCGTTCGTCAGTGATGGCGGCGCGGGGCGTGACCACCGGCGCCGCGAGCGCGCCGCGAAGGGCGTAGGTCGGGTCCGAAGTCGCCCGCAGGTCGCCACGGCAAGCCGGAAAACCCTCCCCATGGCCGCCCGTAGCCGTTTTGCGGTCTCTCTACGGCCGCTCTTCTCGACCTTCTTCAGGACGGCCAGGACTTCCGCCGGCGTCACGTCGGCGACGGGACGATCGGCGAGAGGCGCGGCGAGGTCGAGCAAGAGCCAGCGGTTCTTCACCATCGTCCTCACTGCCACGTTGCTTTCTTCCAACGCGGCGAGCACTTCCTCGGCGACGGCGCGAAAGGTGTTGCGCGCGGCGACGGCCGCCGTAAGCCTGTCTTCCTTTCTTTGCTGCGACGGGTCCTTGCCGTCGGTGAGCAGCTTGCGCGCATCATCGCGCTTGGCCCGTGCCGCTGCGAGGGACACGTCGGGATACGGCCCGAGACTGATCATATTTTGTTTGCCGCCGAAGCGGTAACGGAGCCGCCACAACTTGCTGCCGTTCTCCTTCACCACAAGGTGTAGCCCGTTTCCGTCCGTGAGCAAATACGGCTTATTGCGCGGCTTCGCATTTTGAATGGCGAGAGCTGTCAGCATTTTGAGTATACGACCTCCGTGTCAGAGAGCGTCCTATACTCAATCGTATACTCATTTCCGGGTGCTGTCACAGATCTCTATGTTCATCTATGCATAGCTGAAATGAGCTAACGTATTGAAAATACGAACGTATGTGCAGCAGAGAATAACATGAAACGATATCTTGGTGCCGCGGAAGGGATTCGAACCCCCGACCCACGCATTACGAATGCGTTGCTCTACCGGCTGAGCTACCGCGGCTTTACGGGCTTTTTACAGGGTCGCGACGAAGATTGCCACCGGGTTTGCCACCATAAGCTCGACCCTGAGCGGGGCCCATCCTCGACTCCGTCACACCATCATTGTCAGGGACGACCGCCTTCCAATCCGGCCGCGCGACGCCATCAACAGCGCCGTAGCGAGCGCGGCTAGATAGGGTAACAGGCCGCCGCCAGTGAAGCAAGCGGACGGCTTGCGGAAGATTGGCGGGAAGGCGGTCGTCCCTGACAATGATGGTGTGACGGAGTCGGCGAGGCCGCTCCAAACATCGAGGAGAGACGACCGTGGACTATGATGCAGGAATTGACCTGTCATTGGAATGTTCGAGCGTGTGCGTTGTCGATGCGAGCGGCAAGATCTTTTGCGAGAGCAAGGTTGCGAGCGAGCCGGAAGCGCTGCTCGGATACTTTCGGTCGCTCGGGGTTGCGCTGGCGCGGATCGGATTGGAGGCGGGACCGCTATCGCAATGGCCTTCCCGAGACGGAGTCCCCTCGCCGGAACGATGGATCAGGTCAGACCGCGAGTTGGGCCGTTGGCATTGCGACCACGCGTATCTAGTGTCCCGCTTCCGACGTTCGTATCACTTTGCCGCATGCCCTATTACGAACGTCGGAAGCAAAGGGACACGAGCAACTTTATGAATCTAGTGTGGTTTTGGATTTGACGCTCCGATGACGCGTTGCT
>JAKAPE010000201.1 GCA_021811945.1 Pseudomonadota bacterium | reverse complement strand
GCAAAGCTTCGCGGCGCCAAGGCGACTACAGAGTCGAGCGACGCAAATGCCGGCCACTGGGTCGCCATGGTGGTGGCAGGCGATTGGAAAAAGTCCGGCATCGGCGCAGCGCGCTCGAACAGCATCCTGCGTTCGAAGAGGGTCGAACGGAAAAATGGATATCGCCGGTGCACCTCGTCGGCGACCGTCGGGTAATGGACCGTCATCAGGCTGATCGGCTTTGTCAACAGCGGATAGGAGCGCGATCCGCAGATCAGCCGGTGGCGGAACGTCCGCTGATAAAACGGCTGGTGCTCCGCTCTTATGGCTGCGAGAAAATGATCGGCATTGAAGTAGTGGACCGCCATCCAGCAAAGCCGGAGCGTAACATAGGGCAATCCCCTATGGAGTCTGGAAAATTTTTCGTCCGTGACAAAACGGGTGGAATCGATAATGACCTTGCCGCTGTCGACCTCCGGTTGCATGAGATCGGAAAAGACTTTGAGGCTGGGAAAATCGGGATATTCCCGGGTGGCCACGTGAATGCGGATGGAGCTGGCCAATTCGTCGTCGATGTACAGGCCGAACAAATAGGCATTGTCCGTTTCGTCGTAAGGGTCGGAAAAAATCCCGGACGAATTCGGCGCGATCGATCCCTCGCGCCTGTACGCCTTGTAGCGAAGGCGAAAAATCGCGTTGCGTTCCTTACTGGAATTCGCCAGCCGGTAATCGACCGCGTCCAGCAGCCGAGCCACGCGATCGCAAAAGCGGGTTTCCGCATTTGCCTCATCGGCGGCAGGAGTTGAGCGCGTCTGCGGCGAAAGCTCCGACGGCGACCCCATAACTGCGCTCCTCTTGGCACCAGCGCCAATGGCAAAGAGGTTAACAGTTCGTTAACGCGAACACAAATTTTTCAAGACGTTAAGGTTAAGCGGCGAGGGACTGGCGGGATCGGGGCAAAAAAACGGCACCTGCTCTCACGCAACGTCCTTGCGGCGCAATCGCACGGGCAGCAATTCCTGAACAGGAGCGACGTAGGACGCATAAAGCAGCCTGCGCAGGTCGGCCGCCGGCATAGGCCTACCCAGCAAGTAGCCTTGAACCTCGTCGACGCTGTCCTCGGCGGCCAGCAATTCGAGCTGCTCCTCGGTCTCCACTCCCTCGACCACGACGCGCAGGCCAAGCTGCGCGCTCAGCCGCGTCATCCCGCGCAGCAGCGTCACCCGCCGGGGATCGTCGCCGAGGCCGCGCAAGAACGACTGATCGATCTTCACCTTGTGCAGGGGAAAGCTGTGCAGGTAGCTGAGGCTCGAGTAGGCGGTGCCGAAATCGTCCAGAGAGATTCTCACGCCGAGCTCCGCGAGCTGATGGAGATCGGCGCGGGTTTTGTTTGTGTTCTGCAACAATGTCGATTCGGTTATCTCGATCTCCAGCCGCTGCGGCGCAAGATTCGTTGCGGCCAGCGTCTCGCGGACCAGCGCGGGAATATTGGAACGCTCGAACTGCATCGACGAAAGGTTGACCGTCACGGCGGTATCGCCCGGCCAACGCCGGCACTCCAGGCAGGCCTTGCGCAGCACCTGACTGCCGATGTCGACGATCAGTCCCATCTCTTCGGCGACAGGAATGAATTCGGCCGGAGAAACCATTCCGCGTTCACGGTGCGACCATCGCAGCAGCGCCTCGCAGGCCGCGATTCGTCTGGTTTTCAGATTGAAGAGCGGTTGATAGTGCAGATCGAACGCGTCGTTGTCCAACGCATTGCGCAAATCAAGCTCGAGGTTCCTGCGCGCCTGCGCATTGGCCTCCATCTTTGCCTCGAACCAGCGCCAGGTCTTGCGGCCTTCGGACTTCGCGCGGTAGAGCGCCATGTCGGCATTTCGCAGGAATTTGTCAGGATCGATTCGGCTTTCGGCGACGGCAATCCCGATGCTGGCGGAAAGGACAACCTTGTGTCCGTCGAGGTCGTAGATGCCGCCGAGCGCGTTCAACACACGTGTGGCGAGAGCCTCGCCTTGATTGAGGGATTCGATCGGCGCCTGCAGGATCACGAACTCGTCGCCGCCGAAGCGGGCAATGACGTCGGCATCCCGGATAGCGGCTTGCAGGCGCGCGGCGACAGCCTGCAGCAGCAAGTCGCCTCTGGTATGCCCCAAGGTGTCATTGACCTCCTTGAACTGGTCGAGATCAATGAAATGGATGGCGCACATGTTGTCGGGACGCCATTCGCTCAGCGCCCGCTCGATGCGATCGCGCAAAACGGCGCGATTGGGCAGGCCGGTCAAGGCGTCGAATCGCGCCAGATGGTTGATCTTGGCTTCGGCAATCTTCCGTTCGGTGACGTCCTCGACGACGACCACCACGCCGCCGTTTTCCATAGGCTGCTCAGTGAACTCGAGCGTCCTTCCGTTCTGCATGTCGACCGTAAAGGCGCCGTCGTTCCCGCCCAAGAGACGCCTGCTCAGACGATCGATAAGGCTTTGAGCGTTGGCCTCGGAGATCATGCCGGCTTCGACGCTGCTTCTGACCAAAGCGCCCAGGCTCAAGCCTTTAAGCTCCACACCCGGCGCTAATCCCATTTCCTGCTGGAGCTTGTGGTTCGAGACCACGATGCGGCGTTCGCAATCGAACATGCACAGACCGTGCGGCATGTTGTTCAGCGCCGTGTCGAACCGCTTCGCCAGCAATGACATGTCGCGCGATGCAATCACTGCATCGAGCAGCATGCGGCGTAACCTTTCCGCTATGAATTTAACGCCAAGGAAGAATGGAGCGAGAAGGCCGGCAAAAACCCAATGATACCAATTCCCGTAAAGCAAAAGCGCTGCCGATATTGGCACCCATGCACAGAGGATTTGCACCACGACGAAACGCGGGTTGCCGAAATTTCGGCCGAAAATCCCCATCGAATAGGCGATTGTCATCGAAAAGCTGACCAGATCTGCAAACGGATCGGCGGTGCGGCTGAAGGCGATGAAGCACCAGATTCCAAGCAGTGCCACGGAAGTTGCCGCCCCGGCGAGGTAGCGGCGCTCCCATCGCCTGGCGACTTTTACACTTGTGAATGTCGAACGCGCGCGAGCGTAGGCGCGCATCTCCAGCCCGCGCGCGCACGCGACGACGACGATGGCCAGCGCACACCAGAGCAGAAGTTGATCGCCGGTTTTCCAATAGGTGATGAAAATGGATCCCGTAACAAAAATGGTTCCGGACAGCAGCGTGCGACCGTCCTTGTAAAGCGAATCGACCAGCGGAAGATAAATCTCAGGCGGCAGCGCTTCGTGTCGCGGAATGCGTCGGCGGGATAGGAACGCGAGACTCATAACGGTTGCTTTCGGCGCCGCGAGGCGGAAAATGGCACGCTTGAGTCTAGTAAGAAGGTCTATCCGTCCGGTAAATGTTAGTGCTTTCTGCTTGTTCGGCTGGCATTAATGGATTTTCCGCAATAGATTTACCGCCGGGCGTTAGCGGGCAATTAGCCACGCCGAGGCGGTTTGAATCAAAAAAGGCGAAGATTCGGCCACGCCAGCATCATTATCAATGATATCGGTATCCAGCATCATTATAATGATATCGGTATAATGATATCGGTGCGACGCATGCCGTTTGCGGCTTCACGCATTTGGTCGCGCATACGTTGTGCTGGCGACGATACGCACGGACGATTGAGGACAGTGGTTCGCAACGACTGAACAATATCGGCCGATCATGCGACGGATTTCTGCGCAAGCCTCTTTTTTGTGCAAGTTCCGCGACCTCATGGAGAGTCTGCGGCGCGCGGTTTTGTTGCGCCGCAAACGCATTCGGCTTAGCCGCATGATTGCCGGTCTACCCGCATTGCCGGTTGCAGGCCGCGCCATATATCACTTCCATATCCTCAAGCCTTCTGGCCATTTCGATCCGGTGAGGGCAAACTGGCCGCGTGGGAGGCCATGCTATGGCGCTGCGCGACGTAACTCTCGACGACAAATACGACCTCGGCCACGGTCACGTGTTCGTGACCGGGTTCCAGGCGCTAGTACGGCTCTGCCTGATGCAGAAGGAGCTGGACCGCCGTAACGGCCTAAATACCGGGGGCTTTGTTACCGGTTATCGCGGTTCCCCGCTCGGCGGTCTCGACAGCCAGTTCCTGCGCGCCGCGCGGCATCTCGAAAACAGCGACATTCGTTTCCAGGGCGCGATCAACGAGGACCTCGCCGCCACCGCCATCTGGGGCTCGCAGCAGGCAGAGCTGCGCAGGGAAGGCAAATACGACGGCGTCTTTGCCATGTGGTATGGCAAAGGACCAGGCGTCGACCGCACCGGCGACGTTTTTCGTCACGCCAATCTCGCCGGCACCGCCAGATACGGCGGCGTGCTCGCGCTGATGGGCGACGACCACACGGCCGAATCCTCGACCACCGCCCACCAGTCCGAATACCACTTCATCGACGTGATGATTCCGGTGCTCAACCCGGCCGGGGTACAGGAGGTTCTTGATTACGGCCTCTACGGCTGGGCCATGTCGCGTTTCGCCGGCGCCTGGGTGGCGCTGAAAACGATGCACGAGACGATCGAGTCGACGGCGGCCATCGACGGCAGCCTGGAGCGGGTCAACATCGTCGTCCCCAGCGATTTCCAAATGCCCGAGGGCGGCCTCAACATCCGCCTCAATGATCCGATCCTGGCGCAGGAGGCCCGCCTGCACGACTTCAAGCGCGATGCGATGCTCGCCTTCGTGCGCGCCAACAGGCTCAACCGCACCATCACCTCGGGCGGCCGCGCGCCGAAGATCGGCATCATCACCACCGGCAAGAGCTACCTTGATGTCCGCCAGGCTTTCGACGAGCTGGGCATCGACGAGGTCAAGTGCAACGAGTTCGGCATCCGCCTCTATAAGGTGGCATGTCCATGGCCGCTCGGCCGGCGCGAGCTTGCCGAATTCGCCGCCGGACTCGACCTCGTCATCGTCGTTGAGGAGAAACGCTCGCTGATCGAAGTGCAGGTGCGCGAGGAACTTTACGGCACCGCCAACCAGCCGGTGTGCATCGGCAAGCGCGACGAGGCGGGCAATTGGCTGTTCCCAGTCAAAGGCGCGCTCGACCCCAACGACGTCGCCATCTGCATCGGCGAGCGGCTGTTAAGATACCACCGCAACGAGGACGTCGCCGGGCGCGTGGCGCGGCTGAAGGAGTATCAGCGCATTGCCGCCGAGACGCGCGATATCGCCCAGCGCATGCCCTATTTCTGCTCCGGCTGCCCGCACAACAGCTCGACCGTAGTGCCGGAGGGCATGCGCGCCTATGCCGGCATCGGCTGCCATTTCATGGCGCAGTGGATGGACCGCTCGACCCTCGGCTACACCCAGATGGGCGGCGAGGGCGCCAACTGGATCGGCGAAGCGCCATTCTCGAAACGCAACCATGTCTTCCAGAACCTCGGCGACGGCACCTACAATCATTCCGGCTACCTCGCGATCCGCGCCGCGGTCGCCGCCAACACCAACATTACCTACAAGGTCCTGTTCAACGACGCGGTGGCGATGACCGGCGGCCAAGCTAACGACGGCGGGCTTACCGTGCCGCAGGTCGCCCGCCAGGTCGCCGCCGAGGGCGCCAAGCGCGTCGTCGTCGTCACCGACGAGCCGGACAAGTATTCGCGCGATACCGCATGGCCGGCAGGCCTCGCCATCCATCATCGCGACGATCTGATGGCGGTGCAGAAGGAATTGGCACAAATTCCTGGCGTCACCGTATTGATCTACGATCAGACCTGCGCGGCGGAAAAACGTCGGCGCCGCAAGCGCCATGCTTTTCCCGATCCCGACAAGCGCGTCATCATCAATGATCTCGTCTGCGAGGGCTGCGGCGATTGCGGCGTCCAGTCGAACTGCATCTCTGTGCAGCCGCTCGAAACCGAGTGGGGCCGCAAACGCACCATCGACCAGTCGAGCTGCAACAAGGACTTTTCCTGCATCAAGGGGTTCTGCCCGTCCTTCGTCACCGTACACGGCGCAACGCTGAAAAAAGGCGCCGGCGTCGCCGCCGATCGCGATCTGCCGGTACTGCCCGAACCGCACCTGCCGCCAATAGCGCAGACCTACAACATCATCGTCACCGGCGTGGGCGGCACCGGCGTGGTCACCATCGGCGGCGTCTTGGGCATGGCGGCGCATCTCGAAGGCAAGGGCGTCGGCGTGCTCGACATGGCGGGGCTCGCGCAGAAGGGCGGTGCGGTGTTCAGCCATATCCGCTTCGCCGAGAAGCCGGAAGCCATCCACGCCATCCGCATCGCCGCCGGCCGCGCCGATCTCGTGCTCGGCGGCGACATCGTCGTCGCTGGCACGCGCAAGGTGCTCGCGGCCGTCAAGCATGGCTCGACCGCGATGGTCGTCAACACATCCGAATTCCTGCCCGGCGAATTCACCCGCGACGTCGATTTTTCGCTGCCGGGTGAACGGCTCAAGCGCGCCATCATCGCCGACGCCGGCGCCGAGAAGACACATTTCATCGATGCCACGCACATCGCCACCGCGTTGTTCGGCCAGGCAATCGGCGCCAACATGTTCCTAGTCGGCTACGCCTATCAGCTCGGCGCCATCCCGCTCTCGGCCGCGGCCATCGAGCGCGCGATCACGCTCAACGGCGAGGCGGTCGCCATGAACATCGCGGCCTTCCACTGGGGCCGCCGCGCCGCGGTCGATCGCGACGCGATCGAAGCCCTCGCCAAGCCGGCAGCCGCGCTGACGAGCGACGCGCGGCGACTCTCGGAGACCCTGCCGCAGACGGTCGAGCGGCGGGTGCAATTCCTCACCGATTATCAGAACGCCGCCTATGCCGCGCACTATCGGGAATGGGTCGAGAAAACGGAGACGGCCGAGGCCACACGGACGCCCGGCAAGAGCGGCCTTGCGGAGGCGGTCGCGCGTTACCTGTTTAAGCTGATGGCGTATAAGGACGAATACGAAGTCGCGCGGCTCTACACCGACGGCGCCTTCGCCAGACAAATCGCGCGCGAGTTCGACGGCGACGGGCTGCGCTTCGAGTTTCACCTCGCACCGCCGCTCCTTGCCCGCCGCGACAAGACCACGGGGCTGCCGAGGAAGATGAGTTTCGGGCCGTGGCTGCTGCCCGCCCTTCGTCTGCTGGCAAAGCTCAAGTTCCTACGCGGCACGCCGTTCGATCCGTTCGGCCGTTCACGCGAACGTCGCAGCGAACGCAAGCTGATTACGGACTACGAAAAGACGATTGATGAGCTGCTCGGCACGTTTACGGCGAGCAACCACCACCTTGCCGTCTCTCTCGCCTCAATCCCGGAAAAAATCCGCGGTTTTGGCTATGTCAAAGAGCGCCATATCGCCGCCGCAAAGGCCGAGGAGGAGGCGTTGCTGGAGCAATTCCGCGCTGGCGCGGCGGCACTGCTCAAGGCGGCCGAATAATCCTCGACTCAATCCGGCCGATGATTTCCGCATCCCGCGGAAGAGGAATCCGGAATTCGTGGTGGTGCCGGGCAACCGCCTCAATCACCTGCCGTGGCCTTCCAGCCGTTCGCGGCAAGCCCGGCTCAATCGAGCGCGATGCTGCTGCAAGCAGGACGCAACCTGGAACTGATCCGGGATTTCCTTCCTGCAGAAGCGATGCGCGTCGGCGTTGCAGGCCTTTTCGTCCGCTGCGTTGTACGACTTCTGGGAACGATATCGGTGTGCCGCCGATGCGGCGCTTGAAATCAGAACCACGGCGACGATGAGTGAAAGGCTGCGGACCATGATTGTTTCCTTGTTGGAAGGTCAACTTGTGTGCTGAGGTCGTCATTCTTGCGCCAGCGCATTGAGGCAATATTGAGACCTGATCGTCAACTCGCCAATCGACGAAGGGTTTCAGGTGCAAATCGCGCCGAACACCCCGCGACAGCCGCATCGAATGCGTGTATGCGTGCTCGTGTCCCGATTCCGAAGTTCGCATTATTTTGCGGCTCGCTGGTTTGCGAACCTCGGAATCGAAGGACACGAGCAACTTATTGATCTAACGAGGCTCCGCCGCGGACCGTCGCGGCGTGTGGATAGCGTGGCTCCGATCGGCGGTTCATGAACGAGCTCTGGTAAACCAGGCTCAAGTGGACCACATGGTCAAAGTGCCTGCAAGAGGCATAACTACACGACCGGAGCCGGGGGATGATATACTCAGATTTCGTGAAAACCCGAAAAAGCGAGACTCGACTGCGAGACTCGACTGCGAGACTCGACTGCGAGACTCGACTGCGAGACTCGACTGAAAGGGCGAAAAGATTGAGATGTGGCCAATTCGGTTTTCGGGTTCTCATGTGAACAGAGTATATCTCAATCGAACGCGCCGCGCCGGCCTGACTTGGCCCCTGCCGCCGGAGCTCGACGACGATGTCCGGCTCGAGAACCGCCTTTATCCGCCACCATCCGATCTGCCCAGCGACGAGCGTCCGCAGCCCGATTGGGCGCTCGCGCATCGCGAGCTACGGCGCCCGAACGTAACCCTGATGCTGTTGTGGGAGGAGGACTGCGACAGCAACTCCGACAGCTTCAGCTACTCGTGGTTCTACGAGCGCTACAAGGAATGGGCGGGCCGCCTCAAGCCGACCCTGCGCCAGGTGCATGTCGCCGGCGAGAAGCTTTTCGTCGACTATTCCGGCCACACTCTGGAGGTGATCGACGGGACCACCGGCGAGGTGCGCAGCACACAGATTTTCGTCGCCGTGCTGGGCGCCCTGCGCATTCCGGTGATCGCGCCCACTCATTCCGACGCATCGCGACCACCCGGTACGATCGATCGCGACCAGTGTGAAGGCGCCGTCAGGTGCATCTGCTGATCTCAATGTTTGCGTTCGGCGTCAAG
>JAKAPE010000200.1:466-8853 GCA_021811945.1 Pseudomonadota bacterium | reverse complement strand
GCCTCAGCCAGCCCATTCCTTTTCCCTGCCCGCGGTAGGGCTGCTACGCCTTTCAATGGGTGGAGCAAGAGCAAGGGCGCCCTCGACCAACTCAGCGGTGTCGAGAACTGGACGCTGCATGACCTGCGCCGCACGTTCGCCAGCAATCTGGCCGCGCTGGGCGTGCCATTGCCGGTTATCGAGAAGCTGCTCAACCACGTCAGCGGCACGTTCGCCGGCATCGTCGCCGTCTACCAGCGCCACAACTTCATGCCCGAGATGCGCGATGCCGCATTGAAGTGGGAAGCCCGGCTCTCGGATATCGTCCGCTAATCCACAGAACCGCTATGATGCGCTATGCGCATCTTGCGGTTGCGCGTGCAGCCGCATAGAGTTCCCGCCGCCTGCTAGCGGTGTTCAACCGGGCAAGCGTTGCAACGCTCCCTAACACGGAGCTTTGCAATGTCTATTCACCCGTCACTGATAGTGGACTGGAAGGGGCTGAAGGCTATGGGCTGGCCGTACTCACGTGCCCATACGTGGAGGCTAATGGCTGCGACGGTGAAGTCCACGAAGCACCTCAAAGGAAGGCACGATCCGGTGGCTACGGACATTCCCAACCCCGATCCCTTCCCCCAGTGCTTCAAGCTTGGCCGCCACCGCAATTCGCATCCGGTATGGCGCGTGAGCGATGTGCTCACCTACTTCGAAACCCACGGTCTCCGCATGAGCGCGGAAGGCAAGCTAGCTCCTCGATAGGAGCCGGCCTCCGGCGTCCAACCCGGAGGCCGTTTATCTCTAAGCCGTGGGGTTCACGATGCAGCTGAAGCTCAAACGTTCGCAGCGGGCAGGCGGTATGCTTGGCGGCAAAGTGCTGTTTGCGCTTGACGCTCGCGCTGAATTGTCATCCGAAGAGCAATCGCTGGTGCGCAAGTACGGTCTTGGCAAGCTCGTTGTTTATGACAGCGAGGCGCGGAAGAAACATACCGAAGCCGCATACGATCATTTCGATGACGCTGCGCACACGCCGGGCTATAGCATGTCGTCGGCCGGCCGAGGGCTCTGGAGCAATGCCCGAGGGCTTGCAAGGGCAGCAATGATGGCCCTCTCACTGCGGGTAACCATCGACAGCTTAATCGGCGGCCAGCACATTGAATGCAAAGACCTCGATGAGCTTCTCGGCGCCGAGGGCGCCATCAGGGAAGCTTGCCAGAACGTCAAGGCATATCTGGAAACCGCTTTGACCTTCGATGGCCGGGAGGAGGTTGTTGAGTTCTAGGCTGCCGAAATATTCGCCGCCTTCCGTTTTCAGCCCGTTCCTGCGCCGCTTCACCGACGAGAAGGCGCGCGATTTGGCCGAAACGATTGCTCTGTACCGCGCGGTGCAGAATTCCTACAGCGCATCGGTCTGGGCGGCACCCGATATCGTCGATCGCGTTCACGCTCATTGTGTCGATGTCGTCAGCGAGTTGGTCGAGCTGCCGAATTACGGGCCGCTGATGCAAGCGTTCGATCGCTGCCAGAAGGCGCTCATCGAGCAAGAGACGACGATATTTTCCTTCCCCGAGATCGATTGGTCGCGAGCTCACCTCTCCATGGTCGAGCAGGTGGACCTCAACCGCTTCCTTCGCGCCAAGGAGTATTTCTTGGCGAATGACGAGCGCGTTTATGAGCGCTTCGTCACCGCGTTGTGCAATCTGTCCGGCGGCATTCTCGCCGACTTGCCGCCGCTTGAGGACGACGCTGAAGAAGCGCCTTTTACCGTCCCGCTCATCAATATAGTTCCGCGGCCCAACGAGCTGGTCGATAAGATCATCGGCACGATCAACACGTCGGAATTGATGGATGTTGGCCTATTCACCACCGTGCAGGCCAGAATCTACGAAAACATCTGCCGCTACTCCGGCGTCCCGCCCTATGAGGAATCGAAGAAGCCGTTGATCCCCGCGGCGGAAGCCGACCTCGCGCCGCTTGCGCTTGCGGAAACCTATCTCGCCGGCACGCCTTTGCTCGACCTCTTGCAGACGCCGGTGCCCTTTGCGTTACCCGAGGAAACCCGCTTCGCCGGCCATTGGATCATCGCGCCTCCCGGCCGCGGCAAGACCGTCCTTTTGTCCTCGATGTTTCTTGACGACCTGCGCCGGGACGCCTCCATCATCGTTATGGACAGCAAGGGCGACCTGATCGAGCCGATCAAGCGGCTGGAGGCGGTGCGCGATAGGATTGTGCTGATCGAGCCGGATGCCGACTTTCCCCTTGCGCTTAATCCCCTCGACATCCCGAAGGCCGGCGTCGCGCATACGATCTCGCTACTCGAATACGTCATGTCGTCGCTGCTCGAAGCGAAGATGACCCCGTTGCAGACGGCCCTGTTCCGCAAGCTGCTGCCGGCGTTTATCGCCGCGGTTCCCAATCCGACGCTGGAGACGTTCAAGGACGTTCTGCTCAATGGCATGGGCAAATACCATAACGAGCTGCTGGCCCTCGATCCCGAGCTGCGGCAGTTCTTTGCCGATAAGCGGAACGGCTTCGATTCCAAGACCTACGCGGAGACGCGCAGCCAGCTCACCTGGCGCCTCGATTTTCTCCTCTCCAATCCCATTCTCAAGTCCATGTTCGCCTCGCTCAAGACCAAGCTCGACATCGGCAAGGAGATGGACGCCGGCAAGATCATTCTCATCAACAACAGCAAGGCTATGCTCGGCGACGAGGGCGCCGAGTTCTTCGGCCGCTTTTTTATCGCCCTCATCCTCGCTGCGGCACAGCAACGGGCGGGGCGCCGGCCGCAAGACAAGTTGCCGGTGTACTGCTATATCGACGAGTGCCACAGCATCATTGCGCGCGATCCGAAGATCGCCACCATTCTCGACGAATGCCGCAGTCAGAAGATCGCACTGATACTGGCGCACCAGCGCTCCGCCCAGCTCACCCCGCCGGTGCTCGACGCGGTCTCGAATTGCGCCATTCGCTTCGCCAATAGCGATGACGAGGCAAAATTTCTCGCTAACAAGCTGCGCACTACGGCCGACTTCCTCTATTCCCTGCCGCGCGGGACCTTCGCCGCGTTCGTGCGCGACCTCACGCCGCGCGCTCTGGCGCTCGAAGTGCCATATGTCGATCTCTCTGAGCTGCCGCAGATGACGGCCGCCGAACAGCGGGCCATTCGCGAGCGGATGCGCCAGGAGTTTTCGGTTACGCCCGCGCCACCGCCCGCCGCCGCACCTAAGCCCGACGGGCCTGCGACTAGGACGCGGCTGGCACGGCCGGCCACCCAATCGAGTTCAGCTGGCCCCGCACCCCCACCCCCGCGGTCCCCCGTCTCCGCACCGCCTCAGCACGACCCGCACACCGGCGCGCATACCGAGCCGGCGTCAAAATGGGGCGACTGACGTGGACCGTGGGCGGCGGCACGTGCGTTTGCGCCACTGTTGAAAAATTTTTCGTCGTGCATCGCAACGCGCAGATCGTCGTGGTGCAGCATATCTGCGCGCCGTCACCTTAGACACGGCCCGGCGGGCGCTCTACGTGGAGGGCATGGAAACCCTCCGTAGCAATCTTTCGACCCGCAATTCTCGCTGGACTCGCGAGCCCGTCATCGGCCGCGCCGGCGCCGCGGTCTCGGTGTGCCCGACCGAGCGCGACATCGAGATTTTCAAGCTGCTCGTTCGCTTCCGCTATCTCCCGAGCGACTACATCCATGCCTTCGTCGGCGGCAGCGAGAAGGCACTGAGTCACCGCCTCAATCTGCTCTCCCGCAAGCCGAACCTCTATCTGGCGCGGCCGCACCAGCAGCGGCAGTGCGCCGACGCCAACTACCGCCGCCTCATCTACGAGCTCGACGAGCGCGGCTCGCGCGTGCTGCGGGAACGCGGCTTGCCGCACCTCCCTAAGAGCCACCACCGCAATTTCAGCCATGAGCTGATGGTCGCGCAGATCACGGCCTCGATCGCGCTTGGAACCAGAGCGAACCCGAGCGTCAGGCTCATCACCTGGCCGGAAATTCTGGCCAGCGAAAACACCCCTCTGGCGACCCGCGAATCGGCAACCCCGGCCTCGATCCGCGTATCCTATACACTCCGCGGCGAGAGCTTGAGCAGCGAAATCACCGCCGACGCGCAACCGTTTGGCCTTGAGCGCACCGTCGACGGCAAGCGCAGCTACCTGTTCTTCCCCGGCATTGAGGCCGATTGCGGTACCGAGCCGATCGACGCCGGCGACGCCGAGCGCTCCTCGATCGCCAAGAAGTTTGCCGCCTATACCGCTATCGCCGAGCAGGCGATCTACCGCTCCCACTTCGGCTTTCCCAATTTCTTCGTTCCTTTCGTAACGAGCAGCACTGCACGTGCGCACTCGATGATGGACCTGCTCAATCGCCTCACTGGCGGGCGCGGCTCGAAGATGTTTCTGTTCAAGGTATTGCCGAGCTTCGCCTCACCCGACAAGCCGCCGCCCGCGAGCGGCCACATGCTCACCGAGCCGTGGCAGCGCGCCGGTTTCCCGCCGCTCCGTCTCGACCGCTGAAGTGCCATGGACCGGCGCGCGAGGATCATCGAGCTGAACGACCGCCTGCGCACGACCTTCCGAGGCGGGCGCGTTCAGATGACGCCGAGCGTCTATGAGCTGGAGGATCGAATACGCGGCCGTGCCCTCTCCGTGCTGGCGCGCTACAACAAGTTCGACGCCGACAGCGAGCACGATTGGGGCACGTTTATTTTCGCCGGCTTCGCTTTCGAGTGGCGCATCGAGTACCGCGGCAAGGATGGCACCGGCCGCTCCCCAGATCCGGCAGATCCCGAGCAGACCTTCCGCGTGCTTACGCTCTATGCGTTCGACGACCTATTGAGCTACGCTTGACTTGTACCCCTGCAACTTCATGACTGGCGAAAACGGCCCGCAACTTCTTGCTATTCGCCCCCGCTTTGTCGGGCTCAACCGCCTGACCCCGCGCCGCCACCAGCAGCTCCTTCTCCGACACACTCGCTCTTGAACCGCTCCGGCGACAACGAGGTCGACATTCTGTTCACCCACAGCTCTTCCAAGGCCGACTGGGCGGAAGGTGCCCGGCGCGTCGGCCTCTCGAACCGCATCTATGACATCTACGCCGAATGCGGGAACGTCGTTTCGGCCGCCGTGCCGGCGGCGATGGCGCTCGCACAGAGACGCGGCGAACTCAGGCGCGGAGAGCGCGTTGCGACCTGCGTCACATCGGCCGGCATGTCGTTCACGACCGCATCCTTTCGCTTCTGATCCGGCCGCTCTCCGGTGGACAGCGGGCGCGCACGTCGCCCGCCGCCCCTCATATACTTTCTGCACCACCTTCATGTTGAGCATGCAAAACAGCTTGCTGCAGCCGCAAGGTCCAGCGCGCACATCCCTGGGGCGGCTTGCAGCAGGCAAGCGCGATCAGTTTAGCTTCTTTCTCGCCGTCGAAAATGCGCAGCACGGCCGGCGCCTTGCGCTGTTTGCGGCTCAAAACCGCCTCGAAGCCCTCTTCCACCAGTTGCTTGCGCACGCGGTAGACCATGGACGCGCTGGTATCCAAGGCCGCGATGATCTTGCTGTCGCTAAAGCCTGGGCCAGCCTCCGAGATGCCGGCCTTCAGCAGAACGCGCGCCTTCAACATCCGCCGCGCCGGTCCTTTGCCCTTGTGGATAAGCGCTTGCAGGCGCTCGCGCTCTTCTGCGCTCAGCCGCACCACATACCTCTTTACTGAAATCTCCTTACCAGCCATGATCCCCTCCGCCGCGAATCCACGGCCAAAGAGACTCATCCATTCCTTTCAAATTGGTTGAAGCGGGCGACTAGCCCGCGCGTAGCAATCGCGCCACGATGTCGTCGTCTAACAAAAGGGAGAGCAACATGCAGTTCCCGGACTGGGTTGAATGCCAGTCGGTCTCAACAAGTCTCACGGCGTATTGACTAACCTCTCGGAAAATAAGTATCCAGACAACCAAGACGTTGAGAACACCAGCGATGAAGAGTAGCAAGTAGGCAGAAACGTGGCAGGCACGATCGCCTAGTCCATCGAGGATGTAGCCGAATTTCGACGCGACATGATATTTGCGGGCAATTCGTCCATCAAAGAAGTCGCTACCCATGATGATCAGGACGAGCCCTGCGCCAGTCCACAGCCGCGGTGGAGAATGTGGGTCGTACAGAGCCAATACAGCTAGAGAGGCTGGGATACGAATGAGAGACAGGATATTTGCGGATTGCCTAAGCACGATAATTCATAGTTATGTGCGGTCGGTACAACTAGACAATATATGTGGCCGTATTTCAACCGTCACGCGCGATTTGCGGAGGCGTGGATAGTCCCGAAGGCGCTGTGCCGCTGTCACCTTGAACTCAATTCAATTCCTGCGCCACATGCGAGCGGCGAATGCACGCTCGTCCGGACCGAGTACATCCGCGTAGATTCCCGTGGTGCGGAGAGACGCATGACCGAGCCAGCGTTGGACAAGATGCGGCGGGACGTTGGCTTGGAAAGCATTGACACCGAAGCTGTGCCGCAGCCCCTTCGGCATGGCAGGCCCCCCGGTAATCCCCGCCCTAGCCATGGCTTTCTTAATGCAGCGCCACGCTGTCGTGCGGCTCCAATGCCACAAACGGTCGGTCGCGAGCTGCGGATCGCACTGGCGGTGGCGAAGCCCAAAGATCCGATCGAGATCGCGCAGAACATTGTCAGGGAGCGGTACTTGCCGGACGATCCCCGGCTTGCGGCGTTTGAGCGTTTGTAGGGTTGCAACGCCCGTCGTGAGGTCGATAGACGCCGGCGTCAGCGCGAGGATTTCGGAGATACGTCCGCCGCTCCATGCGAGCATTAAGCAAAATGAGCGCTGCTTCGGCGGAAGGCTCAGTGCGGAGTCAAGAAATTGCTGCCGCTCCGACGCATTGAGATATTTACGACTGCCGGATGGACCAAAGAGGCTTCCGCCTTGGTGGAACTGCTCGGGCATTCCTGCCTCGGCTGAAACAGAATGGCCAATTCTGTTGCAACCCAAAAAGGCAGAGAAAGCGGGCTTTTTCGAACGACCGGAGTCAAAACGTTGGATTCTCATCAATGAGTTAATCGCGATTTAGCGCGCAAAATCTACTGTCTGAAACACTATTGGCCATAGTGTATCACCCCTCATCGTTCAGCAAATACCCGCCTGCGGCGACAATGCCGATGGGAAGCGGCTCATTTGACGCGCAGATGGTCGCCCGCGCGCCGCGTCTCCGGGACAGCAATGAGAATTATCGCCACCGCGGTCGTCATGCCTTCCCGGACGGTGAGCAACGACGAGGTCATCGGCGAGATCGAGACGCTCAGCAAAGGCAGCTTCCGGGGCGATCTCAGGCGGACGCTTAAGAAGATCGGCGCCAGCCTGCGCCGCTCCGGCGCGAGGACCAGGTTTTGGCGAGCCCCAGGCGAGACCTCGCTGCAGCTGACGGCCGCGGCATGCCGGGAGGCGTTGGCGAAGCTCGGACCTCACGAGCGTATCGATCTCTTGATCTGCGCCGGCGTCTACACCGAGCTCGCCGAGCCGTCATCCGCGAATATCCTCGCTCACGAGATCGGGCTCGACGAGGTTGAGTGCTTCGACGTTAAACAGGCCTGCGACGGCTGGTCGAAGGCTGTCCGCGTCGCCTCCGCGTTCATCGAGAACGGTACCTACCGCAACGTCATGGTGGTCAACGCCGAGTTTCCGATGACGCCGGGCATGGGCGTGTACCCGCAGCTCTTCCGGCTGGAACATGCAGAGCAACTCGAATATCGCTTTCCCGGCTACACGCTCGGCGAAGCGGCGGCTGCCATGATCCTGGGGCCGGCCCCCGCGAACCGCTGGGATTTCCATAACAAGTCGCGAAACGACCTGTACGACCTGTGCACAATCGCGATGCCGTGGTTCAACGAGCAGCCGCTTCCCTCGCTCCGTATCGCCAAGGACGGCCCCGGCGTCTTCACCTCCTACGGCGCGGATTTGCGCAGGCACGGGATGCCGCTCGCCGTGGAAACCTTCATGCGCTCCGGGATCGACACCAACGAGGCCGACATTCTGTTCACGCACAGCTCGTCCAAAGCCGACTGGGCGGAGGGCGCCCGGCGCATCGGCCTCTCGAACCGCATCTATGACATCTACGCCGAATGCGGGAACGTCGTTTCGGCCGCCGTGCCGGCGGCGATAGCGCTCGCCGAGAGGCGCGGCGAACTCAGGCGCGGAGAGCGCGTTGCGACCTGGGTCGCATCGGCCGGCATGTCGTTCACGACCGCGTCTTTTTGTTTCTGATCCGGCAGTTCTCCCCTGCACAGCGGGCGCGCAGGTCGCACGCCGCGCTTGATATACTTGCTGCACCACCTTCATGTTAAGCATTCAACCTAAATCCGTGAGTTGCGGCCCTAAAAGTGCTCGCAAAGATCGGAA
>JAKAPE010000200.1:0-456 GCA_021811945.1 Pseudomonadota bacterium | reverse complement strand
TCCGATCTGGAGCGGTTCCAATTTGGAGACCTCTAAGGTGGCTTATTTACTTACAAAGTCAAAGGTTTCCGCGCAATGAGGTCCTCCAACTGCCGGATTTAGGTTCAAAGCAGCTTGCTGCTGATGACGGCCCTCTTCAACACCGGGCTCGCGGTGTTTATCCTGCGCGGCAATTCGAGGCAGCCGGTCAATGCCCTGTTCGGCTCGTTCCTGATCGCCCTGGCGCTATGGGGCCTGGCGCTCATCGGCTACGGCCTTTCGACAACATCCGAATCCGCGGTCGCGTTCGGCAAGGTCGCGTACGCGGCCGCGCTCCTCCTCGGCGGCAGCTTCTACCTCTTCTCGCTCGCGTTTCCGGAGAACGTTTGGCCCGATAGGCGCACCCTTCTGCTCGTGGTGGGCCTCGTCGTCGTATGCCTCGCAGCCTTGCCGCTTTCCAACTTCCTTGTCGCCGGC
>JAKAPE010000199.1 GCA_021811945.1 Pseudomonadota bacterium | reverse complement strand
TCGACATCCGCGGCGACCATTCGGACATCTACTACGCGCTCAACACCGGCTGGATCGTGCTTTGCGCGCGGGATCCGCAAGCGGTGTATGACTTGAACTTCGCCGCGGTGAAAATCGGCGAGCACCCGGATGTGCGCCTTCCCGTCATGGTGGTGTTCGATGGTTTCTTCACCAGCCACCAGAAGCGGCGCCTGCAAATATTCGACGGCCGGGACGCGATCGACAGATTTCTTGGCCGGCGGCCGGAATTTGCCTCGCCGCTCGACACCGAGCGCCCCGCGACTTTCGGGCCTTACATGAACGACCCGGACCTCATCAACAACAAGGTCCAGCAATCGCAGGCGATGGAGGCGGCGCGTCGCGTGATCCCCGAGGTCTTCGCCGAGCTGCAAGAGATGACGGGCCGGAATTATCCGGTGCTCGATGCCTATCGGATGGAGGACGCCGATGCCGCCGTGGTGTTGCTCAACTCGGCCGCCGAAACCGCCAAGGAGACGGCCGACCAGTTGCGCGCCAAGGGCCGGAAAGTCGGCGTGCTCTCCCCCAACGTGTTGCGGCCGTTCCCCGCAGAGGAATTCCGCGCCGCTCTGCGCGGCGTGAGCGCCGCAACCATCGGCGACCGCGCCGATTCCTACGGCGCGGGCGGTGGCAACCTATCGCTTGAGGTGCGCGCTGCGATCCAGACGGATCGCAGCAATGACACATTGATCTTGTCGCGGATCTACGGCCTTGGGGGCAAGGATTTCCACGCCGTCGACGCCGAGCAGTTCTTCGCGCAGGCGATCGAGGCAGCGAAGTCCGGGTACGTCGTCAAACCCTTCGCCTATCACGGTGCCACGCCTGGCATGCCGCGCCGAAACACGCGCCCGGGACTCCCGGCTATCCCGGCCGCGGACGTATCGCTCGGCATGGCGAAAGTGCATCGCGATGCGGCAACAAACCGACTCAAGGTCGAACTTGAGCCGCTGTGGAAAATGACGGCGGTGCCGAACCGCGTGGCGCCGGGCCACGGCGCATGCCCCGGCTGCGGCATCTTTCCGACACTGCATCAAATCTACAATGTGCTCGAGGGCGACGTTGTGGTCCTGTTCCAGACCGGCTGCGCCATGGTCGTCTCGACCGGCTACCCGACCACGGCGCACCGCATCAACTATGTCCACAACCTGTTTCAGAATGGCGCGGCGACGCTCTCCGGGCTGGTCGAGATGTACCACGAACGCGTGCGCCGCGGCGAACTGCCTGCCGCAAAGGACATCACCTTCGTGATGATCAGCGGCGACGGCGGCATGGACATCGGCATGGGTCCGGCGATCGGGGCGGCAAACCGCAACCATCGAATGATGATCCTGGAGTACGACAACCAGGGCTATATGAATACCGGCGCGCAGCTCTCGTACTCGACGCCGTTCGGTCACCGCACCTCAACCAGCGAGGTCGGCAAGGCGCAGGCGGGAAAACTCTATCACCACAAGGACACCGCCCAGATTTTCGCGGCCTGCCATCTGCCGTTCGTGTTCACGGCGAGCGAAGGCTATCCCGAGGATCTGATGCGCAAGGTGGCAAAAGCGCAGTGGTATGCAAAGAACGAGGGCATGGTGTACGGCAAGATCCTGTCGTTCTGCCCGCTCAACTGGCGCACTGCGGACGATGCCGCGCAGCCGGTTCTGCAAGCGGCGATCGATAGCTGCTTCTTTCCGCTCTACGAGATCGAGCGGGGCCATACGGCGATCACCTACGATCCCGACGCCACCGACCGCCGCCGTCCGGTATCGGACTGGCTAAAGCTCATGGGCAAGACGCGCCATCTCCTCTCGCCCGAGAACGCCCCGATCGTGCAGCAGATTCAGACCGAGACCGATCGCCGATGGCGACGGCTCAAGGCCATGCACGAGCACCCGGAGCTTTGACGGGAGGCAGGCAATGCCGCGAATTCTCGAGACGCGCCGGCTCACGCCGGTCACCAAGTACTTCCGCATCGATGCCCCCTTGATCGCGGCGTCTGCGCAGCCGGGGCAGTTCGTCATCCTCCGGGTGCGCGAAGGCGGCGAGCGTATTCCGATCACCATTGCCGACTACGATCGCGATGCCGGCAGCATCACCATTGTCGTGCAGGAAGTCGGCGCCACCACCAAGCGCGTGTGCGCGCTCGAGGCCGGGGAAGAGATACTCGACGTCGCGGGTCCGCTGGGTAGCAAGGTCGAGGTCCCGCCGGGCGGTCACGTCTGTGGCGTGGGCGGCGGGTTTGGCGCGGCCGCGCTGCTTTGCCTGATGCGCGAGCTTACCGTCCGCGGCGACCGGACCACGGCGATCCTCGGCGCGCGCAACCGGGACCTTCTCATCCTGGTCGACGAGGTCCGGCCGTTGTGTCGCAACGTCGAGCTTTGCACCGATGACGGTTCGGCGGGATTCAAGGGCTTTGTCACGCAGCGCTTGGCGCAGATGATCCGCGGGGAAGGGCCCGGACGGCCCGATCACGTGATCGCAATCGGCCCGATGGCAATGATGCGCGCAGTCGCGGAAACGACGCGCGAGGCCAAAATCAACACGCTGGTATCGATGGATCCGCTGATGGTGGACGGCACCGGCATGTGCGGCGGCTGCCGCGTCACGGTCGGCGGCAGGGCGCAGTTCGCCTGTGTCGACGGGCCATGCTTCGACGCGCACCAGGTAGATTTCGAGGAGGCAATGCGCCGCAATAAGCAGTATGCGCGGGAAGAGAGACAAGCGGCCGACCGACTCGCCTGCGCGGCGGCGGGGGAGTAGCGCGAATGCCTGTCAAACGCACCGAGAAGACTCGGATGCCGGCGCGCGAGGCGCGGGTGCGGGCGCGCGATTTCCAGGAAGTGAACCGGGGTTACACCACATTTCACGCGGCGTTTGAGGCCGAGCGCTGCCTGCGTTGTCAGGAACCGATATGCGTGGACGGTTGCCCGGTGAAGATTCCGATCCCGGATTTCATACACGCGGTGGCAATCGGCGATATGGCCGGCGCTGCCAAGATATTGCGCACCTCGAACCCGTTGCCGGCAATCTGCGGGCGGGTCTGTCCGCAGGAGATCCAGTGCGAGTCCGAATGCAGCATGGTCAAGCGTTGCGAGTCGGTAGCGATCGGCCATCTCGAGCGCTTTGTGGCCGATTGGGAGCGCACACGGCCGCTTGCAGTCATGGCGGCGACCACGCGCAAGGAGAAGATCGCCGTTATCGGCGCGGGCCCGTCGGGACTGGTCTGCGCCGGCGAGCTGGCCCGACTCGGCTACCCCGTCACCATCTACGAGGCGCTGCACGCGCCGGGCGGCGTGCTGCGTTACGGCATTCCCGAGTTCCGCTTGCCCAAGGCGGTTCTTGACTGGGAGATCGGTGTCCTGAAGGCCACAGGCGTCGAGATCGTCTGCAATGTCATCATCGGCAAGACGTTGGCGCTCGACGAGCTCTTGGACAAGCACGGCTACGCGGCCGTGTTCATCGGCACAGGCGCGGGACTGCCGCAGTTTCTCGGCATCCCGGGCGAGAATTTGAACGGCGTGATGTCCGCGAACGAGTTCCTCACGCGCATCAACTTGATGCGCGCCTATGAGTTTCCCGAGGCGGACACGCCGGTGCGCGTGAGCAAGCGCGTGGCGGTCATCGGGGCGGGCAACACCGCCATGGACGCGGTGCGCACCGCGCTGCGCATGGGCGCTGACGAAGCATCGATCGTCTACCGGCGCAGCGAGAAGGAAATGGGCGCGCGCGTCGAGGAATACCATCACGCGCTCGAGGAGGGCGTGAAGTTTCACTGGCTGACCAATCCGCTCGAGGTCGTGGGCAACGCCGAGGGCTGGGTCACCGGCCTGAGATGCCAGCGAATGAAGCTCGGCGAGCCCGACGCATCGGGCCGCGCGCGACCGATCCCGATCGTGGGCAGCGAGCTTCTGCTTCCGGTCGACAACGTGATCCTGGCGATCGGCACGACGCCAAACCCGCTGCTCACGCGCACGACGGCGGGCCTGCTCACCAACAAAAAGGGTTGCCTGGTGGCGGATGAGCAAACCGGGCAAACCCCGAAAGCGCGCGTGTTCGCCGGCGGCGACGCCGTCACCGGGGCCGCCACCGTGATCCTCGCGGCCGGCGCCGGCAAGCGTGCCGCGCAAGCCATTCACGACGCGCTCGCGCCCCGACGATAACGACGACTCCGCGATCGGACCCACCCGAGTCGGGCGTCCCTTCGCGTCATGCTCGGGAGCCACAAACCGCGATTGTGGAGCCTGCGGAGAATTGCACGAAGAATAACAACCTCGACCCCACGACCGTACGGCGCAAGCCCCTGGCCGCAGGCAAGCGAAAGATATAAATCCAGAAACGGAATGACCGTTTCGATCCAACATTTGATCCAAAACCGGAGCCTCTGATGTCCACGCCCCCCGCCGACCTTCCCTCCGAAAGCATCGATCCGAAACTCCTGGAGATTCTGGTCTGTCCGCTCACCAAGGGTCCGCTCGAATATGACGCGGAAAGGCAGGAGTTGATCTCGCGAGCGGCCAAGCTCGCCTATCCGATCCGCGACGGCATACCGATCATGCTGCCCGAAGAAGCGCGCCGGCTCGATTGATTAACATGCGCACTGCGCCATCGGTCATGCGAAGCGAGGCGTGGATTGGCCGCAATGAGGCGAGCCCGTGACACGCTCGGCGGAGAGAAACTACCGATGATCAAAATCTGGGGGCGCAACACCTCGGCGAATGTCCAGAAGGTGATGTGGGTGGTAGCCGAGATCGGCCTGCCGCATGAGCGCATCGATATCGGCGGACCCTTCGGAAAAAACCGCGAGCCGGCCTACCTCGCCCTCAATCCCAACGGCCTGGTGCCGACGCTCGAGGAAGAGGACGGCTTCGCGTTGTGGGAGTCGAATACGATCGTGCGCTATCTCGCGGCCAAGCACCGCGCGAGCGCGCTCGAACCGGCCGATCTGCGCGCACGGGCCAAAGCCGGCGCCTGGATGGACTGGCAGCTCAGCGTGCTGTCCCCGGCGATCTTCGCATGCTTTTGGGGTCTGGTCCGCACGCCGCCCGAAAAACGCGATCACGCCGCGATCGCGGAATCGAAGAAGCAGACGACGGCGGCCATGACCATTCTCGACGGCCAGCTCGCCAAGACCGCCTATGTCGCCGGGGATTCCTTCTCCTATGGCGACATTCCCGTCGCCGTGATTGCTAACCGCTACCGGATGCTGGTACCCGAGCGTCCGCCGCTCCCTCATCTCGAACGCTGGTACGCCGCCATCTCGGCGCGCCAGGCGTTCAGGGATCAGGTCGCGGCGGTGCCGCTGACGTGAGCAACTCCGCGGTGTTGTAGCGGTATTGTGGACAGCCGCAGATCAAGCAATTATAACCACGCCGCTCGCACGGGGCGCGCACGGATCGCCCGTGAGCACCAAAAGTGGGCCCAGGTAGCTCAGTCGGTAGAGCACTGCACTGAAAATGCAGGTGTCGGTGGTTCGATTCCGCCCCTGGGCACCAGACCTCCTTCTCCATAGCATCGCATAGTGCTCCATGGTGCACTATTTCACGCGTTTTATCAGGTGGTTAGTTCATTTTCGGTTGGGCATGGTGGTTCATAGCGACCTCTGACAAATCGAAAAAATGAGAGTAGATTCGTGTAGATTTTTTCGAACATCGCGGTGCTACTCTCATGCCTCTCACTCAGTTCGCGATCGTCAAAGCCCTCGCCACAGACAAGCCGTTGATGCTCTCCGACGGCTTCGGCTTGCATCTTTTGGTACAGCCCAACGGTAGCAAGCTCTGGCGCTTCCGCTATCGTTTTGGCGGCCGTCAGAAGATGCTGGCCTTCGGTGCCTTCCCAACGGTTTCGCTTGCGGTCGCGCGCGAGAAACGCGACGAAGCTCGGAAACTCGTTGCGAACGGCACCGACCCCTCAGTCAAGCGGAAGCTCGACAAGGTCGCCGCCGCCACTGCTCGACAAAATACGTTTGGCGCCGTCGCCGCCGAATACCTTGCTCACATGGAGGCGAACGGCGCGTCCGAAAGCACCATGAGCAAGAATCGCTGGATGCTAGAGGACCTGGCCAGCCCGCTGGCCAATAGGCCGATCGCGGAGATCGTCGCCGCTGAAATTTTGATCATCCTCAAGCGCATCGAAAAGAGCGGCCGACGAGAGACGGCGCGCAGGCTCCGGGGCGTCATCGGGAGTGTTTTTCGGCATGCCATCGTTACGCTACGGGCAACCACCGACCCTACCCTCGCGCTTCGCGGCGCGCTTCTGAGAGTGCATGTCACGCACCGAGCCGCCATCACCGACGAAAAGCAGCTCGGCACTTTGATGAGTGCGATAGACGACTACGACGG
This sequence comes from Pseudomonadota bacterium, assembly GCA_021811945.1. Taxonomy (GTDB): domain Bacteria; phylum Pseudomonadota; class Alphaproteobacteria; order Rhizobiales; family Xanthobacteraceae; genus BOG-931. The sequence goes on along the minus strand of JAKAPE010000199.1, from coordinate 2,581 downwards.
CTGGCCCACCATTCGAGCAGCTCTCCAACTGTTGGCACTCACTATGACCCGACCCGGTGATATTCGCGGTATGCGTCGTTCAGAAATTAATTTTGAGCGGGCCGTCTGGCGGATACCAGCCGACCGCATGAAAATGCGCCGTCCCCACGACGTACCGCTCTCGACGCAGGCCGTCGCGATCCTGAAGGAGGTGTGGCCTCTTTCCGACTATGGCGAACTTGTGCTCCCTTCGATTCGATCACCGAAGAAGATTCTATCGGAAGGCGCCATGGTTTCTGCCCTTCGGCGAATGGGTTACGCAAGGGACGAGATGACGCCTCACGGCTTCCGATCCGCTGCCAGCACCATCCTCAACGAACGCGGCGTTAATCCCGACGTGATTGAGGCGGCACTCGCCCATCAAGATCGTGACGACATCCGCCGCGCCTACAACAGGGCGACCTACTGGCCGGAGCGGATCAAGTTGATGCAGGCCTGGGCCGACATGCTGGATGAGTTTAAGGCGCTCTCGGTCACGAACAGGCGGGCTGCCTGAACCCGCGTCGTTTCCGCCGACTGTTGATAACCGGCGCGCCGTGCGTCGCGCCGCGTTATCCTGTTGGCATGAACGAGATCAGCGCCGACCAGCCAGGACCGGCCTTGGCCGGCCAGGACCGGTTGCAGCCGGACAAGCAATTTACCTTGACCGTCGAGGAAGCGTCGGAGCGCTATGCGCAACTTGGCCACCCACGAAACCCGCGCAGCGTGCGGCGGTTTTGCCAACATGGCAAAATCCATTGCGTCGAGACCCAAACCGATAACTTCACCAAAGCGTATCTCATCGACCCGTTGTCGATCGACCGGCACGTGCAGGAGATCGAGGAAACGCATAGTCGGTCCAGACCGGACATGCCCGCCCTTGGCCGGCCAAGTCCGGTCAATGACCGCATCGAAAAGCCGGCTGCAAATCCGCCGGCCGACGCCTCACGCTACGTCGAGCTGCTTGAGAAGGTGAACGCCGCCCAGGCCGAAGAAATCAAAATCAAGAACGGGCAGATCGCCGCGCTGCTTGAGCGCGACCGTGAGACCAATTTCCTGATCCGCGGATTGCAGACCATGCTCACTCCGTTACTCGGCCGAGCGCCGGACGCCGGCGGCACTCCCGTCCAGCAGCCGGACGATCCAAGTAGGGGATAACCGAATCGCGTGCTTTATGGCGCGTTATAATGACCGTGCATGGAATACTCCGACATGCAGCCGATCGGGGAGCTGCTCAAGCGCGAGCGCAACATCATCCTCAAGAACGCCGATGCGGCAAGTGCAAAGGGCTTTACCCAGGTCCCCAACTTTCTCCTCAAATCGAACAAGCTCAGCGCCGGCGACAAGATGACCTTCGCCATGCTGCTCAGCTACGCCTGGCAGAACGACTATTGCTTCCCCGGCCAGGTCCGGCTCGGGCAGGATTTGGGCCTGCATGAGACCAACGTGCGAAAGCACCTCAAATCGCTTGAGGCCAACGGCCTGCTCACCATCAAGCGGCGCGGCCAGGGCAAGACCAATATCTACGAATTGAACCTCAAGCCGAAGAAGCTTTGAGCCAGTCTAGACCGAGCGAAAACACTCGGTCTAGACCGAGCGCAATCAGCCGCTCAAGACCGCACGAAATCGCTCGCTCCTCCATTTAATGAGATGCATTCAATGAGATGCAAGAAAGAATACCCAGATGCGAAATGCAAAATGCATTTTTCCCATAAAGCAGAAATGCAAATCCAAGCACCAGCCGGCATCGGGTGCCAGGGCCGGGGTGCTGGGGCACCTCTCGTTATGCCCCGCCTTTAGGGTAAGGCGGGGCAGCAGTTCGACAGATGGCTTTATGACGCGCTATGTCGGGTCGCGCGCGTCGGGCTACCCGCCCGACTTCGGGCCTTTTCGGCGGTGTGGGCACCGCCGACTGCGACCGCTTCACGCGCGGATGTGGGCATCGCGCGTGGCGGTCTTGCCCTGCGGCTCGCTGGGGCGCGCCTTGGGAAAGTCCCGAAGTCGGGCGGGGGTACCAAGGGGCCTGACCGGTCCTGTCCGGTGGTACCAATCCACAACGGACAGCAACGCCGACGCGCGCGACCCGACGACAAGTCCGATCGGGGCGCAATCGTGCTCATCCGGCTTGATTCAAAACAGCCGCGCGATCGTGGGCGATCGCGCGCAACGAGTTTACGGACTTGACAAGACCGCATTTCTATTTGGTGTTTTTCCAGTTCTTGACTTCGGCATATCGTAGAACGGCGCAATCGGTGTTCGCGATTTTGTTTTTTTGTTTTGCGCGGCCCCCGGCCGACGCCGGGTCACGCTCTATCGCGCGGCCGACCCGCCGCGCGACCGAGCCCCGCGCGCGAGCGCGGGTCTCGTCCCTGCGGGCGACGATCGTTGCCGCATTGCAAGCAGCAATAAACATCCATCGAACCGATCTCCAATCATAGCGCGCCCTTGCCCGCGGCCGTCAAGGCAACCCGCTGCGCGGGCGGCCTTACGGCCGGCCTTGACCGCCGCGGCCGGGCGCGCACGCTCGGCGGCGTGTCGGCTCCGGGAGAATGTCGCCGTGTCT
>JAKAPE010000198.1 GCA_021811945.1 Pseudomonadota bacterium | reverse complement strand
CCAGGCTTCCAACGGATCGGTTGCCCTCCCCGTTGCTGGGTATGACTACAACAGCGACTGGACTCCTCTGTTGGCGGGACTTTCACCCGCTAGAATGGCAGCTAGCCTCGCTGCACCAGAACCTGTTGTGCCGGCCTTTGTCCAGTTCGGGCCGCGGACGATTTCGAGGCCTTTGAACTCGGAGCCGAGCAGAAACAGGTCGACGCCGCCAGCGACCACGCACAGGTTGGCGTAGTGCAGGATCATTCGCCGATAGGTGTAATCGGTCGGCAACCCTGAATAGGAAACTGTCAGATTCGTGGTGTCGCGCGTGAACTGCGAGGGCGAGGCGCTGCCGAGGAAATTGTTGATTGCGGTGGTCGCTGCGCTCGATATGTCGGTGCCGGTATAGGTGATGCGTCCGCGCCACGGCTTGCCGCTCGCGGTCATTAGGATGAAGGGATAGAACACCACGCGCAAACCGCGGCTTTTCAGGTCGCGGATGCAGCGCACGATCGACTGGTCCGACGGCGTGCCGCCGTAGATGAAGCTCGATCCGACCTGCGGGATCGGGATGAGACCCGACGAAGATTGTGTCAGGCTCGAACAGCGCCATTCGTCGGAAGCGCCGCTCGCCTGCTCGAACGTGCCGTTGATGTAAGTGGTCGAAGGATAAATCTGGCATTGCGTGATATCGGTCAAATTACCGAACCATGCACAGACCACCGCGACCGTCGTGCAATCGGGAAATGCCGCCAGCAGCTGCTCGATCGCGATCGTGTAATCGGTAACGTTGCCGTAGCCGTTCAGAGGACCGCCATTGGCATAGCGGTTGAGTGAGGTAAACTGTGTTTCGGTTATTCGCTGCCCGAGGTAAGGAATGGTGTCGTAGGTGAACTCGCCGGTTGACGGCAGCAGGTTCACGCCGCTGATGTAGCCCACGATCTGACGCGGTCCGCTTATGACTGAGGATGAACTTCAGGAACTCCTCAAGGAGCCCGACGCGCTCGCAAGATTGGCCGCGTCAGCTCGGACAATATGGCGACGAAGACGTGACGCCCTTGGGTTCATGCATGCGCGGCTCGCAGCCCGAGATGGGCGCCGCGTTTCACCGCGTCATTGATGGCGCGCAGCAGGTGGTGCGAATTGTCATCGAAGAAGCGTTTGACGCTCTGCGAATCGAGCGCCGACACATTGATGCTGACCGGCGCATGCACCGTGGCGCCCATTCCGGCGCCGGTGAACGGGCCAGAGCCGCGCGCCGGCGGAATGATGGTCTCGCCGGGATGGATCAGCGCCAGGCCGCCGCGGACCACGTAGTCAGTTCCGACATCGAAGATCGCCGCCGCGGAAACGGAGGCCTGCGCCGCTGCGGCCGGCCCGGCCGCGGCGGGCCCCATGGTCGGCGCCAGGAAGGCGAACACGCCGCCGAACACCTGCGCCGCGTCGGTCATGATCGCCTTGATGGCGTTGGCGACCATGCCGAGCATGCCGGCGCTTGAAGCGCTCTCCTCGGCCGCCGTGCGCGCCGCGGCCCCTGTCGTCGTTGCCGTCGTCTTCGCAAGCTCCGTTGCCAGCCACTTGACCAGCATCTGTTCGCACATCTCGATCCACTTGATGATCATGTCGCCAAGCATCTTCTTCCACGCTTGCGACCACGTCGTAGTGCCGGCCAGAAGCCCGCGCAGCTGCGAGTTGAACGAGCTCTCGATCGTACCCAGCGCGCTCTGCCACTTCTGCACGTCGTGCTGCATGGCATCGTCGACGATCTTCTGATGGTCAACCTTCCACTTCGAATCGATCTTGGCGAGATCGTCCTGATATTTTTGATAAGCCGCCTTTTGCTCGTCGAGCGCGGCCTGCCATTGCGCCGAGCCCTTCGGATAGAGCGCGAGCTTCTGTTGCAGCGCCGCCGCCTCCGCCGCGTATTCTTTATTCAGCGCGTCGGTCTGCGCTGCAAGGCGCTTATCGAGCTCAGCCAACAGCGCCGCCGTTTCTTGCCGATACGTGATCTGGCCGTCCTTGGCTTGGGCGGTCAGATGCTCCTTGGCTTGGCTATAGGCGTCCTCCGCCAGCTTGGTGGTCGTCGCGTAGGCTTCCTGCGCCGCTTTGACGAGCGCCTGGTACTGTTCAGCCTGCGCCTTGATCGCATCGTTCGCGCCGCTGAACGACGGCGCGTTCGGCCGGTTGTCCGTGCCAGACGGCGGAGTGAAGGCGAGACCCAAGGTCGCCTTAATCTCGTCGACCGCCTGTTTCACGTCGCCGGCGAGATTGTCAGTCAGCTCCTTGCCATGCGCCGCCATCTGCGCCTTGAAATCACCCCAAGCGGCCGAGATGTCGCTCCAATTGAACGTGAATGCGTCATACATCACGCGGCCGAGGCCGTTAAAAATCGTCGCGACGTCCTCGGCGGCCGTCACGCATACTTGCCAGAATGCTTCGACGACACCGATCGCGACCGCGAGCGCCACATTGACCAAATCGACCGCGGCGGCGAGCGCCTGCCAGATTAAATTCAGCGATCCGCCGGCGGCGCTCGCCCTCGTGAAGCTCTCGATGAGGTCATTGATTATCTGCAGGAGCCCAGAGATGGCGCCGCCAAAGATATCGGTTAGCGTCCCGCCAAGCCCCTTGAACGCGAGTCCCATCTCGGTGACCTGCTTCCACAGGTCGCTGAACTTGGCGATCATGGCGTCGGAGAAAACCGCGCCGGTGCGGGCGCCGACCTCGTTGGCCTCCTGGAAATGATTGGCCGCCGCCTCGATGAGCGGCAGCATTTCCTGCAAATTGCGCCCGAAAAGCGCCGATGACAATGCAGCCTTGCTCGCGCCGCCGCGGTATTGCTCGATCGCGACAGAAACCTTCTCGAACGCTTCCGACATCGGCAACGAAAGCAGCTCGCGCGCCGAAAGATGCAAGACCCCGAGTGCGCGCGCCTGGACGGTCGACGCGTTCGATGCCATCTCAAGGTTGCGCGACAGCGTGACAAAGTCGCGGGTCAGATTGCCAGACTCCTCGCCGGCGAGCTGTTCGGCAACACCGTACGTCTGGACTTGCTTTTCGCTCAGACCCAGCGCGGCGGAAGCTTCCTCTACCGACCTGCCGAGCTTGGCGTAGCTCTCGACCGCCTCGGCAATCTTATCGATTGCGAAGCCGGTGATGAACGTCTTGCTCAACCCCGAGACGCTTTCGGCGAGGCTCTGGATCTGCGAGCGCACGGCGTTCACGTCGTCGATCAGCGGTTGGATGTTGGCGCCGAAGGTAACCTGGACGCTGCTGCCGGGCATTGTTCACCTGATCACGCCGCCGGGAAACATCGCCAGCAGCGCGTGAAAGTCCTTCGACGGTTTCTCTTTCGGCTTGATGCCGAGGTAGACGGCGACCATGCGGCGCAGCGGCGGGCAGTCGGCCCAGGCGCGGCCCAGCGCCTCAAGAAACGGAACGTCGACCTGGTCGAGCACCTGGTCGAGCGTCCAGCCGAGATCGCTGCACAGTTCGGCGGCGAGCTTCAGCCAATCGACTTCGTCGAAGTGCTCGCCGCCTAGGCCGGGGTCCCCATCGCGCTCGCGCGATGGGGTTGCCCTTCCCCCGTGTCGGCACTCACCTTCTTTCCGCCGGCCTGCTCGATGACCACGGGTACCGCGGCGACCAGTTCCGCCATGGTGATCGGCAGGTCGAGGAATTCATCTTTGGTCAGTTTCGGGTGGGCGCGGCGCAGCCCGTCCCACACCACCTCGCAGACCGGCATGAGCCGCTCGCCGCTCAGGTTCTCCGCGGTGATGCCGGAGAGCTTGGGCACGTGATCGGCCATGGCGATGATCTGCCGCAGCGACAACGGCAGGACATAGAAGTCACGGCCGGCGAGCCGCACCGTGCGCGCTGCGGAGAGGTCGAGAGATTCGTCGCGATCGAGGCTCATGCCGTCACTCCGTCATGCTGATGGTGCCGATGTTGTTCGAGGCGTCAGCAATGGCCTGGAAGTCGAACTCCCAGATGGTGAACTTCTGATTGTTGAAGGGCATGGAAAGCTTCGGCGAAACGCAGGCGTTGAACTTGATGAGCAGGTCTTTCTGCGTGCCGAAGTAATTGAAGCCTTCCTTGATCGAAATCTCGAATACCGGCGCCGGGCCCATCAACTGGTTGGCAAGCGTGATCTTGTTGCCGGTATTCGTCGTGTAGCTGTAGTAGATCAAAAGCGCCGCGCTGTTGTCCGCGGTGTTGAAGCTGTAGCTGCCGGGGCTGCCCGACGGCGGAACATACTGCCCTTGTGTCGGCGACGCGGTAACCGGCACGAGCTGCACGCCGGTCGAGGCGTAGAAGACGCCGAAGTCCTCGACGAAGGTCGCGCCGTTCGCCACGGTGACGGAACCGGCGGCGACCGTTGCCGCCTCGCCTGTGGTCATTTCCAGCATGCCGGCAGCCGTCAACGTCTGCCCCAGGAACAGGTTGTTGACGTGGGTCGCCTGGAGCCTCGCCTGCTTGGCCTTGCCGGTGATCTTGAACTCGCCGCCGCCGGCTGCCACTGCCGTCGCATACTGGCCCAGCAGGAATTCGAACTTGCGGTCGAAATCGATCGTCACATCCTGCAAGGTGCCGAGCAGCGCCGGTGGCGTGTTGGCAACGTCGGTGCGCTTGCCGATCAGGGTGCCGGAGCCGAACACGAATTGAGTCATGGTTTGTCCTCTGCGGCGAGCAGCCGTTTCAGCTCAACGACGGCCACGATGGTGAGGTAATTGAACGCGTCGGTGTCGCGCGAGGCGACCGAGCCGTAAATGAAGGTGCGGACCCACTTGTCGACGATGTTGGACGACAGAGGACGGATGACGGATGACGGATTTTCACTTGCCCCATCAGTCGTCTGTTCTCTGTCCTCTGTCATCTGTCCTCCGTTACGGGTATTCATTGAGCACGACCTTGATCGGGATAGCGGTTTCGCCCTTGCCCTGGTTGTCGCCGGGGGCGAATTCGATCTCGCCATCGATCCGGCAGTCGTAGACGAGGCCGCCGAGCGTCTGCCGGCCGCCGTTCTGCAATTGATCCACTGCGCCGGGTGCCAAGGCCGCATCGATCGTATCGAGCAAATCGTCGATGATGTCGGCCGGAACGGCTGAGGCGTCGGCGCCAACGTCGGTGTAGATGATGACGACGAAATAAAGATCGCGCAGTGGAGGTCGGCGTCGACGCCGTGCGTCATGCCGTAGCGGGCGATGGCGATCAGTTGTTCGCCGAAGGTTCGGAACGGGGCACGGCCGTCCGGCGCCGCGGGCACGCCAGCCTCGCGCAACAGCGCGCGCGCCTTACGCAGATAGTGTTCGAACGGCGGCAGCTTGCGCACGCGGCGGCCGGAATAGCTATCCTCGAAATCGACGATGATCGGCTGCGGCAACTCGGTGCCCGGCGTGCCGGGCGCGTTCTGGTTGCTCGGCTGCGCGCGCTGGGCGGTGAGCGCCAGCGCGCGCTCGGTCTGCGCGATCCTGGCATCGAGGTCCTTGACCTCCTGCTCCTTCGCATCGAAGGCGGCGGGATCGCCGGCGAGCAAAGCCTGCAGCTCGTCCATTGCCCTGGCGCGGGCTTGGCGCAGTTCGTTCAACTTTTTGTCCATCATTGCCTCCGAATGGGCGGGTCGGCCTCAAGCCGGGCCCGTGCACAGGACAGGTTTTTTGGATTCGATCGGTGCTCAGCCGCGCGCGGCGAGCCGAAGGAGCCGCACGCGACGGGCGCGGATTTCCGAGTCGGGCGCGGCGCGCGAGGCCTGTTCGGGATCCTCGTCGGTGCCGTCGCCCTCGTCGTCGCCTTCGGGCTTGTGGTTCTGCTCGATCACGCTCATGACGTGATCGCAAGCGGCCGTGCAGTGATCGTGCGCAGCGCGCAGTCGCCGCTCGTTCTCTTCCGACAGCACGCGCCCGGCGCGTTTTTCTGCGATCGCAACTTTGCGGGCGAGCGCGACCAGACGCGTCGCGAACTCGTCGGCCGACAGGACGCCGTTGACAAACAGCATCTTAAGCGCAGACGCGTTTGCATCGAATGACTCGGCTTCGCGCGGACGATTGCCAGCGCTTGCGCTTCGCGACGGCAAGAACCGCGGCACGTCATAAACTGCGGGTGCGTCAGCGGCCTTGCGCAATGCTTCAAGCTCGGCACGGGGAATGAGCGTCATGCCGCCTTGGTCAAGAGCGCGTTCCGCCCAGGCGATCAGCGGGCTCGTATCGATGCCGAGCGAACGGGCTGCAACCAGGCAATCGGGATTGGCGGGGATATTGACCACCGACCATTCCAGCAGTTCCTGTTCGAGGTAGTCGATGCCGAAGCCGCGCTCGCCGCCTTCGACGAACTTGTATTCGAGCGGAATCCAGCCGACCGAGGCGGCACCGATGAACCGCGCCTTGATCAGCTGATAGATCGTGTCGGCGAGCGGGTGTACGTCGCGCTCGGCGAACACCGCGCGCGACTTGAGCTGGCCGCCTTCGACGCGCACGTCCGCGGCACGGCCGATCGCGGGGATCGAATCGTCGTGCGCCCACAGCACGACCGGATTCTTCTCGAAATTCTCGGTTTTCCAGCCGTCGATCGCGATGGTCGAGTTGTAGCGGTCGAGCGCTCCGGTCGAGATGACGAAGTCGGCCGAGCGGTCCTCGATGCCCGCGGTCACGCTTGCTTTGATGCCGACGAGTTTCGCCGTCCGGGCGCCGCCGGCATCGAAGAAGATTTCGCGCGGCGTTTCGCCGGCCTTGAAGCGGCCCATTACGTCCGAGGTTTTCAGAATCTGCGGCATGGGCTTTCGCTTATTTTACGGTGCCGTCTTCAGGCCGGCCGGCGTCATCCGGCGCAGTGCCCGTCGATTGGCTTCCGGCCACCGCCATGTTGGACGGCTGCAACAGCTTGTCGCCGTCCGGATCTGGATCGCGCCCGTCGTCGATGCGCGCCTCGTTGGGCTTGAGGAACCCGCTCATGATGCCGACGCGATAGGCATTGTAGCGGGCGGTGATGTCGGCGCGGACGAGTTCGGTGAGATCGAACGCGACGCGGATGCCGTCTTTGGCGAGGGCAAAAGTCTTGCGCAGCTTCGCCTTCCAGCGGCGCGTATAACCGGACACCGTGTAGTTGACGTACTCCTGCGCCTGCTGGACGATGTTGTTGTTGGTCGAGCGCGACAGCTCTGCGGCCAGCAACTCCTCGTCAAAGCCGCCGTTGAGCTGAATGCAATTATCCGCCAGGCGAAAGGCGCGCGCCTGCGCATCCGACAAGTGCCCGAGCCTAATGATCGGAACTTCGGCGAGACCGAGCCGCCTCGCTGCGAGCAGTCGGCCGTGTCCAGCGATCAACACGCCCCGGTCGTCGACCAGGCAGGGCACGTTGAAGCCGAACTCTGCGATGGAGCCGGCGATCTGGGCGACCTGCTCGTCCGGGTGCGTTCGCGCGTTCGCCGCGTAAGGCAGAAGCCTGCCGACAGGCCAGAGTTCGACCTTCAGCTCACGCGTCGTCGGGGATTGCGACCCCGCGCTGCTGCGCGACCGCTTCGAAGTCTTGGCCTTCGCCATCAAGAATCACTGGCTGATCGGGAAACAGTTTGCGCCAGCGACGGAGCGCCACATCGACGTATTCGGACGCAAGCTCAATCGCTCTCGCCCGCCGCCCAGCGCGTTCCGCGGCGATGATGCTGGTGCCGGAGCCGGCAAACGGCTCGTAGACGATCTCGTTCTCGCTTGAGTAGGCGCGCATCACGAACTCCGGCAGCGCGACCGGAAACACCGCCGGGTGTTCGGTCTCGATGCCGCGCGCCTTATGGCGCGTGATGCGGATGACGTTATCCGGGATCCGCGTGTCCTGGACGCCCTGGCCGGCATGCGTCCATTCGCCGACGTGGCCGTCCTTGTTGCGGATGCCGCCGTGGGCATCGTTGACGTGACCGGCCCACTTGCAGGGCACGATCTTGTTCGGCTTGCGGGGCCTGCGATTGAAATGAAAGACGAACTCGAATGCCGGCGCCAGCCGGCCATTCCAGTCGCCGGGCAATCCCGGGCCCTGGTCCCAGACATACCAGCCGAAACGCCGCCAGCCTTGCTCGCGCATCCAGTCGAGCCAAGCCTGCCAATACGGTTGCCACTCGTTGTCGCGGTGAATGAGGCCGAGATTGACGAGAACCTGGGCTGTGTCTCTGATTGGCAGCGCTGAGAACACGCCGCGCATCAGCGCGTCCCAATCGCCGACGCCTCCGGTCGTGTAATCGCGCTGGTTGCTGTAAGGCGGCGAGGTGAAGACGAGCGCCGCGCGCTCGCTGTGCATCAATCGCTTGATCGCAGCACGATCGGTGCTGTCGCCGCACAGGAGGCGGTGACTGCCGATCAACCAACGATCGCCGCTTCGCGAAACTGGGTCGCGGGACGGCGAGGGCAGTTCGTCTGCCGCGTCCTCGCCGGCGTCTTTCGCGCCCTCCTCATCGTCGTTGAGCGGCGCGAAGAAACCGTCGAGCTCGTCGGCGGAGAAACCGGTGAGCGCAAGGTCGAACCCGTCGCCGTTCAGCGCGTGCAGCTCGGCGGCGAGCAATTCCTCGTTCCAGCCGGCATTCAGTGCGAGCTTGTTGTCGGCGATGACGTAGACGCGTCGCTGCGCCGGCGTCAGATGATCCAGCACGATCACCGGTACGGCATCGAGGCCAAGTTTTTTTCGCGGCCAGAAGTCGTCCGTGGCCGGCGATAACACCGCCTGCCGCATCGACCAGGACCGGATTGGTCCAGCCGAACTCCACGATAGAGGCAGCGATCTGCGCCACCTGCTCGTCATCGTGCGTGCGGGAATTGCGCGCATAAGGAGTAAGCTGGCCGATCGGCCATGTATGGACGGCCCCCGGCATGCAAGGGATATTCTTCATGACGACGATGATTTATCGGCTTGCAGTCATGTATCCGGCCTGATGGAGCGGCCGTTTCGACCGCAGGCCTTGATGGATTCCG
>JAKAPE010000197.1 GCA_021811945.1 Pseudomonadota bacterium | reverse complement strand
CACTGTCGCTGCAAGGCACCGAACGAGACATTGGCGGTTGGCGCCGCCAAAAAAATATTTGCGCTCCTTGACAAGGGGCCGGCTAATGGGTGTGCTTATCTAAGGCAATGGAACACGAACCTGAGAAATTCGAGGACGTTCTCGCGAGAGTAAAGTTCCTCGAAGGCCTCGGCTTGTCGCAGCCTTACGCGGCCGGCGCAGCAGGAAGCACCGCCAACTCTGTTCGAGTCCTGCGTCACAAAATCAAGAAGGCGAAGAATGCCAGCACGAAAAAGAAGAAAGGCCGCCGCCGCGGCCGCTGATGCGTCCGGCAAGGGCCGGGTATCGGCTGATGAAAAGATAGCGCGCCTGTTCGGGCTACTGCTTGTCAAGGACGTCAAGAAGAAGACCGATCAAGTGCCGCTGTTGAGGCGCGTCGGCTTTGAGGTGTCCGAGGTCGCGAATATGCTCAACATGACGGAGAACCACGTCAAGGTCGCCGACCATCACGATCGGAAGAAGAAGGCCAATTGACCTGCGGCATGGCGAAGATCAATCAAGCTCTCATTGATCGGCTGATGAAGAAACTCGGCGTCAGTTAAGAGCCGGGTTTACGCACTGATCCAGAAGAGCGCGAACAAAAATCGTGTGCGACGGCACATCGGCGCGCTGCTCGTGGCTGGCGACAACGGTATCAGCATTCAGAAATATGCCACCGCGGAAGACCACGCAGAGTTGCGCGGTCTTTCAAGCCATGTGCCGGTTGCAGTTGGTGCACCACCCGCTTCCCCTCCACCTCCGCGCGCAGTCGTCAAAAAAGGCAAGACGAGCAAGATTGCGAAGACGAAGGAGAACAAGCTTCGCAAGGCCGACGAGCTGCGCGAGGCCGGTGCACTCACACGCGCCGAGGGCGAGACCGCATCCGGGAAGGGAAAGAAAAAAAGCAAGGGCTGATTTCGCAACCCGTGGGCTACGGGGAAAAGTGGCCGCGTCGCTCGCGCGGCGCGGCCGGATGGCGCATGATTCACCCGATTCGAAATCCGAGCGCGTGAAGCATGACCTCTCCCCGCCAAGGCGACCTGTTCAGAAACGACGACGAATCCGAGGAGCGGGAGACGCCCACCTGGTATCCCGATCCGGACGAGGTGCGCGCGGAACTGCACAGGATTCTGGCCGAGGCGCGAGCGGCAAAGGCGATGCCGTGGGACGCCGACCGCGCGGCACTATACCGCTTGATCTTCCCGCAGATGACCGGCTGCCTGCCGGAAGACGAGGGCGCGCAGTTGCGTTTCGATTTCGCGACGGAATTGGCGCGGCTCGAAGCGGCGTGAGCGGCGCCGCCGGGGTCTAATCCCTACACCCCGACATTGTCGATCAGCCACGTGCCACCGATCCGGGCAGCCATCAGCAGGCGGATCGGCCGCTCGGTATTACGCTCGATATTACGATCCGACGCTTCGCGCCGGCAATTACTCCGGCGCCGGCGAGGCGAGCGGCTTGCCCTTTTCGACCACGTAGGTGCTTACGACTTTGACCTTTGTATCGCTGGGCCTGCCGCCGGCGTGAGGCGTTGCGACTGGGATCTGGAAACCGTCTCCCGCCTTTAACGATCGGGTCGGTTGGCCCTGTATGGGCAGTTCAATGTTGCCTTCGACAACGTAGCCGGACTCGATGCCGGGATGGGTGTGCCGGGGAACGATCACTCCCGGCTGGATTTCCACTTCCATGACGAGCGTGACGTAGCCCGGCGTCGGACCATCCATCTTAGAAAGCAGTTTTCGCGTGAAGCCGCTCGCGCCTGCAGGCGATGCGGTCTCCGCCGAGGCGTCGGTCGCAATAAATCCCGCAACCGCGCAGATCGCGCATGATGCAAAGCCCGTAAAGCCTCTGCGTGTCAGCATGGCGAACCCTCCCAAATTTCCAGTGGCGGAACAGCCTACCACTAGGCCTTAGCATGTCTAGGCATTTGTGCCTCGCTTTGGCCCTTTGCCCTCGGTATTATGGTGTTAGCTGGTTAGGTCTCCCGAAACGCGCGGTCCGACTGCAAATCCTCAAAGTCGGCGAGCACGGTTTCGCCGGCGACGGCGGTCTGGCCCTCGCCGACGAGCGCGTGGGCACCTTCGGGCAGATAGACGTCCACGCGCGAGCCGAAGCGGATCATGCCGATGCGCTGGCCGGCCGCCAGCAGCCCAGTCGCCGATTTGCAAATTAGCGAGTCGGATCAGCGGCCTCTGTCTCGCGATCGCGGCAACTTCGGCCTAGGCATTTGCCGACAAATACGTATATAATACGTGTATGGCAAAGAAACTCACCATCACCGTGTCCGATGAGGTCTATAAGAACCTTCACAAGCGCGTGGGCCGACGCAAAATCAGCCGTTTCATCGATGAGATAGCACGCGCCCGGCTTACCGACCGCAATTCCCCCGAATACTGGCTCAGCGCATCGGAGCGTGAGCTTGCGGCCGCCTATGAGGAGCAGGCGGCCTACGAGGCGGCGCAGGCAGAAGAAATCAAGAAGCAAGACAAAGCGTGGCTCAACGGTTTGATCGGCGACACTTTGCACACGGACCGCGGCGATGCGGAAGGGTGAGGTCTGGTGGGTCGACTTCGACCCGTCGATGGGCGGCGAAATTCAGAAGACGCGACCTGCCGTTATTGTATCGAATGACACCGCCAATGCGCGCTTGAACCGCGTGCAAGTGGTGCCTTTGACAACAAATATTGACCGCGTGTTTCCCGGCGAAACCATCGTCCATTTGGGAAATGAGCCACGAAAGGCGATGGCCAATCAAATCATGACCGCCGCCAAAGAACGCTTCGGGCGCCGTATTGGAGCACTTGACGGCGGTCAGATGCGCGACGTCGAAACCGCGATCCTGGTGCAGCTTGGCCTGCGACGCGCGACAGAACGGCGAGGTCGCCAGTAGCGCGTAGCCTGGATTAAGCGGCAGCGAAATCCGGGAAAGCAGCATGGCCCGAACGTCTCGGGTTTCGCTCCGCTCAACCCAGGCTACGCTTGCCGCGGCAAGTTCTGCGCTTCGTCTAACAAGCGGGAGATTTCCGCCGCGTTTTGGTGCTCGCCGGCTTGCTCGAGATTGTTTCGGAGTTGGCTCGCGCCCGTCATGTCGAGCCGGTAGAGCGAATTGACCGGCGACCGAAAAGACAGCACCGGAATTCCGTGGTCATCAAGCTCGGCTGTGATCGCGTAATTCACGACCGGCATCTTGTGTAACGCAAAGGCACTCGACTGCATTGCAATCTCTCCTGTGAGAATTTGGCCGCTCGACCGGGCCGCGAGCGCGAACCGCTCGCGCGGGAACCGACGCCTTCCGCCCGCCGAATAGCCGATCCCGCACCTGATCGCAATCTAGGCATTACGGCATTACGCGGCATTACGGCATTACGGGCATTACGCATTACGGTGACAGTGCACCTAATAGCATTACGGTGACAGTGCACCTAATAGATTCGGCTTGACCGAAGCGGCGGGATAGTTGCTTTAGCTCGCCCGGAACGGGCGATCCGGTCGCAAATCCTCAAAGTCGGCGAGCACGGTTTCGCCGGCGACGGCGGTCTGGCCCTCGCCGACGATCGGGTGGGCACCTTCGGGAAGATAGACGTCAACGCGCGAGCCGAAGCGGATCATGCCGATGCGCTGGCCGGCGGCGACCGTCTCGCCCTCGCGCACGAACGGCACGATGCGCCGTGCCACAAGGCCCGCAATCTGGATCACGGCGATATACGTACCGCCGCCGGTCGCGATAACGAAAGCGTTGCGTTCGTTCTGTTCGCTCGCCTTGTCAAGATCGGCGCTGATGAAAGCGCCTGGGCGGTACACGATGCGTTCAATTCGCCCGCCGACCGGGCTGCGGTTCACGTGGCAGTCGAACACGCTCATGAAAATGGAGATACGAAGGAGCGGCCTCTCGCCGAGCGCGAGTTCGGCCGGCGGCGGCGCATAGGCGATGCGGCTTACCCGGCCGTCGGCCGGCGCCACAACGATCCCGTCACGCACCGGCGTGGTGCGTGGCGGATCGCGGAAGAAATAAGCGCACCACAGCGTCGCCACCACGCCAAGCCAGCCGAGCGGCGGCATGAGCCAAAGCAGAACGATGCTGGCGAGCGCAAAGCCGGCGACGAAGGGATAGCCTTCGCGGCGGATCGGCACGATTTGCGAACGGATGGAGGCGATGATGGACATGAGGGTTATATCAACCGCAATAAACACCGACCTGTGTTTCGTCACCCTGAGGTGCTCGACCGAAGGCCGAGCCTCGAAGGGCGACGGCACCCAAGTCGGCTGTTGCCGACTTGGGCACTAAGCATTTTCGAAATCGCGAAGCGATTTCGATTGGCGCCTGGGCCGCATCCTTCGAGGCTCGCCATAGCGCGTCGAAGACGCGCGTAAACGCGCTGCTGGCTCGCACCTCAGGATGACGGTGAACAGGTGAATGAGTCATTTCTAATTTGCGTCATATCGATCGAGCTAAGCGACGACGAAATCCAGCTCTCGCGTCGCGTACCGGATGGCGTCGCTGCGCCCGCAATGACGTTGCAATTTATTCACTCGGCGGCATCGGCTGCCGGCAACGGTTCCGGCACCGCCGATTCCCGCGCTTGCGGTGGATTGCGACTTGGCGCCGCTGCGCGGTCCTCGGCTTCGGCAAGAATTTCGCGTGCCAACTGCGCCTCGCGCTGGCGATTCCACATGCTGGCATAGAGACCGCCCCCGGCCAGCAGTTGCTGATGGGTGCCGCGCTCGACGATTGCGCCGCGGTCGAGCACCAAAATCTCGTCGGCGCCGACGATAGTGGAAAGCCGGTGGGCGATGACGAGCGTGGTGCGGTTTTTCGCGACGCGGTCAAGGGCCTGCTGGATGTCGCGCTCGGTGTGGCTGTCGAGCGCGGAGGTTGCCTCGTCGAGCACAAGGATCGGCGGCCCCTTCAGGATCGTGCGGGCGATGGCGACGCGCTGCTTCTCGCCGCCCGAGAGTTTCAGGCCGCGCTCGCCGACCTCTGTCTCGTAGCCCTTGGGCGCCCGGCGGATGAAGGCGTCGATCTGTGCGAGCCGCGCCGCCTCCTCGACCTCGGGGTCGCTCGCGTCCCAGCGACCGTAGCGGATGTTGTAGCGGATGGTGTCGTTGAACAGCACGGTATCCTGCGGCACCATGCCGACGGCCGCACGCAACGAATTCTGCGTCACGTCGCGGATGTCGGCGCCATCGATGAGGATGCGGCCGGCCGTCACGTCGTAAAACCGGAACAAAAGTCGCGAGATGGTCGATTTGCCGGCGCCGGAAGGCCCGACGATCGCCACCGTGTGACCCGCCGGCACCTCGAAGCTCAAGCCCTTGAGGATCGCCCGCGACGGTTCATAGGCGAAAGACACGTTGTCGAAGCGGATGGCGCCGGCGCGCACTTTGAGTGCTCCTGCGCCCGGTCGATCCTCGATCTCCGCCTTGCGCGCAAGGAGCTCAAACATCGTCTCGATGTCGATCACCGCCTGCTTGATCTCGCGATAGACCAGCCCCATGAAATTCAGCGGCTGATAGAGCTGGATCATCATGGCATTGATCAAGACGAAATCGCCGACCGTCTTGGTGCCGGCCTCGACGCCGGTGGCGCAAAGCACCATCGCCGCCGCAAGCCCCGTGGCGAACACGATCGCCTGCCCGGCATTGAGCACGGCGAGCGAAGTATAGGTCTTGACGCTCGCGTCCTCGTAGCGCGCAATCGAGCGGTCGTAGCGCTCGACCTCTCGCGCCTCGGCGGAGAAATATTTGACCGTTTCGTAGTTGAGCAGCGAATCGATCGCCTTGGCATTGGCGTCGAAGTCGCTCTCGTTCATCCTGCGGCGAATGCCGATGCGCCACCGGGTCACATAGAAGGTGAAGCCGACATAGGCCGCAACGGTAAGCATGATCACGACGACGTAGCGCCAGTCGAAGTGGAAAAGCATCACCCAAACGACCAAGGCCACTTCGAGGATGGTCGGCGCGAGCTGCAGCAGCAGCATGCGCACGATGGTTTCGATGGCGTCGCGGCCGCGTTCGAGGATGCGCGTCAATCTGCCGGTCTTGCGATCGAGATGAAAGCGCAGCGAGAGGAGATGCATGTGCTCGAACGAGAGCATCGCCAGACGCCGCACCGCATGCATTGCCACCTTGGCGAAAATCCCGTCGCGCCATTGCGTGAGCCCCGCCATCACCATGCGCATGCCGCCGTAGGCGAGCGTCATCACTACCGGCGCGGCCAAAGCCCACGCGAGCCAATTGTTCGGCCCGATCGGCGCGCTGCCGCGGCCGGCGAGCGCATCGGTAGCCCATTTGAAGGTGAACGGCACCGCGACGGTGGCGAGCTTGCCGGCGAAGACCAGCAGTGTCGCCGACACGACCCGGACCTTGAGGTCGCGTCGCTCGGCCGGCCAAATGTAGGGCCACAAATGCGCGAGCATCGACAACAACGCCCCGCCGTCGGCTCGCACTTCGTACTTTCTGTTTTCGGGCCGACGCATCGTATCGTTCATGGGCAAAGTCAGGGCCTGGACCGGCCGCCACAGCCGCCACTCTCCGGTCATATAGAGGCTTTCTCTGTGGGGTGCACCGCCAGACCGGCAAACTTGCGGCCAATTGCACCCATCTGCTCAAAGAGCTTGCGGCGGCCGCGAATCGCCGCCAAATCTGTTGTTTTCGTGAGAGCGACCCTATGAGCGGGATCAAGGCGCTGTGCGTCTATTGCGGATCGAACCCGGGCGCCGACCCGGCCTTTATCGATACCGCGCAACGCTTTGGCAAGATCCTTGCCGAAAACGGCGTGCGGCTGGTCTACGGCGGCGGCTCGATCGGCTTGATGGGCGCGCTCGCCAGTTCCGTCATCGAGCACGGCGGCGAAGTCACCGGCATCATTCCCGAATTCCTCACCACCCAGGAACGGCCCCGGCAGCTCGCGCAGGAGCTGATCGTCACCCGCGACATGCACGAGCGCAAGCGCACGATGTTCGAGCGCGCCGACGGTTTCGTCGCCTTGCCGGGCGGCCTCGGCACCCTCGAGGAGCTGGTAGAGCAGATGACCTGGGCCCAGCTCGGACGCCACAAGAAGCCGATCCTCATCGTCAATACTAACGGCTTCTGGCAGCCGCTGCTCGCGCTTATCGCGCATATGCGCGCGCTTGGCCTGGTGCCGGAACCCTCGCGGGGGGTCGATCTGCTCGTCGCCGAGCGCATTGACGAGGTTTTGCCGGCCGTGCGCGAGGCAGCGCGGGGCGTCGCCGAGGCGGAAAAGGCGATGGCCGTGCCGGCCGAGCGGTTGTGATATCGGTTTATGTCCCGCTCGTCCCCCGCAGGGCGCGACTTGGTCCTCGCGTTTTTGGATTGAGTGTCAAACGTCCCGCAGGAACGTTACCGCCTCGAGGCGATTGCCGTCGAGGTCGCGGATGAAGGCCGCATAATATTTTGCGTAGTATTCCGGTCGCAGTCCCGGCGCGCCATCGGATATCCCGCCGGCCTTGAGCGCGGCAGCGTGGAACGCATCGACTGCTGCGCTGTCGGGTGCGCGCAGACAGACATGCACGCCGCTGTCCATGGCGACGCGACTCATCTGGGCGCGGACGTTGATCCAGAATTCAGGATAGCTCTTGCCGAAGCCGATAGCAGCCTTCGGCCATTCGCGCTGTTTGGTCATGCCCAACGTACCGAGCAGCGCGGTGTAGAACCGCTCGGCTGCGGCAAGATCGCGCACGGCGACGGACACGTGGTCGATCATGGCGGCACCCCCTTCCGTGTCGGCCTGCTGGCGCGCCGACGCTCGATGCCGCACGGGCCACGCTGGTCCAGACAAGTCCTGCCCCACAGCGGTGACGGACCGACAAAAACGCCCAAACGGAACGCATTCGGACGACTGCGGCTACTTTCACGCCTTTTTTGCCGGATAGGACTTGGCAGGCCGGCCATGCCAGCGCTTCACTGCCCCTGATTCCACGCCGAACAGATCGAGCAGCCGGCCGACCGTGTGGTTGATGATGTCGTCGATGCTCTGCGGACGATTATAGAACGCGGGAACGATCGGCGCCACGATGGCTCCCATCTCCGCCAGGCACGTCATGGTGCGCAAATGGCCGGCGTGCAACGGCGTCTCACGCACGGCGAGCACTAGGCGGCGGCGCTCCTTAAGCGCCACGTCGGCGGCACGGCTGAGCAACGAACCCGTCACGCCGGTGGCAATTTCGCTCATGGTGCGGATCGAACACGGCACAATGAGCATGCCCATGGTCGAAAACGAGCCGGACGAGATCGAGGCGCCGATATCGGAGGCCGGGTGATGCGTCGATGCCATATCGCATACGTCGCTAGGCTTGAGATCGGTCTCATATGCGAGGGTCATCTCGGCCGATTTGCTCATCACCAGGTGCGTCTCGATGTCCAAGTGCCGCAGGAATTCGAGGGCGCGGATGCCGTAGATGATGCCGGAAGCCCCTGAAATACCGATCACCAGCCGGCGTGGCACACGGACGTCAGTTCTGCTCGACTTGGCCCACTCAGGTTCGTGCATTTGACCTGGTCCCCATATGAGGTGGTTCCCGTAGCTGTGTGTTGATGGCGGCCGGTTGACCGTGATCAGTCCATGAGATGTGGATGTAGATGTAGATGTAGACGTAGACGTTGATGTCGCAATGGTTGTGCTTCGGATTGTCGGTAACGACCTGGCACTGATAGGGATACATCCGCTCCCGGCCTCCAGTGCCGGGATTGGTCTACCTGCCCGTCATGGAGAGCCGGAAACCTCATGAGCCTCCTCCTTGAACGATTATTGCTCATTCTCGACGAGTCTCGTGCGGATCTTTAGAGTCCCCGATAGGGGATCAGGAAACCCCACGCCTTTAGGCGGCTGGGATCGCGGCGTTTCCGGTATAAAACGGCTGCATGGAAGTATACAAGCGGGGCAGCCACACCGTCTGGGACTGC
>JAKAPE010000196.1 GCA_021811945.1 Pseudomonadota bacterium | reverse complement strand
CATCAGCTCGCGCACTTCTTCGGCCACGAAGAAGAAGAAATTGATGATGTGCTCGGGTTGTCCGGCGAAGCGGCGGCGCAGCACCGGATCCTGCGTGGCGATGCCGACCGGGCAGGTGTTGAGATGGCACTTGCGCATCATGATGCAGCCGGCGGCGATGAGCGGCGCGGTGGCGAAGCCGAACTCGTCGGCGCCGAGCAGCCCGCCGATGACCACGTCGCGGCCGGTGCGGATGCCGCCGTCGACCTGCACGGCAATCCGCCCGCGCAGGCGGTTGGCGACGAGCGTCTGATGGGTCTCGGCGAGCCCGATCTCCCAGGGCGAGCCGGCATGCTTGATCGAGCTCAGCGGGGAAGCGCCTGTGCCGCCTTCGAAGCCCGCGATAGTGACGTGGTCGGAGCGCGCCTTGGAGACGCCGGCGGCGACCGTGCCGACGCCGATCTCGGAGACGAGCTTGACCGAGACCGCGGCTTGCGGGTTGACGTTTTTCAGATCGAAGATGAGCTGGGCGAGGTCCTCGATCGAATAGATGTCGTGGTGCGGCGGCGGCGAGATGAGGCCGACGCCGGGGGTCGAGTGGCGCACCTTGGCGATGGTCTTGTCGACCTTGTGGCCGGGCAGCTGGCCGCCTTCGCCGGGCTTGGCGCCCTGCGCGATCTTGATCTGCATCATGTCCGAATTGACGAGATATTCGGCCGTGACGCCGAAGCGGCCCGAGGCCACCTGCTTGATCGCCGAGCGCGTCGAGTCGCCGTTCGGCAGCGGCTTGAAGCGCTCGGCTTCCTCGCCGCCCTCGCCGGTGTTCGACTTGCCGCCGATGCGGTTCATGGCGATGGCCAGCGTGGTGTGCGCCTCGCGCGAGATCGAGCCGAATGACATGGCGCCGGTTGAGAAGCGCTTGACGATTTCCTTGGCCGGCTCGACCTCCTCGAGCGGTATCGCGGCGCGGCCCTCTTCGGCCGCCGAGCGGATGCGGAACAGACCGCGGATCGTGGTGAGCCGCTCCGCCTGCTCGTTGATGGCGGCCGCATAACCACGGTACTTTTCGTAGGAGTTACCGCGCACCGCATGCTGCAGGGCGGCGACCGTGGCCGCGTTCCAGACGTGATCCTCGCCGCGCACGCGCATCGCATAGTCGCCGCCGACATCGAGCATGGTGCGGTAGATCGGCGCGTTGGAAAAGGCGTCGCGGTGCCGGCGCACCGCTTCTGCGGCGATGCCGTCGAGGCCGACGCCTTCGATGCGGGTCGCCGTGCCGGTGAAGTATTTGCGCACGAATCCCGACTTCAGGCCGACCGCATCGAAAATCTGCGCGCCGCAATAGGACTGATAGGTCGAGATGCCCATCTTCGACATCACCTTGAGCAGTCCCTTGTCGATCGCTTTGATGTAGCGCTTGACGACATCTCCCGCGTCGAGCTTCTGCGGCAAGCCGTCCTTCATGGCGAGGAGCGTCTCGAAGGCCAGGTAGGGATTGACCGCCTCGGCGCCGTAGCCGGCGAGGCAGGCGAAATGGTGGATCTCGCGCGGCTCGCTGGATTCCACCACCAGCCCGACGGAGGTGCGCAAGCCCTCGCGAATCAGATGATGATGCACGGCGGCGCAGGCGAGCAGCGAGGGTATGGGAATCCGTTCGGCGCCCGCGCCGCGGTCGGAAAGGATGATGATATTGATGCCGTCGCGCACGGCCGCGTCGGCCGCCGCACACAGCGCCCCGACCGCGGACTCCATGCCGGCGGCGCCGGCTTCCGCCGGCCAGGTGGTGTCGAGAGTGCGGGAGTTGAAGTGCGTTTCGGCGACCTGCGAGATCGAGCGGATCTTTTCCAGATCGGCATTGGTGAGGATCGGCTGGCGCACTTCCAGGCGCTTCGTCTTCGAAGCGCCTTCGAGGTCGAATAGGTTCGGCCGCGGCCCGATGATCGAGACCAGGCTCATGACCAGTTCCTCGCGGATCGGATCGATCGGCGGGTTGGTCACCTGCGCGAAGTTCTGCTTGAAATAGGTGAACAGCAGCTTCGGCCGGTCGGACAGCGCCGAGATCGGCGTATCGTTGCCCATCGAGCCGATCGGTTCCTCGCCGGTCGTCGCCATCGGCGTCATCAGGATTTTCAGATCTTCCTGGGTGTAGCCGAAGACCTGCTGGCGATCGAGCAGCGAATGGTTCGAGATCGGCGCCTGATCCGCCGCGGGCGGCAGCTCCTCTAGCACGATCTGCGTGCGGCCCAGCCATTCCCGGTAGGGATGGCTTTTCGCCAGCGTCGCCTTCAATTCCTGGTCGGGAATGAGGCGGCCTTCCTTGAGATCGACGAGCAGCATCTTGCCCGGCTGCAGCCGCCACTTGGTGACGATGTCCTCCTCCGGGATCGGCAGCACGCCGACCTCGGACGCCATAATGACGCGCCCGTCCCGGGTGACGATGTAGCGCGCCGGGCGCAGGCCGTTGCGGTCGAGCGTGGCGCCGATCTGCACGCCGTTGGTGAAGGCGATCGCCGCCGGGCCGTCCCAGGGCTCCATCAGCGCGGCGTTGTATTCGTAGAAGGCGCGGCGCTCCTCGTTCATCAGCGGATTGCCCGCCCATGCTTCGGGTATCATCATCATCATCGCATGCGCGAGCGAATAGCCGCCCATGACGAGGAATTCGAGCGCGTTGTCGAAGCAGGCGGTGTCGGACTGGCCTTCATAGGAGATCGGCCACAGCTTGCTGATGTCGTCGCCGAACTTCGGCGACGACACGGAGGCCTGCCGCGCCGCCATCCAGTTGTTATTGCCGCGCAGCGTGTTGATCTCGCCGTTATGGGCGATCATGCGGTAGGGATGCGCCAGCGACCAGGTCGGGAACGTGTTGGTGGAGAAGCGCTGATGCACCAAAGCGAGCGCGCTCTCGAAATCCGGATCGTGCAGATCGGGATAATAGGTCGAGAGCTGGTCGGCCAAGAACATGCCCTTATAGATGAGCGTGCGGCAGGAGAGCGAGACCGGGTAATACTGCGAGGTCTGCCTCTCGCGCCGGCCATAGAGCGTAGAGGAAATGGTCTTGCGCAGAATGTAGAGCCGGCGCTCGAATTCGTCCTCCGACGACACGCGCGGATTGCGGGCGAGAAAGACCTGCATATGCACGGGCTCGGTCGGCTTGACCGATTCGCCGAGCGTCGAATTGTCGGTGGGCACCTCGCGCCACCCCAAGAGCGTCATGCCCTCCCGCGCGGCGACCGCCGCATAGGTGTCCATGATCTCCCGCCGCCATTTCTCGTCGTGCGGCAAAAAAAGGACACCGACGGCATAGTGACCGGGCGCGGGCAGCGCGAAGCCCAGCTCGGCCGCTTTCTTGACCAGGAACTTGTGCGGCGTCTGCACCAGAATGCCGGCGCCGTCGCCGGCGCGCGGATCGGCGCCGACGGCGCCGCGGTGCTCGAGGTTGAACAAGATGGTCAGCGCGTCGGCTATGATCTTGTGCGACTTGCGCCCCTTGATATCGGCAATGAAGCCGACGCCGCAGGAATCCTTTTCCAGCGTCGGATCGAACAGGCCGAAGCTTTGGGCGCCTGCAGTCATCCTTGCGCTATCCTTAGCACTCCTCGCGCTGTCACCGTCCTCGCGTTGCCTGGCGCGCGCGGCGGCCATGGTCTGCCGAGATTTGGCGCATCATGTCCTCGCCTCGACCTCTTCGCTTCTTTCGCCGCAAGCGGAGAAAGATGCGACTGTCGCGCGCAAGGGCGAACCCGACCTTCAGGAGGCAACCTTCGCGCCGCAGACCGGCCCTGTGGTTGCTTGTTCCGCCGCCGTCCGACGCGCCTTCGCCCCGGCGGCCGGCCCTCGCGCGCCCGACCGGATCGTCCGGCCGCGCGCTACGGGCCACGAATTGGGACAGCAATGCTGTCCTATTTACAACATGGCAAACTGAGCGCGTCAACACAAGAGCGTATCCCCCCTCCGCTCAGATTTTCGCGCTGCCCGATATGGCTTAAGTGGACCACGGGAGACGCTGGAGCGCAATGGTTCGTCAGCAAGGAATTTTATTTTATTCCGGCGGTCGGCAAGGACGGGTCGATCTTGCTTCGCGATCGCCCCGAAAGCGTTTGCATTCCCGATTTGCCGCCGCGATCCGTCCCTTGCCAAAGCCGGTACTACGGTGCGTCGGCGCCGATTGCCGCCAGCGCCGCCTTGGCGCATTCCATATCCTGACTGTAGTGGCCGCCGCTGATGCCGATGGCGCCGACCATTTCGCCTTTCTCCTTGATCGGATAGCCGCCGCCGAACACGACCAGCCGCGGCGTGTGTACGATGCCGTGCAAGAGCGGCGGATCGTCCTTGATGAAGTCGTACCAGCCGTGCGTGGGGAAGCCGTAGGCGGCGCTGGTATAGGCTTTGTCCTGAGAGATCCCGATCGACAGCTTGGGCGCCCCGTCCATGCGGTGGAAGGCCTTGAGATCGCCGGTCTCGTCAGTCACCGCGATGCACATCTTGAGCCCCATTTCCCGCGCCTTGGCGGCGGCGGCCTCGATCGCCGCTTGCGCGGTCTTGGCGTCGATGCTGCGCTGGACGATGCTGGACATGGGCTTCCTCCGCAAATTGTTTGCTGATGGGGTCTTATTAATTAACGAGATTTCAATTCTAGGTGAACCTATCCGTGCCTTCAACTCGGCGCAGGGGAACTGGTGGGGAACTGGTCATGCCAAGCGGCAGCGCGAAAGAAGAGCCCCACGGCATAGCAGCGCCGGTGCGACACTTGACGCGACGGCGCGGCGGGGACATTGACGCCGGCGCAATGCATGGAACCCAGGAGACGGCCGGCACCTCCGTGCCCAGCGCGCTCTTACCCGCCATTCCGATCATCGACATCCGCGCGGGCGGCCCGCCGCAACACGCGCGGCAAAACGCCAGCACGGCCCGGGCGCTGCGCGATGCGTGCCTGGGCTTTTTCCCCCGGGCGGCGATGCCGCTGGTGCCGCTCCTCGATCGGCTTTGCCGACGCTGGCTCGATCGTTCGCGCTCGCCCTACGCGGCCGAGATCGCCGAAATCGCCGTGGCGCTCGACTTTTCCGGCGTGTGGCTGCTCAACGCCTCTTATCAATGGGGCTGCACCGCGCTCGCTTGCGAAGAGAACGGCCTGCCATGGCTCGCGCGCACGCTGGATTGGCCGTTTCGGGGGCTCGGGCGCAACAGCGAGCTCGCGCAAATGCGCGGCGCCAGCGGCGATTTCTTCAGTGTCACCTGGCCCGGCTATGTCGGCGTGCTGACGGCGATGGCGCCGCAGCGTTTCGCCGCCTGCATCAATCAGGCGCCGATGTGGCGCCGCAAGGCGCAGCCGTGGCTGCGCCCTTACGACTTTGCCGCCAATGGCCTCAACGTCTGGGCCTGCTCCGGTCGCATGCCCCCCGATCAGCTCTTACGTCTGGCATTCGAGGTCTGCGCGGACTACCGCGCGGCCCGGGACATGCTGGAACGAACACCCGTCGCGCGCCCGGTGATTTACACGCTCGTCGGCTGTGTTGCGCGCGAGCGTTGTGTGATCGAGCGCACCGAGACGGATTTTCATACACGCGAGGCAGAAACCAGCGCGGCGAACGATTGGCTGCCAAGCCGGCCGGGCTGGGAGGGCCGCATCGGGACCCGCCGCTTTCTGGTCTGCTCAGGCGCCGAGGCGGCCGACAGCAGCCGGGCGCGGCGCGAGGCGCTGGCCGGATGGCGCGGCTCGTTCGCGAACGGGCGCTTCGACTGGCTTCGGCCCCCGGTCCTCAACCCCTACACGCGGCTCGCGGTCGCGATGAGTCCGGCCTGCGGAATGCTCCGCGCCGTCGGCTACGATATGGCAGGCGGCGACCTGCCTGAGCCGGTGACGCAGATCTGCGAAATCGAATGCGCACCACAACAGCCGGCCGAGGGATACCAACCGGCGTTACGCTGATACCGCCGTCCTCACGCCGCCGCGCGGCGGGCGGCAATGATCTGATCGGCGGTGCGGCCGGTGAGCTCGGCCATGTGGTCGAATTTGAAAGTGAAGGTGCCGGCGCCGGCCGTGGCGGAGCGGATTTCGACGATCAGGTCGCCGATCTCCGCCTCGGGCATCATGGCGCGTACCACGTCCCAGCTCTCCCAGCCCTCGCGCGTATCGAATCCGAGGATCTGGCCGCGCCGGCCCGACAACAGCGCGTTGATCTTCGCCGTCGCCTCGGAGGGACAGACGATCTCCACGAGGTCGATCGGCTCGAGCAGCACCGGGTGACACTGCGGCAGCGCCTCGACAATGCCGATGCGGCCGGCGGTGCGGAACGCCATGTCGGAAGAATCCACGGTGTGATAGGAGCCGTCGATCAGCGATACGGTGAGGTCGACGACGGGAAAGCCGAGCGGCCCCTGCTTGAGCGCATCGATGACGCCTTCCTCGACGGCTGGAATGTAGTTGCGCGGCACCACGCCGCCGGTGATTTTCTCGTCAAAGGAGAATCCCGATCCGCGCGGCAACGGCTTGACGTCGAGCATGACGTCGCCGTATTGGCCGTGGCCGCCCGACTGCTTCTTGTAGCGGCCGCGCTGGACAATGCCCTTGCGTATGGTCTCGCGGTAGCCGACCGACGGCTGCCGGCGTTCGATGGCGACGCCGAAGCGGTCGCTCAGCCGCTCGGTCGTCACGCGCAGATGCATCTCGCCCTGGCCCCACAGCACCACCTCGTGCGTGTCCGGATTGTGGACGATGGTGACCGAGGGGTCCTCCTCGACCAGCTTGGCCAGCGCCTGGCCGAGCTTGACGTCGTCCTTGCGTTCCTTTGCCGAGATGGCGATGGCGAGCACCGGCGGATAAGCCTCGACCTTGGCGACCGGCGGATGCGGCGATTTGCTCGCAGTGAGCGTCTCGCCGGTCTTGGCCCGGTCGAGCTTGGCGAAGGCCACGGTCTCGCCGACATTCGCCGGCCCGCGTTTGTCACTGTTCGGGCCGAGAAGCTTGAATACGCCGGCGACGCGGCCGGTTTCCTCGTCGCCGCAGAGGAAGGCGGTGCCGTCGCCGGCGTGGCCCGCGAGCACGCGCGCGATCGACATCTTGCCGCCATGGGCCGTGTTTTGCGTCTTCAACACATAGGCAACGGCGCCGGCGTCGGCCTTCACGCCGAGGCGTTTGGCGGTCTCGACGATGCCCGGGGATTCATGGCGTAGCGCCTTCATGAGCCGCAAGACGCCGTTGGCGCGGCTCGCGGTTCCCATCAGCACCGGGCAGACCAGGCCCTCGCGCAACTCCCGCGTCAGATCGTCGAAAACCTTGTCGCGCGGCGGCTCGATGTCCTCGAGCAACTGCTCCATCAACTGGTCGTCGTGATCGGCGAGCGTCTCCAGCATGGAGAAGCGCGCGGTCTTTTCGCCGGTAGCGGCGTCGCCCTCGAGCGGCACGACTTGCGAGGGAGCATACTCCTTGTAGACGAAGGCGCGTTCGAGGGCGAGATCGACGAAGCCCGTGATGATATCGCCGGCAAAGGTCGGCAGTTGCCGGAGAATGAGTTTCGTGCGCGAGGCCGGTTGCAACAGCTTGAGCGCGTCGTGCACGCCGGCGTCGGCCTTGTCGATCTTGTTGAGAAACAGAATGCGAGGAATGCTCTGCGCCTCCAGCTCGCGCAGAACGAGCTGGAGCTGCGGCACCTTCTTCTCGTCCATCTCGCACACGACCACCGCCGCGTCGATCGCCGGCAGCACCGCGCGCATGTCATGGATGAACTCGACCGAGCCCGGACAATCGAGGAAGGTGTAGCTGTCGCCCATGAAACTGGTCGTAGCGACCGAAAGCTCGACGCTCATGCGGTGATTCCGCGCTTCCTTGCTGCTGTCGCCGACGGTATTGCCCGCCTCGACCGTGCCCTGGCGCTGGATCGCTCCGGTGCGGACCAGGATTGCCTCGAGCAACGTGGTCTTGCCGCTCTGGAAAGGACCGACCAGCGCGACGCAGCGTGGGCCGCTTGCCCGCGTGCCGTTGTTTGCGTTTGCCGCCATGACTGTCTCCCGGAACCGACGCCGTATGCCTCCTCCGCAACCTCCCCAGCTCGCGGGAAGGCCGGCCGCCGAAGCCATCGTTTCAGGGGTCGGCGGGGCTGGTCAAGGGGCGCAACACCGTGGGCCGCGACAATGTGCGCGTCACCGGCTGCATGCTCGACAGCGGGGAAGAGCCGGAGGCCGGCCGCATTCAGGCGATCATGGCACCGGGTGCAGCTCGAGCGTCCCGACACCGGCCGCAATGTCGAGCCCGATCTGCCCCTGTACCGACACGGGCTGCAACGCCACGGTATGGTTCGAGCCGCCGACTAGAACATTGGCGCCGAGACCCGCGGCGACGGACATTTCCGCCGTCGCCCCCACATAGGTGCCGGTGAGCATCCCGGCATAGCGGTTGGTGTCGGCAAATACCGCCCAGATGATGACGCCGCCAGCCGTCACGCCGATGTCGACGCCGACCCGCGTCATCGTGCCGGTATAGTCCTCCGCCGGCTCGTTCGGTCCGCTCCGAAACACACAATTCACGTTGCGTTGCGAGGCGACGATCAGACCCACGCCCGATGACAGCGAACATGTCAGCGTGCCTACCTTGACTTGACTTGACTGCGCCGCGGCGGGCCGGGCGGCCAAGGCAAGTGCCGCGGCCGCGATCGCCGTCGCAAAGACGATGCGAAGCATTTATCCTAAATCCGTGAGTTGCGGCCCTAAAAGTGCTCGCAAACCTCTTGGAATTTCAGGCAAATTAGGAAAATCGAACAAGTGCGGAGCGGTTCCAATTTGGAGACCTCTAAGGTGGCTTATTTACTTACAAAGTCAAAGGTTTCCGCGCAATGAGGTCCTCCAACTGCCGGATTTAGAGTCCCCGATAGGGGATCAGGAAACCCCACGCCTTTAGGCGGCTGGGATCGCGGCGTTTCCGGTATAAAACGGCTGCATGGAAGTATACAAGCGGGGCAGCCACACCGTCTGGGACTGCA